>DATJIL010000001.1:0-2750 GCA_035493385.1 Rudaea sp.
ATCTTTCGTTGTCGCATGGAACAGGCGGTTACCAAGATGTCACAGCTCACTACTCTCATGGTTCGTACCGGCGCCGCGCGCGCGGCGCTGCCGCTCGCGCTCGCGAGCGCGCTGGCCGGCTGCGCGCTCGTCCCGAAACAGCCGATCGTGCAACAGCCGATGAGTGCGGTGGCCCCTGTTCCGCCGCAGCTGCAGACACCCGGTTCGATCTACAACGCGGGTTACGCCGGGCACCCGCTGTTCGAAGACCAGCGGCCGCGCAACGTCGGCGACATCCTGACGATCGTGATTGCGGAAAACGTCAATGCGACCAAGCAATCGGGCGCGCTTGCCAACCGCAACGGCAGTACCAATTTCGCGGTGACGCAGGCGAACTTCCTGCGTGGCCTGTTCGGCAAGGCCAACCTGGCCGCAAACGGCCAGAACCAGTTTCAGGCAAGCGGCGGCGCGAACGCGTCCAATACCTTCAACGGCGTGCTCACCGTGACCGTGACCAACGTGCTGCCCAACGGCAACCTGGTCGTGAGCGGCGAGAAGCAGATGCTGATCAATCAGGGTAACGAGTTCGTGCGCTTCTCCGGCGTCGTGAACCCGAACAACGTGGCCGGCGACAACTCGGTGTTCTCGACCGAAGTGGCCGACGCGAAAATCGAATACTCGGCCAAGGGCTACATCGACGAAAGCGAGCAGATGGGCTGGCTACAGCGCTTCTTCCTGAATGTGGCGCCATGGTGATGAAGATGAACGCAACTCCCACGCTTCGCCGTGCGCTTGCGCGGTTGGCCGCAGGCCGCACGGTACGCGTCGCCGGCGCCATGCTGAACGCAGCGCTGTTTGCGGTCTCCGTCGCGGCACTGTTCGTCGCCACGGCGCCGGCCGCGCATGCGGAACGCCTGAAGGACATGGTGTCGATTCTCGGCGTGCGCGACAACCCGCTGATCGGCTACGGTCTCGTGGTCGGCCTCGACGGCACCGGCGACCAGACCACGCAGACGCCGTTCACCACGCAGACCCTCGCGAACATGCTCGCGAACCTGGGTATCGGCATCAACAACCAGCAGGCCGGTGCGACCAACGGCGGCGTATCGCCGCTCACCAACATGCAGCTGAAGAACGTCGCCGCTGTGATGGTGACGGCCACGCTGCCGCCGTTCGCGCGGCCGGGTGAAGCGATCGACGTGACGGTTTCGTCGCTCGGCAACGCCAAGAGCCTGCGCGGCGGCACGCTGCTGCTCACGCCGCTGAAGGGCGTCGACGGCCAGGTGTATGCGCTCTCACAAGGCAACCTCGCGGTCGGCGGCGCCGGCGCCAGTGCCAACGGCAGCCGCGTGCAGGTGAACCAGCTGGCGTCCGGGCGCATCGCGTCGGGCGCGACCGTCGAACGGGCGCTGCCGGTCACGATCGCGCAGCCAGGCGGCCTGCTCGAAATGAACCTGAACGACATGGATTACGACAACGCGCAGAAGATCGCCGCGGCCGTGAACAATGCATTCGGCGGCGGCACCGCGACCGCAATCGACGGCCGTACGATCCAGTTGCGCGCGCCGACCGATACCGCCTCGCAAGTGTCGTTTCTGGCCCAGCTCGAAAATCTCGAGGTCAAGCCGGCCAAGGCCGCCGCGAAGGTGATCCTGAACGCGCGCACCGGTTCGATCGTGATGAACCAGATGGTCACGCTCGAGAGCTGCGCGGTGGCGCACGGCAATTTGTCGGTGATCGTCAATACGCAGACGGTGGTCAGCCAGCCGGGCGCGTTCTCGAACGGCCAGACGGTCGCCGCGCGCCAGTCGCAGATCCAGTTGAAGCAGGACAACGGCGCGCTGCGCTATGTGACGGCGGGTGCCAACCTCGCCGAGGTCGTCAAGGCACTCAATGCGCTCGGCGCAACGCCGGCCGACCTGATGTCGATTCTGCAGGCCATGAAGGCGGCGGGCGCCCTGCGCGCCGACCTTGAAATCATTTAAGCGGGGGCACGACCGATGAACGCGGATTCTCCCAAAGCCACAGGCGACCTGGACCAGCGCTTTGCGCTCGACGTGCAGGGTTTCGATGCGCTGCGCGCCCAGGTCAAGGCTTCGCCGGCGGCCGGCGTGAAAGTCGCCGCGCGCCAGTTCGACGCGGTATTCACGCAGATGATGCTCAAGAGCATGCGCGATGCGACGCCGCACGACGGCCCGCTCGATTCGCATGAAGGCGACCAGTTCATGTCGATGATGGACGAGCAGTTGTCGCAGCAGATGTCGAAGAAGGGCATCGGCGTGGCCGACATGATGATCAAACAGCTGATGCGCGATGCGCATATCAGCGACGACAGCGCGAGCCCCGGCGGCGCTGCGGGCGGCCTCGGTGCTTTGGGTGGCGCCTTCGGCGGCGGCTCAGGCAGCGCCGGCTCGACCGCGGCGCTCAACGCATTGGCCCGCGCGTATGCGAATCCGGCGGCCAACGGTGCGCTGGCGAGCGGCCAGGGCTACAGCGCGAACAGCGCGCTGACGCCGCCGCTGCGCGGCAACGGCGCCTCGCCGAAGGTCGACGCGTTCGTCAACAAGCTGGCGGCGCCGGCCCAGGCGGCCAGTGCGGCCACCGGCATTCCGGCGCGCTTCATCGTCGGCCAGGCGGCACTCGAATCGGGCTGGGGCAAGAGCGAGATCAAGAAGGCGGACGGCTCGACCAGTCACAACGTGTTCGGCATCAAGGCCACCAAGGACTGGACCGGCGATACGGTGTCGACCGTCACGACCGAATACGTGGAC
>DATJIL010000002.1:0-7791 GCA_035493385.1 Rudaea sp.
CGCTCCAGATGGAACATCCTGCGCGGGAACAGCGGCGTGAGGTTCTCGAACAGGACCTTGTTCTTGGACGCTTCCGGCGGTTCGCCGTTGATCGTGTCCACACGCAGCAACGCAAAGTAACGCTCGCCTTCCTTCGGGTGACGCACGCGCCCGGCAATGTAGTCGCCGGTGCGCAGGTTGAAACGGCGGATCTGCGAAGGCGAGACGTAAATGTCGTCTGGACCGGCGAGGTAGGACTCGTCGGGGCCGCGCAGGAAGCCGAAGCCGTCCTGCAGGATTTCGAGCACACCTTCGACGCTGACGCCGCCGCCGGCGCGTGCGTGCGCCTTCAGGATCAGGAAGATGATGTCCTGCTTGCGCGCGCGCGCGACGCCTTCCTGGATACCGAGTTCCTCGGCCATCTTCAGCAGCAGGTGCGCGGGCTTGCGCTTGAGTTCGTTGAGATCGATCAGCGGGCCGTCGCCGCCGCCGTTCTTGGATTCGTCGTATTCCTCGTCCTGCGGCGGTTGGAAGCGTTGCTGGTTGCGGTCGCTGCCGCCACCGCCACCGCCACCACTACTGCGGTTGCGGTCGCGTCCGCGGTTGCGGCCGTGACGGCCTTGCGGACGGTTGGCGCCCTGGCGCTGTTCGCCGCCGGCGGCGTTTTCACCGCCACCGGAGTCGCCGGCCGGCGGATTCGCCGCGACGTTCGCGTTGTCGTTGCCTTGGGTTTCGCGCGGCTTGGATTCGGCGCGCGCATCGCTGGAACGGCTTTCGCCGGAATCTTTGTTATCGGGTTCGGACACGGAGTTGCCTCGTGGGGCGCCGTAAGAAACGGACTTGGAATGGGGAATCGGGGAGAGGGCGGGCCGGGCGAACGCCCGGCAGGCCAGATTAACTTAACACTATTTGCCGACGCATGCCAAGCGCGGCCGGCTATATTTTTAGCTTTTTTTGCGAATTACACAAGATAAGCGAGTGGGTGTTCTGGAATTACGGGCCATTCGCCCTGAGCGTAGAGCCGTAGGCGCGAAGTCGAAGGGTGGCGGCGTTTCGACTCCGCGCGCTGCGCGAGCTACGCTCAACGCGAACGGAATAGATCAAATCGTCTTGTCGATCAATTGGGTGAGTTGGGTCTTGCTTACCGCGCCGATCTGGGTCGCCTCGACCTTGCCGTTCTTGAAGATCATCAGGGTCGGGATACCACGCACGTTGTAGTTGCGCGGGGTCTTCTGGTTGTGGTCGATGTTGATCTTGGCCACTTTCAGCTTGCCCGAATAGCTTTGTGCCAGTTCGTCGAGAATCGGCGCGATCATCTTGCACGGGCCGCACCATTCCGCCCAGAAGTCGACCAGCACGGGCTCGCTGGACTTGAGCACCTGCTCTTCGAATTGGTCGTCGCTGATCTGGGCAATGGCTGCGCTCACGGTGTTCTCCACGGGTGGTTTGGGGTTGCGGCGGCATCGCGGCCGCGCTTGGGGTATACTTGTTCGGGTTGCGCGGCGTCTCCGCGCGCGGGTTCCGCCGGGGAGCTTCATTTGAACCCAAGCGGCGGTTCCGATCAAGTTGGGCCACTCGCCCCATCATTCAAGCCGGGCGCGACACCGGCGTATTACTAGGCCCGGAGCGGCCATTTCTTTCATGTCCGAGCAACAACCTCTTACCGACATCTTCTTCGACAGCTTCGAGCTGCACCCCAACCTGCTTTCCGGCCTGCACGCCTCGGGCTTCACCCGTTGCACGCCGATCCAGGCCCTGACCCTGCCGCTGGCGCTGGCCGGCCGCGATGTCGCGGGACAGGCGCAGACCGGCACCGGCAAGACCGGCGCCTTCCTGGTCGCGATCATGCAGCGCCTGCTCACGCGCCCGGCTTTCGCTGAACGTACCGCGGCCGATCCGCGCGCGCTGATCATCGCGCCGACGCGCGAACTGGCGATCCAGATCGACAAGGATTTCAAGAATCTCGGCCGCGACACCGGCCTGAAATCCGCGTTGATCTATGGCGGCGTCGACTACGACAAGCAGCGCGAACAATTGCGCGGCGGCGTCGACATCATCGTCGCCACGCCCGGGCGCCTGCTCGATTACTACAAGCAGCACGTGTTTTCGCTGGCGGCGGTCGAGATCATGGTGATCGACGAAGCCGACCGCATGTTCGACCTCGGCTTCATCAAGGACGTGCGTTTCATCCTGCGCCGCCTGCCCGAGCGCACGCGCCGGCAATGCATGCTGTTCTCGGCGACGCTGTCGCACCGCGTGCTGGAACTCGCCTACGAGCACATGAACGAGGCGCAGAAACTCACCGTCGAGACCGACAACGTCACCGCCGACCGCGTGCGTCAGGTGATTTATTTCCCGGCCAGCGAGGAAAAGCTGCCCTTGCTCATCAACCTGCTGTCGCGCATCGACGCGCACCGCAGCATGGTCTTCGTCAACATGAAGGTCGCCGCGGAAAAGGTCGCGCGACGCCTGGAGAAACACGGCTTCCGCGTCGGCATGTTGTCCGGCGACGTGCCGCAGAAAAAGCGCCAGAGCCTGCTCGGCAAGTTCCAGCGCGGGGAAATCGAAATCCTCATCGCGACGGATGTGGCCGCGCGCGGCCTGCACATTCCCGACGTCACCCACGTGGTCAACTACGACCTGCCGATGGATGCGGAAGACTACGTGCACCGCATCGGTCGCACGGCCCGTCTTGGAGCGGACGGCGATGCAATCAGCTTCGCCTGCGACATGTACGCGCAGGGCCTGCCCGACATCGAGGCCTACATCGGCCAGAAGATTCCGGTCGCGCGCGTGGAACCGGAACTGCTCGTGATCCCGCCGCCGCGCGGCCCGGTCATCGCCACCGACAGCGACGGCGAATCCAACATCGATACTTCAGCGCGCAAGCCGCATGCGCCGCGTGCGCGACCGGGCGACAACCGCCGCCCGCATCGCGACAAGCCGCGTGAGCACGCGCACAAGCCGGCGCCAACCGCGCCGGTCGCGGCGCCCGCCAATCCCGCGCCGGTAAGCGGCGATGCGAACGCGCCCGCGCGCAAACGCCGCCGCGGTGGACGTGGACGTCATCGCGGCGAAGGCGCAGATGCAGCCACGCGCAACCGCGACGGTGCCAATCCCACACCTGAAAAACGCATACGCGCACACCAGCCGGTGCCGACTACGCCAGTCGCCGCGCCGTCGCCGGCCGGGCACAAGAAACCGGGTTTCTTCCGCCGCCTCGGGAATCTGTTCAAGCGTTCCTGAGCGCATGCTGCTAAAGTCTGTGGCGGGATTTTTCACCGCCGCCGCATGCTCGCATCACTGACCCACGCCGATCACGCCCGCGCCTCGCGCCTTGCCGCGTTGGGCGCGTGTGTGGCTGCCGCGCTGGTCTGCCTGTGGCTGCTGGTGCGTCTGGCCTGGCTGCTGGTACCGCAGGGCGACGACGGCGTTGCGTCCGCGCCGGTTGCGTCCGCACCGGCGGTGGTGCCGGTGCAGTCGGTGGGCAAGTGGCATCTGTTCGGCAATCCGCAAACGATCGCGGTGTTGCAGCAGATGCGCAACGCGCCGGCGACGACGCTCAAGCTCACTTTGCGCGGCACGCTGGCGATGGACGATGCGCACGACGGCATCGCCATGATCGAGGACGAGCATGGCGGCGAGCGCGCGTACAAGGTCGGCGAGGTCGTCGGCAGCAACGCGAAACTCGCGGCCGTGTATGCCGATCACGTCGTGCTCGATCACGAAGGCGTGGCCGAAACCCTGAACCTGCCGCGCGCGGAGCAGCACGCGCCGCCGCTGCCGCCGGCCAACCAGGCGAATCTCGCCACGGCAACCGGCACGCGCACATCGAGCATCCCGCCAAACTATGCGCCGCCGCAATTGAGCGGGAACCTGGACTGGAACGCCGCGCAATCCAAATTGCGCGTGGATCCGGCGCAACTCGCCAAGCAAGTTCACGTCGAGCCGGTGTTCGAGAACGGCAAGATCGCCGGCGCGCGCCTGTCCGGCGGCGGCGAGGTGGCGCGGCTGATGAACCAGGCCGGGCTCAAGTCCACCGACCTCATCACCGCGATCAACGGCCAGTCGCTGTCGGCGGTGTCCAATCCGCAGCAATTCATGGACAATCTGGCCGGGGCTGGCAGCTTGTCGGTAACGGTATTGCGCAATGGCAAGCCGGCGACGCTCACTGTGAGCCTGCACTGAGCAAAATATACTTCTAGAGAAATACACAATGATGCGATTCCTCGTTGCCGCCGTCCTCGCCCTTGCCGCGACACTGGCCTGTGCGCAGCCAAAGGCACCCGCTGCGGCGTCCGCGCCCACGGCCAATCCGCCGGGCACGCACACGCTGAACATGAAGGACGCCGACATCCAGGCGCTGATCGCGACGGTGTCGGAAATCACCGGCAAGAACTTCATCGTCGGCCCGAACGTGCAGGGCAAGGTCACGGTGATCTCGGCGCGGCCGATGCGGCCGGACGAGATCTACGACGTGTTCCTGTCCGTGTTGCGCGTGCACGGTTACGCGGCGATTGCGTCGGGCAGCATGATCAAGATCGTGCCCGAGACGGTGGCGCAGCAGGACGGTTCCGGCGGCCTCAACGGCACGCACCAGCACGAGACCGATGAGCTCGTCACCCAGATCGTGCCGGTCAAGCACGTTTCGGCAACCGAACTCGTGCCGATCCTGCGCCCGCTGATGCCGCAGGGCGCGCAACTGATCGCGCATCCGGCCTCGAATTCGCTGGTCATCTCCGACCGCGCCGGCAACGTCGAGCGCATGATCAGCATCATCCAGCGCATCGACACGGTGTCCGATTCCGGCGTCGACGTGATTCCGTTGGAGCACGCCAGTGCCGCCGAAGTGGCACGCATCCTGAGCCAGCTCTCTGACACCAAGGGCGTGGACAGCGCCGATCAGCCGCGTGTGTTCGCCGACGAGCGCACCAATTCGATTTTGCTTTCGGGCGGCAAGAGCGGGCGCCTGCGCCTGCGCGCGCTGATTGCGCATCTGGACACGCCGATCGCGGACGGCGGCGAAACCCAGGTCGTGTACCTGAATTACGCGAACGCGAAAGACCTGGTGCCGATTCTCGAAGGCGTCGCTGCCACACTCACCGGCGATGCGCCGCCGAACGCAAAAGCTGCCGCGGGCGCCGCGACGGGAAGTGCGTCGTCGGGCACCTCGACCGCGACGATCCAGGCGCACGAAGGCGACAACGCGCTCGTCATCAGCGCGCCGCCGGCTGTGTTCCGCTCGCTGCAGGCGGTGATCCGCCAGCTCGACATCCGCCGTGCGCAAGTGCTGATCGAAGCGGTGATTGCCGAAGTCTCGGATGAAACCGCGAACGAACTCGGCATCCAGTGGCAGGTTCCGCTTGGCGACAAAAGCCATGTGCTGGGTGGCACGAACTTCACCGGCAATACTCCCGGCAACAACATCTTCAATGTCACCTCGGGATTGAACGCCTCCGGCGGTCCCGCGATCAGCGTCGGCAACGGGCTGAACCTGGGCTATCTCGACACGATCACGCTCAACGGCAAGCAACTGCTCAGCCTCGGCGGCCTGGTCTCGGCGCTGCGCAGCAACGGCAAGAACAACATCCTGTCCACGCCGTCGGTGATGACGCTGGACAACCAGGAAGCCATGATCAAGGTGGCGCAGGAAGTCCCCTTCGTGACCGGTTCCTACACCACCAACACCGGCGGCAACGGCGCCAACTCGGGCACGACGACCGGCATCGGCAATCCGTTCCAGACCATCCAGCGCAAGGATGTCGGTCTCACCCTCACGGTGACGCCGCACATCAATTCCGGCGACACGGTACGCCTGGACATCCATCAGGAAGTCTCCAACCTGCTGCCGCCGGTGCAGGGTGCGGTCGACCTCGTCACCAACAAGCGCGAGATCAAGACCACGGTGATGGTCAAGGACGATTCATTGCTCGTGCTCGGCGGGCTGATTTCCGACAACGTCAAGGACAGCGTGCAGAAAGTACCTGCTCTGGGCGACATCCCGCTGATCGGCAACCTGTTCCGCTACCGCAGCAACGATCATCAGAAACAGGATCTGATGGTATTCCTGCATCCGCGCATCCTGCGTGACGCGGCGACCGAAGCTGCCGTCTCCGGCGCGAAGTACAACTTCCTGCGCACCGAGCAATTGCAGATGCGCGAGAACAGCGAAACGATCACGCCGCGCGGCCAGCAGCCGATGCTGCCGGAAGTACACGACTTCATGAAATCGCCGGCGCTGGACGTGGCCCCGAAAGACGCGACAGGCGCGGACAAACATCCGTGAATGCCGCCGCGCATCCGCCGCGGCCGAGTTTCGGCTTCGCGCGCCGCAACGGCGCCACGCTCGTCGCCTGGCGCGAAGGCGAAGCCGAAATCGCCTGGCGCGATGGCGTCAAGCCCGAGGTGCTGAGCGAATTGCAACGCCATCTGCGCGCGCCGCTGAAACTCGTGCGCTACGACGCGGCCGGCTACGAACGCCTGCTGCGCGAATTGTACGAACAGGGCGAAGACGCCAGCGCGATGGTGGCCGACTTTGGCGACGAGCTCGATCTGAAGACTCTCGCCGATGAATTGCCCGAACCCGAAGACCTGCTCGAATCCGAGGACGACGCGCCGATCATTCGTTTGATCAATGCCTTGCTCACCGAAGCGGTGAAGGAAGGCGCTTCCGACATCCACATCGAACCGTTCGAGAACCGCCTCGTCGTGCGCTTCCGCATCGACGGCGTGCTGCGCGAAGTGCTCAGCCCGCAAAAGGCGATAGCGAGCGCCGTGGTGTCGCGCATCAAGGTCATGGCGCGCCTCGACATTGCCGAGAAACGCCTGCCGCAGGACGGCCGCATCGGCCTGAGGATCGCCGGGCGCCCGGTCGACGTGCGCGTGTCCACGATTCCCGCCGGCCACGGCGAGCGCGTCGTGCTGCGCTTGCTCGACAAGCAGGCCGGCAAGCTCGATCTGAAACAACTCGGCATGGCGGCGGACACGCTGGAGCGCCTGAGCGAAACCATCGAGCGTCCGCACGGGATCCTGCTCGTCACCGGCCCGACCGGTTCGGGCAAGACGACGACGTTGTACGCGTCCTTGCTCAAGCTCAACGACGCCAGCCGCAACATCATGACCGTGGAAGACCCGATCGAGTACTACATCGACGGCGTCGGCCAGACCCAGGTCAACACGAAAGTGGAGATGACCTTCGCGCGCGGCCTGCGCGGGTTCCTGCGCCAGGACCCGGATGTCGTCATGATCGGCGAAATCCGCGACCTCGAAACCGCACAGATCGCGGTGCAGGCCTCGCTCACCGGACACCTGGTGCTGTCCACGCTGCACACGAACTCCGCGATCGGCGCGGTCACGCGCCTGCGCGACATGGGCGTGGAACCGTTCCTGCTGTCGTCCTCGCTGATCGGCGTGCTCGCGCAACGTCTGGTGCGCGTGCTCGATCCGGCACAAAGGGAAATGTATGCCGCGACCCCGCGCGAACTGGCCGCGTTCGGCAAGCCTGCCGGCACGCAGGCAAACTTGTATCGGCCATCGGCACAGGCTGCCGGACGCCACGGCGGCTATCGCGGCCGCACCGGCATCTACGAATACGTGCCGGTCGACGAGGAACTGCGCCGCCTGATCCACGCCAACACTGCAGAAGTGGACATGGAACGCCACGCGCGTACGCGCACGCCGAGCATTCTCGATGACGGCTGGAACAAATGCGTGGCCGGCATCACCAGTGCCGAAGAAGTGCTGCGAGTGACGCGGGAAGAATGAGACGTTGAATCCAATTATCAAGGGGAGCACTGGATGAGCCTTGCCGCC
>DATJIL010000003.1:0-26646 GCA_035493385.1 Rudaea sp.
CATGGCGAGCTCCCACGGATCGCGCGATTCTAGCAGGCGAGCGCGCCCGTCCAATCGAAACGCTCGAGTACACCCTGCCACGCCGCATCGAGCGGCGCTTGCAAGCGCAATCGCTCACCGCTGCGCGGGTGCGCAAACTCCAGACGCCACGCATGCAACAGCATGCGGTGCATGCCCAGATGCATGCGCCACAGGCGATTGTGATCGCCGCGGCCATGACTGGTATCGCCGACGATGTGGTGCGAAACGTGGTGGAAATGCTTGCGTATCTGCCGATAGCGGCCGGTTTCCGGCAAGGCTTCGACCAGCGCATAACGCTGTTCGGGATATTTCCCCATAGCAATCGGCAGCGTCGCCGTCGCGAGCCGCCGCCAGCGCGTGAGCGCGGGCTTGCGCGGACTGCGCTCGCGCACATCGGGCAGGGGATAGTCGATGTCGCCCTCAGGTTCGGGCCAGCCGCGCACCACCGCGAGGTAACGCTTGGTCACCTCGCGCGCCATGAACAGGCGCCCGAGTTCGCCGGCGACCTCGCGAGACTTGGCAAGCAGCACGACGCCGGATGTCGCACGGTCGAGTCGATGCGCGAGATAGAGCGGCATCGCAATTTGTGCCGCGAGACGGTCGAGCAGGAAATCGGTTTCGTCGTTGGCGATCTTGCTGCGATGGACGAGCAGCCCGGCCGGCTTGTTCACGGCCAGCAGGTCGGCGTCTTCGTAAATGATGGGAATTTTTGCGCTCATCCTGATCGCAAAATCAAAAAACGACCATCCATGGTCGCACTTTTCAATTACGCGCGCGTCGCCACGCCACCACGAACGCGGCGGCACTGATGGCGAGCGCGATCCACGCCGATACCGGCACGTGCAACCATTGCACGCCGTGCGTGTCGAGGGCGTAGAGCAGGGCGGCGCCGAGCAAGGAACTGGCAGCAAGCGGCAGCACGGCGAGCTGGCGGCGTTGCGCGCGGGCGAGGCGTTCGCGCTGTTCCCATTCGTCGCTGCGCGTTGAATCGAAATCGCCGCTGGCGGCTTTCTTCAGGAACGTGTGCACGAGCACGGGCAACTCCGGCGCGGCGGAAATCCATTCGGGCAGCCGTTCGCGCAACTTGCGCAGCACGCGGCGCGGGCTGTGGCGTTCGCGAAGAATCCGCGCGAGCACGGGTTTGGCCGTAGCCCAGATGTCGATCTGCGGATGCAGCGAGCGGCCGATGCCTTCGATGTTGAGCAGGGTTTTCTGCAGCAGGATGAGTTGTGGTTGCAGGGTGAGCTGATAGCGGCGCGCGACGGAGAAAAGTTTCGCGACGACTTCGGCCAGCGAGATTTCCGCCAGCGGCCGGGTGAAGTACGGCTCGCACACGGTGCGCACGGCGGCTTCGAGTTCATCCACGCGTGCGCTGGCGGGAATCCAGCCGGCAGCGATGTGCAGTTGCGCGATGCGCCGGTAGTCGCGCTCGAACATCGCCATGAAATTCTCGGCGAGCCAGTACTGGTCGCGCTCGGGCAGCGAACCCATGATGCCGAAATCCAGCGCGATGAAGCGCGGATTCTCGCGGCGCGTGGCGTCAACCCAGATGTTGCCGGGATGCGCGTCGGCGTGGAAGAAATTGTCGCGGAACACCTGGGTGTAGAACAGGCGCACGCCTTTTTCCGCAAGCGCGACGCGGTCGATGCCGGCGGCGTCGAGCGCGGCCAGATCGTCGACCGGAATGCCGCGCACGCGCTCGAGCGTGAGCACCGATTCCTTCGACAGCGGCCAGAACACCTCGGGCACGACGAGGTCGTCGCCCACGGCGAAATTGCGCTTGAGCAGCGACGCGTTCGCGCCCTCGCGCTGCAAGTTCAGTTCGTTGGTCAGCGTCGTTTCGATCTCGGCGACGATGTCGCGCGGGCGGATCTTGTCCGCGGCCGGATGCCAGCGTTGCGCGAGTTCGCCGAGAGCGCGCAACAGCGCGATGTCGGCGGCGATCTTCTCGTGGATGCGCGGGCGCAGCACCTTGACCACAACGTCGCTGCCATCCGGCAACTGCGCGGCGTGGACTTGCGCGATAGACGCGGACGCCAGCGGCGTTTCGTCGAAGGATTTATACAATGTTGCAACCGGCACACCGAGCGCGGATTCGATCATCGCGCGAGCCTGCGCACCCGGAAACGGCGGCACGCGATCCTGCAACAAGGCAAGTTCGTCGGCGATGTCGCCGGGCAGCAGGTCGCGGCGCGTGGAGAGAATCTGCCCGGCCTTGACGAAGATCGGCCCGAGTTCAATCAACGCCAGGCGCAGACGCGCGCCGCGCGGAAGAGTCGCGATGTCTGCGGGCAGTCTCGGCAGCACCGCGCGCAGCAGGCGCAGCGAACGCGGGGGCCGGAATCCGTCGATCGTTTCGTCGAGGCGATAGCGCGCCAGCGTGGCGGCGATGCGCAGCAGGCGCGGGACTTGCCGCAGCGGTGTCATGCCCGCGCGCCGATGCGAGCGATGCGCGCTTCGAGCCGGTCGGCGCGTTCGCGCAAGGCATCCACGTCGTCAAGGAATTGTTCCATCTCGGCCGGCGCAATCAGGTCGCGGCTTTCCTCGCGCAGGAATTCGGCGGTGTCCTGCGCCAGCGCCTGCGCGCTTTCGCGCGCGTAGGCGAACGCGCCGCGGAATGCACGCGCCAGCGCGACGCCGGCGACGTCGCCAAAGATTTTGGCGAAGGCTTCCTCGAAATCGGGGCGGAATTCGCGTGCGATCTTTTCGAGCATGCGCGCCAGTTGCGCGTCGCCGGAAATCTCCACCTTGCCCGGCGGCAGCGGCGTGTCCTCGCCGCGACGCAGGGCGAAGGCGAGCAAGCTCGCGGGCGCGGCGCGCACGTTCAAATCGGACTCCGCTTCCCAATGCGGACCGACGCGCAATTTCCCGCCGAGCACCGCGATGGCGAGCCCGAGATTCATGCCGCGCAATTCCACGCCGACGCGGCGGCCTTCGAGCGGCGCCAGCGTTGTGCCGATTTCCGGATCGAGCGCGAGCGCGCTATTCAATGCGCCTTCGAGCAGGGCGCCGAGGCGGGCAAGCAGGGGATTGGGTTGGCGCGCGGCGTCGGTCACGCCGCAGATTCTATCCGGTACTGTGCTATCCGGTCTCGCGCTTTGCGAGACGATCGCGCGTCAAGTGCTGCGCCAACCGCGCCATGCCTTCAGCCATGCTCACGCGCGGCGCGTAACCCAGGTCGCGGCGTGCGGCGGAAATGTCGAACCACAGCGCGGTGGACAGGCGATCGACGATGAAGCGCGTCAGCGGCGGCGTCTTCTGGATGCGCAAGACGCCATAAACGCTTTCGAAAGCGTTCGCGAGAAAACGCATCGGCGCGTCCGGCAGGCGCCGCGTTTCCGGCGGGAAGCCGCCGGCGTTGAGCCAGCCATTGATCAGTTCTTCGTTGAAAACCGGCTCGCCCTGGCTGATGAAGTAGGTTTTCCCCGCCACGGGCGAACCCGGCGCGAGCTTGTCCAGCGCCAGCACGTGCGCCTCGGCGGCGTTGTCGATGTAAACGGTATCGATCTTCTTCGGCGTCTTGCCGATGAAACGCAATTTTCCGGCACGCGCCTTCGCCAAGACCAATGGCAGGAAGGTGGGATCGTCCGGACCCCACACGATCTGCGGACGCAGCGCGACGGTGGCGAGCTGCGGTCCATTCGCCGCAAGCACGCGCTGTTCGGCCAGGGCCTTGGTGTGCGCGTAGGCGTTCATGAACGGCCGCGCGTAGGGCGTGGATTCGTCGATGCCTTCCTGATCGGTGCCGTTTTGCACCACGCTCGGGCTCGAGGTGAACACGAGCCGGCCGATCTGGTTCAACTCGCAGGCGGCAAGCACGTTGTCGGTGCCGCGCACGTTGCTTTCGTAGAACTCCTCGAGCGGCCCCCACGGCGCCATTTTTGCTGCGCAGTGCACGATGGCGTCCATGCCCTTGCTCGCTTCGAGCACGTTGTCGAGGCCGGCGATGTCGCCCAGGCGCTGCTCGACGCCAACTGCGTCCAGCGCCGGATGCCGATTGCGGCTGAGCGTGCGCAAGTTGTGTCCGGCCGCGGCGAGCTGCTTGCAGATCGCGCTGCCGAGGAAGCCGCCACCACCGGTTACCAGGATTTTCATGCGCGCGATTGTAGCCATTCTCGTGCCCGGCAACCGTGCTCGGTTCACATCCGGGAGTAAACTGAGCCTTTCCGGAGCATTTCATGCAACGTGTTTTGGTCACTGGAACAAACCGCGGCCTGGGCCTGGAATTCGTCCGCCAACTGCTCGCGCGCGGCGATCGCGTCATCGCTACCTGCCGTCATCCCGGCAAGGCGCTGGCACTGACCGAACTCGCCGCCGCGCATCCGGGGCACCTGCATATCCTGCCGCTGGACCTTGCCAACGAGCGCTCGATCGCCGAATGCGTGCGCGAGGCGACGGCGCTCACCGATGCGCTCGACGCGCTGATCAGCAATGCCGGCATGCTGGTATCCGGCGAGCGCTTCGGCGCGATTGCGCACAAGTCCCTGGCCGATAGTTTCGCCGCGAACGTGACCGGTCCGGTGTTGCTTACCCAGGCGCTGACGCCGCTGCTGGAAAAGGGCGCGAATCCGCGCGTGATGAACCTGTCTTCGCGCCTGGGTTCGCTCACCGGAACACAGAGCTTTGGCACACCAAGTTATGCGATGAGCAAAGCCGCCCTGAACATGGCCACGCGCCAGCTTGCCGCCGCGCTCGCGCCACGGGTGAGCGTGTTCTGCGTGAGTCCCGGCTGGGTCAAAACGGACATGGGCGGCGAGAACGCACCGCTGTCCGCGCACGATTCCGCGGCGGGGCTGATCAAGGTGCTGGATTCCGCCAGCGCCGCCACGGCCGGGCATTTCTGCGATTACACGGGCAAGGAAATCGCCTGGTGATTGCTAGCGGTACTTGATTCGTTCGCCAGGAATTCCAGCACTCGTGCATTGAATTCCTCCGTCGCATCGAACGGTGTGCCATGGCGCGAGCCTTCGATGACGACGAATTCCATTTGTGGAAAATGTGCGGCCTCGCTGCGCTTGTCGACGAGTGACGTGTAATCGAATTCGGCGGCGAGGATCAGCACCGGGCAGGCGATGGCGCGGATGCGTTCCAACGCGCTCCAGCCGACCAACGCGTGGATCGTGGAAAGATACGCCGCTTTCGGATTCGCACCGACCACGTCGATCACACGCTGCCGTTTGGGCGCCTGGTCCTCGTGCGGGAACAGGCGGTTGGCGATGAGCGTGGCGGTGCGGCGCAGGCCCAGAAAGTGCACGAGCGCGACCTGCAGGCGCGCCTCCAGCCACTTGCGCGGCGTGTCGGTACGGTAGTTGGCGAGCGCGTTGCAGAGCACGAGTTTGCGCACGCGCGCCGGCCGCGCCAGCGCCATCTCCTGCGCGACCGCGCCGCCGAGCGAGAAGCCGAGCAGATGCGTGGATTCGATGCCGAGCGCATCGAGCAAGGCCCACAGATCCGCGGCGAATTGCGCAATGGAATAAGGACCCGGCGGCTTGGCGCTGCGACCCGAGCCGCGCAGATCGGGCAGGACCAGGGTGAAGTGCCGCGCAAATTCCTCACGCTGGAACGCCCAGTCGTCGCCGCTCGATCCCAGGCCGTGGATCATCAGCAGCGGCGGGCCGCGGCCTTCGCATTCATAATAAATTGACGCGCCGTTGACTTCCCGCACAGGCATACTCGTCTCCATGAACATGAAAAGTATAATGGCGCTACTCGTCGCATTCGCCGCGTCTGCCGCGCCGGCGGCCGAAACCTGGACCGGCACCGCCTACCTCGCCGAGGGCGGCGCACCGGCCTACCACGAAACCCACTACCTGCTCGGCGACGAGCGCCTCGTCGTCTACACCTGCCCGGGCGGCCAGCCATTTGCGCGCAAGACCATCCACGAGGGTAGTGATGCGCAGGCGCCGGATTTTTCCATGCTGGACGCGCGCTGGGGCTATCGTGAAGGCGTGCGCGGCAAGGGTCCGGCGCGCGAGATTTTCGTGCAGCGCACATCGGATCAAGTGGAAAAATCCGCGCCGCTCGATCTGCCGGCGGACGGCGTGGTCGACGCCGGTTTCGACGCTTACGTGCGCCGGCATTGGGATGCGCTGGCGCACGGCGACACCCTGCGTTTCAAGTTCCTCGTGCCGAGCAAGCGCACGTTCTATGCGTTCGACCTGAGCCGGGTCGATGCAGACAGCGATGCGACGCGCCTGACTTTGCGCCTTGCGCTCGGCGCCTGGTACGCGTTCCTCGCGCCGCACATCGACGTCACCTACGATCGCCACACGCGGCGGCTGCTGCGCTTTGCCGGCATGTCGAACATCCGCGACGAAAAGCTGAAAAATCTCGACGTGCGCATCGAGTTTCCGCAGGCGCCCGTTGCGGCAACGGTGGAACAGGTCGCTGCCGCGCGCAGTGAACCACTGACCAAGTCCTGCGCCGGATAATTGCGCAATGCTGCACGTCGTGCTGTACGAACCCGAGATTCCGCCCAACACCGGCAACGTGATCCGCCTGTGCGCGAATTCCGGCGCGCGCCTGCACCTGATCCGTCCGCTCGGCTTCGACCTCGACCATGCCAAGCTGCGCCGCGCCGGACTCGATTACCACGAGTTCGCCGATGTCGCCGTGCACGACGATCTCGATGCGTTCATCGCGGATGCGCGCCCGGCCCGGCTGTTCGCGCTGTCCACGCGCGGCCGGCATCTGTATACCAACGTGCGTTTTGGCGCGAACGACGCGGTGCTGTTTGGCCCGGAGACGCGCGGACTGCCGCAGGCCGTGATTGACGACCTGCCCCCGGAGCAACGCCTGCGCCTGCCGATGCGGCCGGACAATCGGAGCTTGAATCTGTCCAACGCCGTCGCCGTCGTCGTCTACGAGGCGTGGCGGCAAACGGGATTCGCAGGCTCCGCTAACCCAGGCTGACGGAAATCTGCGCCGCCGCGCGATTCGCTTTCGCGCGCGCGGCATCAGTGCTCGCGTCGCGCGCCAGCGTCACCGCCATGCGCCGGTGGCCATCGACCTCGGGCTTGCCGAACAGGCGCAACAGGGTGTCGGGCTCGGCCAGCGCTGCGGCGACGCCGCGATAGACCGGTCGCGCGCCCTTGCCGTGGCAGAGCACCGCGGTCGATGCGGATGGCCCGAACTGGCGGATCACCGGAATCGGCAGGCCGAGGATGGCGCGTGCGTGCAGGGCGAATTCGGACAGGTCTTGCGAGATCAGGGTGACGAGGCCGGTATCGTGCGGGCGCGGACTAACTTCGGAAAAGATCACGGCGTCGCCTTTGACGAAGAATTCCACGCCGAACACGCCGCGCCCGCCGAGCGCATCGGTAATCGCGCGCGCCTGGCGTTGCGCTTCGGCCAATGCCGCCTCGCTCATCGCCTGCGGTTGCCAGGATTCGCGATAGTCGCCGGCTTCCTGGCGATGTCCGATCGGGGCGCAGAACGACGTGCCACCGGCGTGGCGCACGGTCAGCTGGGTGATTTCGTAGTCGAAGTCGACGAAACCCTCGACGATGCAGCGACCCTTGCCGGCGCGTCCGCCGGATTGCGCGTAATCCCAGGCCGCTTCGGCTTCGCCCGGTGCGCGGACTGTGCTTTGGCCCTTGCCCGATGAGCTCATCACCGGCTTGATCACGAACGGATAGCCGATAGCGGCAATCGCCGCGCGATATTCATCGACGGTGTCGATGAAGCGATAGGGCGAAGTCGGCAGTTTCAATTCCTCGGCGGCAAGGCGGCGGATGCCTTCGCGATCCATCGTCAACCACGCGGCACGCGCGGTGGGAATGACGGTCAGGCCCTGTTTTTCCAGTTCGACCAGGGTCGGCGTGTGGATCGCCTCGATCTCGGGCACGACCAGATCGGGTTTTTCCAGCGCAATGACGCGGCGGATTTCCGCGCCGTCCAGCATGTTGATGACGTGGCTGCGATGCGCAACCTGCATGGCCGGCGCGTTCGCGTAGCGGTCGACCGCGATCACCTCGACGGCGAAGCGCTGCAACTCGATCGCCACTTCCTTGCCGAGCTCGCCGCTGCCGAGCAGCAGGACGCGGATCGCGGTGTCGGTATGCGGAGTGCCGAAGGGTTTCACGCACCGGTTCCTATGGCTGCGGGGCGCCGATTATGCCATCGCGCCCGTATCGCCATGGATCGCACGGACAAAAAAGAGCGCCCGAAGGCGCCCTTTGTCCCCAAGTCTCCCCAGCGGAGAACGGTGTCGAACCGCGGGGAAACTCTAGGCGCGTTTGCGTTCGAGCGCGAGCGTAAGGATCTTATAAGGCCGCGGGGTTCAATCCGCGGCCAGCCGGTAGCCGATGCCGGCTTCGGTGAGGATCAGGCGCGGATTGCTCGGATCGCGTTCGATCTTCTGCCGCACCTGGCCGATGTAGACGCGCACGAACTGCGTGTCGGTGACGCTGCCACCCCAGGCGGCGGCGAGCAGTTGCTTGTGCGTGACCACCTGCCCGGCGTGCCGCGCCAGGGTGCGCAACAGATCGTATTCCTTGCGCGTGAGGCGGACTTCGACCCCGCCGATCGCAACGCGCCGGCTTTCAAAGTTGATCTCCAGGCCGTTGCCCGAATACGCCGCGAGTTCGGCGCGGCTTTGCCAGTGGCGCAGCGCTGCGCGCACGCGCGCGAGCAACTCGCCGGTATGGAACGGCTTGACCACGTAATCGTCCGCGCCGGTGTCCAGCGCGGCGATGCGCTCGACCTCCGCCTCGCGCGCCGACAGCACGATGATCGGCACCTGCGTCCACTTGCGCAGGGCGAGGATCACCTCCTTGCCGTCCATGTCGGGCAGGCCGAGATCAAGCACGACGACATCGGGAACCTGCTGTGCGGCGCGGGCCAGCGCGTTGCGCCCGTTGTCGGCTTCGATCACCTCGTAGCCGGCTGCCGCGAGCGAGGGTCGGAGCACGCGCAGGATCGGCGCCTCGTCGTCGACGATCATCACGCGGTGTACGGTTGCGGTCATTCGCCGGTTCCCTCGATGCGGTGTGCGGGCAGGTCGATCTCGATACGCGTGCCGCGGTCGCCATGGACCGGGCTCACCGCGCGCACGCTGCCACCGAACGCCTCGATCAGGCCACGCGTGACCGCGAGGCCCAGGCCCACGCCGGAGCCGCGCTTGCGGTCGCTGCCGCCGCGAAAGAACTTGTCGAATACATGGGGCAGGTCCGCCGCGGGAATGCCGTCACCGCTGTCTTCGACGGACAGTCGCACGCCGGCATCGAGATTTTGCACGCTGGCAACGATGGGCGCCGCCGCCGGTGCGTGCACGGCAGCGTTTTCGACCACGTTCATCAGGGCCTGTTCGATCAGCACCGGGTCCACTTCGACGTGCAAGCACTGCGCCGCGAACAGGCGCACGACGCGCCGCCCGTCCAGTTTGCGTTCCATGCGCCGCAAGGCGGCCGCCATGGCTTCGCGCGGATCGATCAACACGCGTCCGACCTGCAGCGCGCCGGATTCCAGCCGCGTCATCTCCAGCAGATTCGCGAGGTAGCGGTTCAGGCGTTCGGACTCTTCCTGGATCACGCGGAGCAGGTCGCGGCGCGTCGCGGCATCGAACTTCGCGTCGTACTCGAGCAGCGACGTCGCCGAGGCGAGGATTGTCGACAGCGGCGTGCGCAAGTCGTGCGACAGCGACGAGAGCAGGGCCGTGCGCAAACCTTCCTTCTCGGCGACCACGCGCGCGGCAGCAATTTCGGCGATCAGGCGGGCGCGGTCGATGGCCACGGCGGCAAGATCCAGCAGCGCGCGCGTCCAGCGCGGATCGGGCAGGCCGCGCCTGTGCGCAGGCCACAGCGCTGCCGCACCGACCGGACGCCCGCCGGCGGACAACTGCATCAGCATGCGCGAATGAGTGATCTCGTCCCGCCGCGGCTCTGCCCCAAGATGCTGCCCGATCGCCGTCGCAATCGGTTCCGGGACGGTATCCGAGGCCCTACTCAATACCGGTTGGCCGTTGTCGAGCATCCATACCGCGGCATGGCACCCGCTGGATTCGAGGTGGCGTACCACCCGTTCGGCCGCGCTTTTCGGGTCGACGGTTATCGACAGGTCGCGACTGGCCTCGAACAGCGAGGTCATCTCGGCGAGGGCGCGCTTGAGCCGGCGCGCATGGTCGCTCAAGCGCCCAGTGAGTCCACCGACCAGCAACGCGCCGATCAGGAACATCGACAGCGCGAATACGTCCTCGGCATCGATGGTCAGCGTGAACGGCGGTTCTTCGAAGAAATAGTTGTACGACAGGAACGCCATGAACGCCGCAGCGATCGCCGGCCACATGCCGAAGCGGAATCCGGTCAACAGGATGGCGGCCAGGAAAAGCATCGCAATCTTGCTTGGCCACAGGTGCAAGACCCAGAAGTAGCCGACGCAGGTTGCCCCGGCGACGATCGCCGCCGCGTAGAAGAAATCGCGCGCGCGCAACGGTGCTTCGCCACGCCACCAGGATGGGGGGGTGGCCTGCGTGTCGGGGACGCGGGCCTGAGTCGAGGTCATGCGCGACCGCCGCTCAGGCGGTTGCCAAGGCCGACTTCACGCGGACGATGAAAGCGTGGAACTCCGCCATGTAGTTGCGCAGGAACTCCGCGGTCTTGTCGTTGGTGACCTCGCCCGTTTCCGTGATCAGGCCCGGCGTGAACTGGATATAGGCCTCGACCGCGTTCATCAGCGGCGAATTGCAGAAGCACAGTACCCCGCGCAGGCTCTGTTGCGCGATCGCGGTGCCGATCGCGCCCGGCGAAGTGCCGATCACCGCGGACGGCTTGCGCGCGAACGAGTTCGTGCCCCATGGCCGGCTCGCCCAGTCGATCGCGTTCTTCAGGCCGCCGGGTATCGAGCGGTTGTATTCCGGGGTCACGAACAACAGTGCGTCGGCCTGCGCGATCTTGTCCTTGAACGCGCGCGCGATCGGCGGAAAGTCCGCGTCGTAGTCGTAGCTGTACAGCGGCAGATCCTTGAACGGAATCTCGAACAGCGACAGTCCGGGCGGCGCCACTTTTTCCAACGCTTTCGCCAACAAGCGATTGATCGAGTGCTTGGCGAGGCTACCGACGAAATAACCCACTTTGTAAGTCGTCATGTCACGGTCTCCGGTTGAGGACGGCGCGGACATTCTAGACCTACGTCATCATTGAAGCGTGACGCCATGAATCACGTTATGCATTCATCCAAAGTCTGGCGTGGCGATGAACTGAAGTTTGACGTTCAGCCATCTCGTCGTCTCACACCTGCCAATTGTTTTCAGTCGTCCCGCGCTTGCGCATCACCGAGTTGAGACGACAGCCCGCCTCGACGCGCGTGAGGGCACCGGCTACCCGCCGCAACCGCAGGGGCGGGTAGCCAAATGCCGGACGTCGGGGCCGGTTTGAGCCTATCGTTCGCGCACGACGCGAACGCCGACCGCCACCATCAGCGTGGCGAACAGCACCAACATCCACTCCGACAGCGCCGGCGTCGGCACAAGTACGGGCGGTGCACTCACGACAAGCGAAAGTTGCGCCGACGCCGACGCGAATCCGCCTCCGCCAGCGTACTCGGCGCTAAGGGCATGCGTTCCCTGCGCCAACGAGGACAGCGTCAGCACGGCTACTCCGTTGGCGTCCAGGGCAACGCTGCCCAGGCTCGTCGTGCCATCGAAGAACGCGACGGTGCCGGTCGGCGTCGCCGAAGATCCGCCATTGGTGAGCGTTGCAGTCAAGGTCACGGTCTGGCCCGCGATGGCCGGATTCGGCGTGGCCGTGAGCGTCATCGCCGTTGTCGCGGTGGAAACGGTGAACTGCAGCGTGCCGAACGAAGCGGCGGAATTGCCGTCGCCGAGGTAGTCCGCGCGCAGGCTGCGAACGCCGGCAGCGAGACTCGCCGTCGTGCAGGTCGCGTTGCCGGACGCATCGACGGCGACGCCGCTGCAGCCCGTGATCGCCACGCCGCCGTCGCTGAAGTCGACCGCTCCCGTCAACGTATCCGCATTGCCCGGCGGCAGCGAAACCGCCGCGGTCAGGGTGACGCTCTGGCCGTAGCTCGTCGTGGCAGGCACCGCCGTCAGCGCGGTCGTTGTCGCCGCCTTGCCCACGGTGATGCTCGCGCTGCCCGTTATCGAACCTGTCACCGTGTCGGTTGCCGTCAGCGTCTGGCCACCGGCGGTCTTCAACGTCGCATTGAACGTGCCAACGCCATTGCTCAATGTGGCGTCGGCGGGCAGCAGCGCAGTACCGTCGCTGCTCGTGAAATGCACGGTGCCGGCATAGGTGGTGTCGGTGTTGTCGAAGGTGTCCAGGGCGGTAACGGTGAACGTGAACGCCGCTCCTGCCGTCGGATTGGCCGGAGTACTGACCGAGAAATGCGTCGCTGCGCCGGCGCTGACGGTGATCGGAGCGCTCGTGCCGGTCATCGCCGTGGTCACGGTATCCGTGGCGCTGATCGTCGGGCTGCCCGCTGTCTTCAGCGTCGCGCTGAACGTGCCCGTGCCATTGGTCAGCGTCGCGTCGGCCGGCAGCAACGCCGCGCCGTCCGTGCTCGTGAAGTGCACCGTGCCCGTGTAGCCAGTCAAGGTGTTGTTGGAGGAATCCTGCGCCGTCACGGTGAAATTGAACGCCGTGCCTGCGTTCGCCGTCGCCGGTGCGCTCACGGCAAAATGCGTGGCAGGAATGAAGGTGACTCCGCCGATCAATCCGCGCGGGTAGTTTGCAGGAGTGGCAGGATAAACCGTTCCTCCCCAGGAAATACCGTCGCCGGTAAGCAGGTTCACCCCACCTGCCGAGAAGGTATTGATACCTGCTCCGGAAGTCAAAGTGGAATACTGCATGGTTGTCGCAGACAAACCCAGTTGGTATGTCGCGCCGGCCGGAATTATCAAGGACAAGGATGTCAAAACGGGAACAATTCCGTTTGCCGTATTGGAATTGGATACGACACCCGTTCCCGCGGAGACCCAGCCATTCTGACCAGCGCCCACTGTCCCGAAATCCCACGGAGCCGAACTGTCAACATAGGGGCTTGTGTTGTAAAGCAACTGAATGTTGTTGGTTGTAGTTGTTCCCAGATGACACTGAATTCCTATGATGATGATGTCATAAGGATTCGTGTTCTGAACTTCGAATGTGACGGAACCATTTCCGTTGTTGTTGGGATGATTGGTGTTGATGACCGTTTGCCCATGGACGAAACAGGAAAACACACCAAGAAAAGCTAGCCATAGAAATTTTGTCTTCATACATATCCCCATCATGTTCAATTATCCCCATCGTGTTCAATTGGCTGAAAGACCGGTTTTTTAGACCCCGCCAATCCCCATAGCGCGAGACTCAGCCGCCGTCGCAGGAAATGTGGCTGACCTGGAACTCACGCGCCATTCGGGCGCGTGAGTTCATCCCACCGGGCGGCTCAACTGACCTGGGACAGGATTCGTAGCCAATCAGGCAGCGAGTCTCGCATCGATATTACCCGTTTCTTGCCATGCCCTACGGATCTGCGCCGACGGCTGATGCCGGTGCGCGCAGTGTGGACGACGCTCGTTGTAGAACTGCCGCTAGCGCATTACCTGTGCTGCGGTGAACTCTCGTGTCACGATCCGTGTCACGAAATGGTCACGGCAAGGAATGGCGCGCCCGGAGGGATTCGAACCCCCGACCAACGGCTTCGGAAGCCGCTACTCTATCCAGCTGAGCTACGGGCGCGTGTTGCGGATTTTCGCACGGAACCGTCCGTGGCGGTCCTCCGATCGGCTTCCTGCCACGCCTCGCCGTGGGGCGCGTGTGCAGCCTCGATCGCGACGGGTTATTTTCGCATGGAACCGCCAGCCCGCGCGATATACTTGCCGTATCCGACGAACGTGGCTGCATGCAACCGACCGAAACTCCGACATCGGAATCCGCGCAATACACCGCGTTGCTGGCTCGCCTGCTTACCGCGAACCTGCGCGACCTGGTGGTGTGGCTGCGCGCGGACGGCGAGCGCCTGTTCATGTCCGACGCGGTCACCGACCTGCTCGGCTGGACGCGCGAGGAAGCATCGACAATGCCGCCGCTGGCGATGGTCGATCCTGCCGATAGGCCGCAGATCCAGCAAGCCCTGACGCGCCTGTTCGCGGAAGGCGGCGAGGCGATCGCCACGTTTCGCGGCTGCCACAAGGATGGCCGCGAAGTCTGGCTGGAAGCGCTTGGCCGGCGCGTGCACGAGGATGCCGCAACCGGCGGCTTGCCCAGCATCATCTACACCGCGCGCGACGTGACCGCGCGCCTGAGCGCCGAACGCGCGCTCGCCGAAAGCCGGCGCCAGTTGCAGACCATCGCCGACAGCATGCCGGCGCTGATCATGCAGCTGGACGTGCGCAAGCGCATCGTGTTCGCGAATGCGCACGCCGCCGCGCGATCCGAACGCACGCCAGCGCAGATGCTGGAAACAAGCCTGCGCGATGCATTGGGCGACGACGCGCACGCCGTCGCGCTACCGCACATCGACGCCGCGCTGCGCGGCGAGCGCGGCCGTTACGAACGCGAGCTCGACATCGGCGGCGAACTTCGCGTCTACGAATTCCTGTGCCTGCCCGAATCCGATTCCGGTTCGGCCTCGCGCGGCGCCTACCTGTTCGGCTACGACATCACCCACCGCAAGCTGGTGGAAAAGAACCTCAACGAACTCGCGCGCACCGACATGCTCACCGGCTTGTCCAACCGGCGCGATTTCGACGAGAAACTCGAACAGGCGCTGGCGCGGCGCAAGTCGGCACCGCAGGCTCTCGCGCTGATGTTGATCGACCTAGACCGATTCAAGGACATCAACGACACGCTCGGCCACCTGGCCGGCGACACCGTACTCAAGGCGGTTGCCGCGCGCCTGCGCGAAGCGGCGTTCGACATCGACGTACTCGCGCGACTGGGCGGCGACGAATTCGCGATCCTGCTCGGCGACAGCGGCGCTGCCGAGTCGGCGGAATTGCTCGCGGCACGGCTGAAAGTCACGATGTCGCGCCCGATTCCGATCATCGGCAGCTCGGTGACTGTCACGCTGAGTATCGGCATCGCCTATTGCCAAGGCGAACTGTCCGCGCGTGACCTGACCCACCTGGCCGATCGCGCGCTCTACGACGCGAAGGAATCCGGTCGCAACACGCACTGCGCGCTGCGTGCCGAATCGGCACGGTGAGTCAGATCATCCCGCCGTTGACGCCGATGATTTGACCGTTGACGTAGGCGGCGGCGTCCGCACAAAGGAACGCGACCACTGCGGCGACTTCTTCCGGCGTGCCGGCACGGCCGGCCGGAACCAGTTCGCGGATTTTTTCCGCGTCGAACGCGGCGTTCGCCAGCCGTCCCGCGATGACGCCGGGCGCGACGGCATTCGCGGTGATGCCGCGCGAAGCCATCTCGCGCGCCAGCGACTTCACCGCACCGTGCAGCGCGGATTTCGCCGCCGCGTAATTGACCTGACCACGATTGCCGAGCTGCGCGGCGACCGACGACACGCACACGATGCGGCCGAAACGCGACCGCGCCATCGGCAACAGCAACGGCTGCGCGACGTGGAAAAATCCGTGCAGCGAGACATCGATCACGCGATGCCATTGCGTATCGTTCATTCCCGCCAGCGGTGCGTCGTCGTGGATGCCGGCATTGTGCACGAGGATGTCGATGGCGCCGGATTGCAGGATTTCGTCCAATGCCGCGCGCGTCGCGTCCGCATTCGTCACATCGAACACGACCGCCTGTGCGCCGTCGCCGATTTCATCCGCCAATTTCCGCGCACGTTGCGGATTCGCGTTCGCGTGAACGTAGACGTGGCAGCCCTGCACGGCAAGCGCGCGGCAGATCGCGCCGCCGATATCGCCGCTGCCGCCGGTGACGAGGGCGCGACGTGATGGGGTTTGCGTGTTCATGGGCTCTCCTTTGTCATCACCGCCGCGCGTCCCTCGGCAAGCACGACGCCTGCGTGTTCGATGCGAAACGCGTATTGCATCGCGCCAGCACCGACGGCGATCTTTCGCGCATGAACGTCGAGATCGTGCGGCAAGTCGTCAACGCGCACGACGTGAAGTTTCACCTCGCGCAGGGACACGAGCAATCCCGGCGCGGCCGTGCCGCCTTCGCGTTGCGCGAGCAGGCCACCGTGCACGGCCATCGCCTGGGCACCAAACTCGCACAGGTTGACGGCATGCAAGCGGCCGTCCGCGCGCAAGGGGTTTTGCGGATCGCGATGCGAGCTGGCGCGTGCGTGGATGTGCGATTCATCCCATGCGACCACGGCGTCGAGCAGGCCCATCGCGCCGCGATGCGGGATCAGGTGTTGCCAGTGCGCCTTATCCAGCATCGCGATCGTGTCTCGTTGAATCAGTGCGCATCGCCATTTGCGTCGACAGGATGAAATGGAACGCGACGCCCAGCGCCACGGTCGCACCGATCGCGCGCAGCACTGGCACGGCGGACGTGGCGAGCAAGCCGAACACGAGCACCGCGGCGGCGACGCACACGAGCGTGGCGTGCAACGTGCGCCGCGCTTCGTCGGCGTCGGCGACAGGGCGCTCGAAGAACAGCGCGTAGTGCAGGCCGAGTCCGGCGGCGAGCGTGACCGCAACCAAGTGGAACAGGCTCAGCGGCACGCCGCAGGCGCGCAGCACGGCGATGGCGAGCAGGGTTGCCAGCGACATCGGTGCGAGCACGTGCCAGGCGCGGCGCGCATTGCGGAACGCCAGACCGACCGCGAGCACGAGCAGCACGAAGGCCACTCCGAGCGCTTGCAGGATTCGCGTGCGGTATTGCGCGACGAGGGTTTCGGATGCGGATTTCAGATCGAGCAGATGCACCGCGCCGCCGGTCTGCGCGGCGATGCCGGCGAGCACGGACGGATCGTGCACGCCGTCGAGCGCGGTCAGCCCGTACCATTTGCCATCGCGTTCGACCAGCATCGCGGCAAGTCGTGCGCCGAACGGCGAGTGCTCGAAGACTTCCGGCGAGAGCGGCGACAGATCACGCGCGGCTTCCACATCGTCGATGAAGGGTGCGAACAGGCCGGGCTGGAACGGCAGGTCTTTCAGTGCCGCATCCAACGCGGCAGTCAGCGTCGCGCGATCCGGCAACCGGGCCTGACGCGAACGCTGGGTTTCCAGGCTCGGCAGCCAGCGCGACGGCAATTCCACGTCATCGACAGCATGCGCGGAGATCCACTGGTCCATTTGTGCAGAAATGCGTTCGGACAATTGCAGCACCGCATCGGCACTGTCCGCATGCAACACGAGCAGGTAGCGCACATCCGGCGCGCCGAGCGCGGCGCGCAATTTGCCTTCGCGCGCGAGTTCGACCGGCGGCGCGGGCGCGAGTGCGGCCAGGTTGTTCTGCCACAGCGGCGCGGGCGCGAACCACAGTGCCAGCAAAGCCAATGCCAGCGCGATCCACGGCAATGCACGCGGCCTTGGCATGGCGGCAAGCCAACGTTGTGCGCGTTGCATCAGCGGTGAAGCGGCGACGTCGCGGAATCGCTCCGGCAACAACGGCGGCAACAGCCAGCGCGTGGCCGCGCCGGCCACGAGCAGGGCGACGATGGTGAACACGGCGAGTTGCTGCAGGCCGGGCACGCCGGAGGCGAGAAACGCGAGATAAGCGATGCAGGCCGAAACGATGGCCAGGCGCAGCAACGGCCACACATCGCGAACGCCGGCGGCGCTGCCCGTGCCGGCGCGGCGATGGCTGAACACGCGGATCGGATATTCCTGGGCGACGCCGAGCAGGGTGAAACCGAATGCGAGCGTGATGCCGTGCACGTTGCCGAAGACGAGGACGATCGCGGCGAGCCCCGCCAGTGCGCCGCTGGCCAGAGGCAGGGCGACCAGCGCAAGGATGCTCGCGCTGCGATAGGCGAGCAGCAGCAGGATCGCGAATCCCGCCGTGCCGATTGCGCTCAGGCGTTCGGCTTCGGCGCGTGTCGACGCGGCAATCTGCGCGCCGATGTAGCCCGGTCCGCTGATCGTGAGTTTCGCCGCTGCCGCGTCGGGCAATGCGGTGAACGCCGCACGCAAAGCCGCGATGGCCTCGGCCTGTGCGGCGGTGTCGAGTCCCGGCGCACGCGTCGTGGCAATCAGCAGCGCTTCGTCGTGCGACGAAAACCAGACGCCATCGCGCAACGCCGGCGCGTGGCGCGGCGTCCAGCGCTGCGCCAGCGCAAGCGTTTCCAGTGTGGGATCGTGCGGCAGGATGTCTTCCAGCGAACTTGCGGCCGGCGAGCCCAGATCCTGCAGCCGCTCTTCCAATTGCTCGCGCAGGAACGGCTCATCGAATCGCGCACGATCCAGCGTCGGCGACAACAGATAGCGATACGGCAGCAGCTTGGCATCGAGTTGGGTGAGGGATTCGCTACCATTCACCGCCTGCGTGAATCGCTTGTCGGCGCGCAGGGAATGCACGAGTCCGCGGCTCAGCGCCGCGAGTTTTTCCGGCGGCGCGCCCGAGATCGCCATCAGCAGCAGGCGCGAGGCCGGACCGTCGCCGATTTCATCCATCAGGACTTTCTGATCCGCATTGCGCGGCGGCGGCATGAAACTGCGTAAATCATTATTGACCACGAGCGTGTGTTGCACCGCGAAAGCGGCGAGCGCCAGTGCAAGCCACCACAGCGTGATGCCGACTAGGCGGCCGCGGCCGCTCATGGCGCGCGACAAAGCGTGGCAAGTGCCGCCGTCGTGGGCGGCTGCGGCAGCTTCGCCGCCGCCAGCGGACCGAGCAGCATCACGCTGGCATCGCCGTTGGCCTGCTGCAAGGTGAAGCAGTGCGGCTCGTTGCCGGCACCGTCGATGACGAATTCCCGTAGATGCGCAGACGGCGCCGCATCGTGCGGCGTCAGTGTAAGCGTCCAACTGCCGGTATTGTCCACAAGTGAAATGGTATACAGCGTCGCCAGCGCGGCCGCGTCACCGCCGAGCAGGGCGGAAAATCCGCCCATCAGTGCCTTGAGTTCCGGTGCGCGCTCCAGATCGAAATGTTTCGGTGTGCGATCCGCGCGCGTCACGGTCACGTTGTCGCCGGATATCGTCGTGGTTTCGCGATATGGCGCATCCACGCGCTTGCCGAGCTTGTCCGCACCGCCGTAGTCGAGTTCGCCGCGCAGGATCAGCGGGCGCGTGAGCTGGTGCACGAATCGCACCTCGGTGTACGCCGTCGATGCCGGCACCGGGCGCTTGAGGCGCGCGATCAAATCCGCCGCGTCAGGCGGTGGTGTCGCGGCCAGCAACAGCGCGGGAAGAAGAATCCCAAAAGTCATAGAAGTTGAACCAGTTGAATGGATCCAGGCGTGTGTAGTATTCCAGACGCGCGGCGAAACGTTGCACCAGTTCATCGAGCCGCATGGGCCGCTGTGCACGCGGGATCGCTGCGCCGACACCGAATGTCTCGAAAAACACCTTGTAGCGATTACCGCCGCGGTACAGGCCGAACGCTAGTACGACGGGCAATTCCAGTGCGGCAGCGATGAGATACGGCGCGACCGGGAATTGCGCCGGCGTACCGAAGAATTCCGCCGTGCGCGTCGCCTCGCCCGGCCGCGCACGGTCGCCAAGCAGGCCGACCAGCGCACCTTGCGCGGCCGCGTCGCGAATCGCGAGAACCACGTCGGTACCATCGCCGCCGGCGTCGATGACCATGTCCGCCACTGCCGGATTGAGCGCGTGCAGCAACTCGGTCAATGCCGGCGTCTGGCCACGATCCATCAGCATGCGTACCTTCAGTTCGGGCCTGGCTTCGGCGAGCACGCGCAACGCTTCGAAGCTGCCGATGTGCGCGCCCAGCAGGATTGCACCACGGCCCGGCGCGAGCTGCGTTTCGAGCTGGTCGAGACCGCGCACGTCGATTGCGAACCCGCGCGTGGATCGCGCCAGCAGGAACACGCGGTCGAGGATTGTCGCCGCGTAGCAATGGATGTGCTTGAGCACATCCCACATGCGCGCCGGGCGCCCGAGGGCGCGGGTGAGGAAGGCACGCGAGGCGCGACGTTCCGGGCCGCGGCGGAAGAAGAAGTACGCCGTGATCGGATACAACAGCGCACGCGCCACAGGCCGACCCATGCGCAAACCGATGGTACGGATCAACCATAGCGCAAAGCGGCCTCCGCCTTCGCGGCGTTCGCTCCAATGCGAGCTCATGGCGCCAGTTCCAGCGTGCCGCTGGCGATCAACTCTTGCCCGCGCGCGATGGAAAATTTCGCGCTCGTGCCGCTGCGCTCGATGCGCAATTCGGCGTCCTCGCCAGGGCGCAGCGGACGCAGGAATTTCACCTGCGGCAATCCGGCGACGTTCGCAGCGAAGGCGCGTTCGACTGCCGCCACGACGCGCTCGAGCAGGACAACACCAGGCACGATGGGATCGCCGGGAAAATGCCCCGGCAAGGCCGGATGCGATGCGGCAATGTGGAATTGTTCGCAAATGGACGTTGTCATGGCACGCGCTCGGTCAGCAGTGCCGGCCAATGCCGGATCAGCGCGGCGAGAAAGGCGAACAATCCCCGGCGCGGCGCCTGCGGCAGCAGATGCGGGCGCAGGAAAAATTCGCCGAGGAAAAGCGCGGCGACAGCCAGCGGCAAGGCGATCCATCCGAACATGCGCGGCGACGGCAGCCACACGGCGTACGCGAAAATTCCGTGCGCATGCAGGGCCAGCAGCGCGGCGCAGGCCGCCAGCGCGAATTGCCACGCGGCCCAGACCGCGGTGAGCCGACGTGCATAAACCGCCACGGCAGGATCGTCCAGCCACTGCGCGCCATCGATGGCGGCAATGGCGCGCGCAATCAGCGGCGTGCGTCGCGCGCGCAACGTGCGCGCGAACAGCCAGCCAACCAGCGCAGCGATCAGCGCGGGCAGCGCATCGAGCGCGCCGCGCAGGTTCTTGCCGCCGAAAAAATGCCCGAGCAGTACCAGCGCCACGACGGCCACCCACACAAGGGCGCGCTTCATCGATCAGCCCACGCGATGTGCCTGCACGTGTGCACTCAACTCGCGCAGGCTGGAAAAAATCCGCTGGTTGTCGGGATTGTCCGAACGCAACGAGAAACCGTAACGCTTGGATATGGCCAACGCCAGCTCCAGTGCGTCGATGGAATCCAGTCCCAGTCCGCCGCCGAACAACGGCGCGTCCGGCGCGATTCGATCGGCGCTCGTGTTTTCCAGATTCAGACTCGTGACGATGAGATCGGCCAGTTCGTGCTCGGCGGGCGTTTGTGCGGACATGCGTTGTGGCTTTTCCCCAAAACCGGCCAAGGCTGGCCGCTTTCCAATTCGCGCAATCCGGGAAGATTGCATGGGCATAGTATCATGCGGGCCATGACCCTTCGGCCCGTCCACGCGCTGGAAAACGCAGCCGCAGCCGCCTCTGCAAGCCTGCCTCCCCTGCGCATCGAATACGCGCATGCCGGCGTTGCCGATGCGCTTGCCGGATCGGACGTGCTGGCCGTGATCGGCTTCGGCGACATCGCGCAGACAAGCGACGATCCGCGCTGGTTGCGCTTGCATCTGGACACGGACGCGGCTGCTCCACTGGAAGTGTGGCGGGTCGCCGGCCCCGTCACCCGTGGCCGCGACGGCGGCGTGGCCTGGGCCAGCGATGGCGATTACGCCTTCGTCGCACTCGAGGTCGACGAAGCCACGCACGGCGGCATTGCCGATGCGGCGCGGCATGCCTACGCGACCCTTGCGCAATGGTCGCGCCACCGTGCGACAGCGCATCTCCTGCGCGTCTGGAATTACCTGGACGCGATCAACGATGGCGAGGGCGATGCCGAGCGCTACCGCTTGTTCTGCGCCGGCCGCGCCGTGGGCATGGACAGTGCATTCGTCGATTATCCGGCGGCTACCGCAATCGGCGTACGCGACGGGCGTCGCGTGCTGCAGGTCTATGCGTTGGCCGCGCGCGTGCCCGGACACGCGGTCGAGAATCCGCGCCAGCTGAATGCGTGGCGCTATCCGCGACAGTACGGTCCGTCCGCACCAGGATTTGCGCGCGCCATGCGTGCTCCGTCCGCTTCGCCACAGTTGTACATTTCCGGCACGGCGGCGATCGTCGGCCATGCTTCGCACCATCCCGAAGATCTCGCCGCACAGCTCGACGAAACTCTGGCCAACCTGGACAGTTTGCTCGACGCCGCCGGCAGTGCGTCGTCGCTTGGCGCGACGAGCCCGCTCAAGGTCTATGTGCGCCACGCAGCGGATGTACAGGCCGTCCGCGAACTCCTGCGCGCGCGGCTCGGCGACAAGGTCCCGCTTCTGCTGTTGCAAGGCGACGTCTGCCGGCGCGAATTGCTGCTGGAAATCGAAGGCGTCCATTCCGGCTGAAACGTGATCCGGTTGGCACATTCGTTGCCGACTGCGCAACGCCATGCCCGCCAAGTCCTGCACGGGGCTGGTTCAGCCTGCGGTGGTAGTATTTTCCGACCAATCAACCGGCCCTGGGGGCCGTGGAGCAGGTATGAAAGAGCATCTGGGGCATTACGACATCATCGCCGAACTCGGCCGCGGCGGCATGGGCGTGGTCTACAAGGGTTACGAGACTTCCCTCAACCGCTACGTCGCGATCAAGGTCCTGGCCGAATCCCTGGCCCACGACGAGTCCGTCAAGGAGCGCTTCCTGCGCGAAGCGCGTTCCATGGCCGCACTCAACGATCCCCACATCATCTCGATCTATTTCATCGGCGACGATGCCGGGCAGACCTATTTCGTCATGGAATTCGTCGATGGCGAATCCTTGGGGAGCCTGCTCAAGCGCGAAGGCAAGCTCAAGCCCGAGCAGGCCGCCAAGATCGTCTACCAGACCGCGCAGGGCCTCGCCACCGCCCACGACAAGGGTGTGATCCACCGCGACATCAAACCCGGCAACCTGATGTTGACCAGCAAGGGTGCGGTCAAGATTGCCGACTTCGGTATCGCCCTGTCGACGCAGGATTTCTCCAAGAAGCTCACTTCCACCGGCGAGTTTGTCGGCACGCCCGGTTACCTCTCCCCGGAAGTGTGCCAGGGCAAGCCGGTCGACCAGCGCTCGGACATTTTCTCGCTCGGCATCGTGCTGTTCGAATGCCTGGCAGGCCGCATGCCGTTCACCGATGAATCGCCATTGGGCCTGATGCTGGAAGTGGTCAAGGCCGAAATTCCGGACGTACGCACGCTCAATGCCGAGGTCGATCCGGAGCTCGAGCGCATTCTCGCCAAAATGGTGGCCAAGGATCCGGCCGAACGCTACCAGAGTTGCCAGGAGCTCGTCGCCGACCTCGCCCGGCATCCACTGGTCGCGAAGGGCGGACCGATCACGCTGCAAACCAGGATGTCGACCGCCGCCGCGACGATGATCGGCCAGAAGACGCCGGTTTCCGGCCAGCGCCCGCTGCCGTCGACCTCGCCGACGCCGCAGCCCTTGCCGGTCAGCCGACCGACGACACCCGCCGGCGCACAGCCGGTGATGGGTGCGCATCAACCGGTATTGCAACCGCAGACGGCAAAATCCTCGCCGATGTTGCCGCTCGCCATTGCCGCGATCCTGATCCTTGGATTGGCCGGTGGTGCGTGGGCGTTCCGCGACCGCATTCCCGTCTTGCAGCAGTTCCTCGGTGCAAGTGCGACAAGCGCGCAAACACCGACCATGCCGATGCAGACTCCGGCGCCAATGCCTGCGCCTGCCGTGCAGACAACGCCGGCCAGCATGGCGCCTGCGCAGCAGACAGCCGCTTCCGAACCGCCGCCGCCGACCGATCCGCGTTATGCCGAGACGACGCCCGCGAATGCGTCGACGGCGATTCCGCCGACGCCGGCACCGCAAGGCAACCCGCCCGCCGCGCCGGCGCAGCAAGCCGTGGCCAGCGCCGCTACGGCACCATCACCATCAGCGCAAGCATCGGCACCACCGGTGCAGGTGGCGACTGCCACCGAACCGCCCAAGGTCGCCGCCCCACCCAAGCCGCACGTGCCTGTCGTGGTCGTGCTCGCCAGTGGCGACGAGGCGATTTCCGGTCCCGCGGAAGCCGCGATCGAGCGCACCCTGGAACACAGTGGCTACCGCGTGAGCGACCAGGACTCGATGCCGCGCGTGGACAATCTGCTCAACGGCGAACGCCCGCGCTTCGCCGAAGCGCTGCGCATCCTGCGCGGCCACGCCGATGCCGTGGTGTTCGTGCACGCACGCAAGGTCGGCACGCAGGAACTCAACTACTACGGCCAGAGCTCGACCTTGTACACCGCCCAACTCGCCGTGCGCGCGTACTCGGTCGAACAGGCCCGGCCGCTGGGTCCGCCGTGGGACGAACAGGTGAACTTCACCAGCTTGAACGCCGGCGAAAAAGCCAAGGAAGCGGTCGAGCCGATGCTTGAGCGCGTCAGCGAACGCTTGGTCGATTACCGGCCCAAGGGACGCAAAGAATAAGTCAGAACCTCGGTACGCTTTGCCGTACCGGGGTTTCAGGGCAACTCGCGCGGCGCGTTCGCGCGTCCGAGTAATTTCTGCGCGTAGCTGTAACCCGCATCGATCGCGCGTTCGTAGGCTTTCCAGTCGAGCAGCTCGACGTCGTTCAACGGCGGCGTCAGCAATAGGCTCGTGCGCGCGCGCCGCTCCAGGCTCGCGGCTTCCGCGTTGACCATGCCCGAGCGCAGCAGGATGCTCAGGATGCCGGGCCGCTGGTGGCGATGGAACCAGCGCTGCCAGAGTAGCTTCCACCACGGCGGCAGCGCGAATTCCTCGACTTCGGCGTGCAGCACGTCGTCAGCGCCGATATCGACCGCGATGATTTCGGCCACGCCTTGCGCGTGCATCGCGTCAACCGGCAGGTTGTCCATCACCGCACCATCGACGAACACCTCGCCGTGATGGAACACCGGCGGCAGGACGCCGGGGATCGCGCAGCTCGCGCGCAGCCAGAACCACAGCGGCCCGGCGCGGTGGGTTTCGGCACGGCCGGCGGTTAAATTGGACGTGATGCAGTAGTAGGGCAAGGCCAGATCGGTGATGTCGCGCGGACCGAACGCCTCGCGCAGCAGGCGTGCAACGCGGCGCCCGGCGACGAGTGCGATCAACGGCAACGTATAGTCGCTCAGGGGTTTGCCGACCACGAAAGCTCGGTAGTAATTGTCGAACATCTCCTCGTTCGTCCAATCCGCAGCGACGCCCGCGCCGATGATCGCGCCGATCGAAGTGCCGCCGACGCAATCGATCTGCACGCCGGCTTCGCGCAACGCGCGCACCACGCCGATGTGGGCGAAGCCGCGCGCGCCGCCGCCGGAAAGCACGAGGCCGATGCTGCGCCCGGTCAGCAGGCGTGCCACACGTTCGATATCCGCGTCGCCGCGCACATGGTGGTGCGCGACGCCGGGCACGGCATCCAGCCAGCGCCGCGCCGCGCCGGGCAGGATCGCGCCGTCAGCGTGCAGCAGCACGAGGTGGCGCGGACGATGCAGGGCGCGTTCGGCATCGATGCAGGATTTTTCCGGCCACACGCTGGCGCTATCGCCCGAATTCGCCACCAGCAACAGGCAATCGGATTGGCGCACGCACAAATCGCGCCATTCGCGATCGTCGCCGTCGCCCAGATAAAGTACGAAGCGCACGCGCGCCTCGAGCGCGCTGAACCAGGTGCTGGTCTGCCCGCGCGCCGTGTCGGCGTCGATCAGCGTGCAGTCGCCATAGCGCAGCAGCGCTTCGCGCAGGCGTTGCGCGAAATCGCGCGCGTTCACGTCCTTGTCGTGGGCGAGCACCGCGAATGTGCGTGACGAGGACAGGCTTGTGCCCTCGCGCCGCGCGACCAGGCGCTTGACCGCCAGGCGCGCACTGACCAGCATGGCCTGCGGATGCCGGGCCACGAGCTTGTCGAAGCCGCTGCGGGACAGGCGCAACAGCTCCGAATCGCGCAGTGCGCGCACCGTGGCCGAGCGTGGCGCATCGACGATGAGGCCGAGTTCGCCCACGGTTTCTCCGGCTGCGACTACGCCGTCGAGTTGGAAGTCGCCGTCCTGCGTAGGCTTGAACGCACCGAGACTGCCGGATTTGAGTACGCACAGCGCATCGGATGGATCGCCGTATTCGAACAAGGTGGCGCCGCCGGGCAGGGCGAACCATTCCAGTTCCTGGGCGAGTTCATCCAGTGTCGCCGCATCCAGATGCCGGAACAACTCCAGCCCGCGCAGCAGGCGGTGCGCATCGTAGGAATCGTGGGACTTGGCCTCGCTCATCGCGGCAGATGCTAGCGCGAAATACGCGTGCGCGGCTTGATTTTTCCGTTTCCACACGCCAGTTTGTGCGCATGCCAACCAATCCCCTGCTCGACGATTCTGCCCTGCCGCGCTTTGCCGCGATCGAACCCGGACACGTGCGCCCGGCCGTCGATGCCGTGCTGGACGACTATCGCGCGCGCATCGACGCCCTGATCGCCGACCCCGCGCCGCGCACGTTCGCCAACACGATGTTGCCGCAAGAGGCCCTGGAACACCGTTCCGAGCGCGTTTGGTCGCCGGTGTCGCACCTGCACGCGGTGAAGGATTCGGACGCCTTGCGCGCGGTGTACGCACCAGCGGAGGAAGCGCTCAGCGATTTCGGCGCGGAGTTGGGCCAGAACCGCGAGTTGTACGCCGCGGTGAAGGCCGTGCGCGACGATGCGCAATTCAGTTCGTTGCCGCGCGCGGC
>DATJIL010000004.1:0-13776 GCA_035493385.1 Rudaea sp.
CTGCCACCCGCGCGTGTAGGTCAGGCGCGCGTGCGAGCGCATCACCGCGGCGTAAAACTTCGAGCGCACGACTTCGCCGTCGTGGCCGACGATCATGTCGCAGACCATGCACAGGCGTTCGACCTTCGGATTGAGCGAACAGATGCCGTTCGACAACGTCTCCGGCAACATCGGCACGACAAAGCCGGGAAAGTACACCGACGTCGCGCGCTTGACCGCTTCATCATCGAGCGCGGTGCCAGGGCGCACGTAATGCGAAACGTCCGCGATCGCGACGACGAGCCGGAATCCTTCCTGCGTCGGCTCGGCGAACACCGCATCGTCGAAATCGCGCGCATCCTCGCCATCGATGGTGACCAGCGGCAGCTTGCGCAGGTCCACGCGCCCGGAGATTTCCTCGTGCGCGACTTGCGGCTCGACCTGCGCCGCTTCACGCAAGGTTTCGTCCGGCCAATCGTGCGGCAGGCCGTGGCTGGCAATCGCCATCTCCACGATCAGCGACGGCACCAGGCGCTCGCCGAGCACACTGACGATCTCGCCGATGGGGCCTCGCTGCGCCGTCGGCGGCTGAGTGATTTCGGCGACGACGATCTGCCCGGCGCGCGCGTCGCGCTGTTTGCCCGGCGGAATCAGCACATCCTGGTGCAAGCGTCGGTCGTCCGGCGCCACCACGACGATGCCGTTCTCGGTGACGACGCGCCCGACCAGCCGCGACGCGCGGCGTTCGAGCACTTCCACGATCGCACCCTGCTTGCGCCCGCGATGGTCCATGCCGACGATGCTGGCGAGCACGCGGTCGCCATGCAGCACCTTGCGCATCTCGTACGGTGATAGATAAATGTCGTCGCCACCGGCATCCGGACGCAGGAAACCGAAGCCTTCGGCGTTGGCGAGAATCGCTCCGGGAATCAGGTCGAGTTTTTGCGCGACGCCATAGCCGTCGCGACGGTTCTGCAGCAACTGGCCATCGCGCAGCATCGCGGTCAGGCGCTTGGACAAGGCTTCCAGATCGCGTGGATCGGACAGGCCCAGCTCGCGTGCCAGCACTTCGGCCGTGAGCAATTCGCCGCGCGCGCCCAGCAACTCGACGATGGCCTCGCGGCTCGGGATCGGATGCGCGTAACGCTGCGCCTCGCGCTGCGCCTGCGGGTCGGCGGGACGCGGCGATGGCTTGGCGCCGCGTCGCGGTCCGGATCGGGTCGACGTGGATTGCTGACGCGCTGGCATATCCGGCATCCAGCCCGGCCGTTTCGGCCCGGGCTTTCCCTGCCCGGAGCGGGTTGTATTCTTGCGCTTCACTGCGGCCTTTTCGTAGTCCTGACCTTGCGATAATAACAGGCGGCCGGTATCATTCGCGGCCCTGCGCAAGCAGACGCACACCTGCCCAGGTGGCGGAATTGGTAGACGCACTAGTTTCAGGTACTAGCGGGTAAAACCGTGGAGGTTCGAGTCCTCTCCTGGGCACCATCGAAAAGTCCCCCGACTTGACACCAGCAAGCGCACCCTCTGGCGACGCCCACGACACGCGCGACTTCCGCGTTGTCGCCGCGGTCAGCACGGCGCACATGCTCAACGACATCATGCAGTCGGTGATCCTCGCGCTGTATCCGCTGCTCAAGGGCGAGTTCGATCTCGGCTTCTTCCAGATCGGCGCGATCTCGCTGACCTTTCAGCTCACCGCGTCCCTGCTGCAACCGGTGGTGGGCACGGTCACCGACAAGCACCCTTTCCCGCTGATCCTGCCGATCGGCATGGCGTTCACGATGTGCGGCCTGCTGTTGCTTTCGGTAGCGCCGAACTATCCGGTGATTCTGCTGGCGGTTGGACTCATCGGCGTCGGTTCATCCACTTTCCATCCCGAATCCTCGCGCGTGGCGCGCCTGGCCTCGGGCGGGCAGTACGGCCTGGCGCAGTCGCTGTTCCAGATCGGCGGCAATACGGGGCAGGCGCTCGGGCCGACCCTGGCGGCTTTTCTAATCCTGCGGCATGGCAGCGCCGCAGCGCGTCCGCACGCGGCCTGGTTCGCCTTGCTCGCCCTGCTGGCGATGGTGATTCTGTTGCAAGTCAGCCGCTGGTATGGAGCGCACCTGAAACAGCGCGCGGCAATGCATCATGCGATCAGCGCACCACCTTTTACCGCCGGGACGGTGCGCCGAACCCTCGCAATCCTGCTGGTGCTGATGTTTTCCAAGTTTTTTTACCTGTCCAGCATCGGCAGCTACTACACCTTTTATCTGATCCATCAATTCGGGTTGTCCGATCACGCCGCGGCGAACCTGCTCGCGGTTTTCCTGTTCGCGGTGGCTGCCGGCACCATGCTCGGCGGACCGCTGGGCGACCGCATCGGGCGGCGGCGCGTGATCTGGTTTTCCATCCTGGGCTGCACGCCATTCACCCTGTTGCTGCCGCATGTCGGGCTGGGCATGACCGTCGTCCTGAGCGTCGTGATCGGCCTGGTGCTGGCCTCGGCCTTCCCCGCCATCATCGTCTACGCGCAGGATATGCTGACCCACCGCATCGGCATGGTGTCGGGCCTGTTCTACGGCTTCAGTTTCGGACTGGGCGGCATCGGGGCCGCCGTGCTGGGCCTGGTCGCCGATCACTCCGGCATCGTGTTCGTCTACCAGGTTTGTGCGTTCCTGCCCCTGCTCGGGATATTCGCCGTGTTCCTGCCCGATGTACGGCCACCCGGCCGGTTGCAGGCGCAGCCAGCCGATGGAATCGACCCCATCGGCTGAGGTGTTTGTCCGGCGCGGTCGGACTACGGCAAATCCTTCGACTCCGGCGCATCGCGCAGGCGCACCTGATCCGGCGCCGGCACATGGATTTCCACCTTGCCCGCCTTCTTCAGCGCGACGTTCAACGCGACCAACTCCTTTTTCCGCGCGCCATCCCACTGCTTGAGTGCGCGCTCAAGCCGCTGATCGGCGGCAGCGACGACATTGCGCTGCGGCTGCGTCGGCGCGCGGTCGCTGCCTTCCAGATCCGCGGCGATGGCGGAAAGCACGCCGCCGATGTCGCCCAGATTCTCGCTGTCCGCACCTGCGCCGGATTGCAGCGGCCCGACGGCGGATTTGTATTTGACTATCGCGTCTTGCACCGGCTTGCCGCCCGCGCCATCGCCGAGTTTGCCAATCTGCTCCCCGACGTCCTTGATCTGGCCGTAGGCGACGTAATCGCGCTCCAGGGAATTACCCACATCGCCGGCAAAGACAAGTGCGGCGTTCAGCGCAGCGGCATCCAGCGCCACGCGCGGATCGGCGACGATCCTGAGCGGCGCAGTCTGCGTCTTGCCGTCGACGGTCAGCGCCACGGTGTAATCGCCCGGCGCAACGACCATGCCCTGTGGCGTGATCGGTGTGCCGTCGCGCAGCACCGCGCCGATGCTGTAGTCGTAATGCACGGCGCGCGGACGCGGCAGACGCAGATCCCAGACGAAGCGGTGCATGCCGGCGACGGCGGAAAGCTGCGCCGGCGGCTGCGTCCATTCCTTGGCGAAGTAGCGTTCCGCGTCTGGAGCCGTTTCCGGCGCGTCGCTGGCGAAGCGGCGCACGACATGGTCGTCCGCGTCGCGGATTTCCAATGCGACTTTTTTCGCATTGTGGACAAGCCGATAATCGATGACGGCACCGGTTGGCGGATTTTCACCAAGCGCGGTGTCCGCCGGCGGCGGCGTGTCCTTGTTCTGGCTGCCACGCACGCGCATCGCGGGCGCCGGATCCAGCAGCACATCGGCATTCGCGGCCAGCTTCGCGTGCTGGCGCAGCGGGGCCAGATTGTCGAGCACCCATATCGCGCGGCCCTGCGTCGCGACGATGAGATCTCCCTGATGCACGAGCAGGTCGCGCACCCAGGCCGTCGGCAGATTACGCTGCAGCGATTGCCAATGCGTGCCATCGTCGAACGACACGAACACGCCCGCATCCGTGCCCGTGTAGAGCAGGCCGGCCACGGCCGGATCGGAACGCACCACGTCGGCGAAATGTCCGGCCGGCAGGCCTGCGCTGATATCGGCCCAGGTCTTGCCGCCATCGTGCGTGCGCAGGATGCGCGGCGCGAAATCGTCCTGGCGATGATTGTCGACGGCGACATAAGCCGTGTCTTTTTGTGCGACGGAAACGTCCACGCTGGCGATCTTCGCCCACGCGGGAACGAGTTTCGGCGTCACGTTCGTCCAATGCTTGCCGCCATCGAGCGTGCGCTGGATGGTGCCGTCGTCGGTGCCTATCCAGATTTCGTCGTTGTCGCGCGGCGACAGGCCGATCGAGAAAATCACGCCGTATCCGCAGGCGCGCGCCGCGGCGGGCGCAAGGTCCTTGTCGCAATCCTTCGCGCCGGATTGTTTCGCCGACAGATCGGGGCTGATCGTCTGCCAGGTCTCGCCCTTGTCGAGCGAGCGGAACAGCACCTGCGCGCCCTGGTACAGCGGATACGGCGCAATCGGCGACGCGGCAATCGGGGTGATCCAGGTATAGTGGAATTTCACCGAAGTCGGCCGCTCGCCATAGGTCGACAGCGGCCATGGCGAGATGTTCTGCACCTCACCGGTGCGCGCATCCCAGCGCGACAGGCGACCGCCGAGGCCGGAGCCGTAGACGATGTTCGCGTCCTGCGGATCGGGAATGTCGTAGTCGCGCTCGTCGCCACCGACCGGATGCCAGTCGCGGAAACTCAACGCGCCGTAGTCGCTGCGGCTGGACGCGCCGATGGTGCCGGAATCCTGCTGCCCGGAATAGATCCAGTACGGGAAGCGGTTGTCCGCGGCAAGATGATAGAACTGCCCGGTCGGCTGGTTGTACCAGTCGCTCCAGTGCGCGCCGCCGTCGACGGTCACGACCGTGCCCTGATCGCTCGCGGTGACGATGTGATCGGGATGCTTCGGATTGATCCAGATGAAATGATAATCGTCGCCGCCTGGCGCGCCCTTGAAGACGCGCCAGGATTTGCCGCCATCGTCGGACACGCGGATGGATTGCCCAGCGGAATAGATGCGGTCGCGGTTCGACGGATCGACAGCGATGCGCGAGAAGTAATCGTTTTCCAGCCAGCTTTCGCCGCTGACGCGCGTCCAGTTGGCGCCACCGTCGTCGGAACGATACAGGCCGCCCTCGTCCACCGTGCCGGCGTGCGGCACGTTGCCGCTGTAGGGCGCCGCGTTGACCACGGCGTAGACGCGATTGCCGCTCGCGGCAGCGAGGCCGATGCGGCCCAGCGTCGCCTGCGGCCAGCCGTGACCGGCGACGCGTTTCCAGGTGATGCCGCCATCGGTGGATTTGTATACACCGCTGCCTGGCCCCGCGTTGGGCTGGAAATACGACAGCCACGGATAATTGCGCACCTGCCACGCCGCTGCGTACACGATCTGCGGATTCGCCGGATCGGCGGCGAGATCGACTACGCCGGTATCGGCGTCCACGAACAAGGTTTTCTTCCAGGTCTTGCCGCCATCGGTGGAACGGAACACGCCGCGTTCGGGACTCGGTCCGAAATAATGGCCGAGCGCGCCTACCAGCACCGTGTCCGGATTCTTCGGGTCGACCAGGATGCGCCCGATATGGCGCGTGGCCTCAAGCCCGGTCGAAATCCAGCTCTTGCCGCCATTTGTGGATTTGTATACGCCATTGCCAGCGGCGACGTCGTAGCGCGCGGCGACCTGGCCGGTGCCGACGTAGATCACATCCGGATTGGACGGCGCAATCGCCAGCGCACCGACCGCGGAGTCCGGCAACTGGTCGCCTAGCGAATGCCAGGTCGCGCCGGCATCGTCGCTCTTCCACACGCCGCCGCCAGCGGCCCCGAAGTAGAACGTATTCGGCTGGTCCGGAATACCTTCGGCCATCGTGCTCCAGCCGGCGCGGAACGGGCCGACCAGGCGCCAGCGCATCGCATCGGCGATATCGGCGGGCGGCGCCGCGAACAGCGGCAGGGCGAACGCAAGGGTAGCGAAGATTGCGCCGCGGCGCAGGGATTGGGGGATCATCCGGTTTCTCCTGAGTCCTGCGCAGCGCGCCGGGTTTATTCGAAGGGATCTGTCAGCGCGATAGTGTCGTCGCGATCGGCGCCCGTGGCGACAAGCGCGATGTGGGTGCCGGCGAGTTCCTCCACCGCGCGCAGATAGGCGCGCGCGGCCGGTGGCAGCTTGTCCCATTCGCGGATGCCGCAGGTGGATTCTTCCCAGCCGGGGAATTCCAGGTACACCGGCTTGCACTCGTCCCAGCCGGCGGCATCGAGCGGCGCCAGTTCGCGGCGCTTGCCGCGGTATTCGTACGCGATGCAAACCTTGATCGTCGGCAGGCCATCGAGCACGTCGAGCTTGGTGATGGCTAGGCCATTGATGCCGCTGATCTGCACCGCGCGCTTGAGCGCGACCAGGTCGATCCAGCCGCAGCGGCGCGGACGCCCGGTGGTGGCGCCGAATTCGTTGCCGCGCTTGCGTAATGCTTCGCCGGTGGCGTCATTGAGCTCGGTCGGGAACGGCCCGCCGCCGACGCGCGTCGCGTAGGCCTTGCAGATGCCGAGCACGTAGTCGATGTCGCTGGCGCCGACGCCGGTGCCGGCGTACGCGCCGCCAACCGTGGTGTTCGACGAGGTCACGTACGGATACGTGCCGTGGTCGATGTCGAGCAACGAGCCTTGCGCACCTTCGTACAGGATGTTCGCGCCGTCACGGCGCAAATCGTGCAGCGTGGTGGCGACATCGTCGATCATGGGCTTGACGTAATCGCCGAATTCCAGCGCCTCGTCGAGCACTTTCCTGTAATCGACCTCATCGGCCTTGAGCCAATGTTTCAGCACGAAATTGTGATAGTCGAGCACGCTGCGCAGCTTGTCGGGCAATTCGTGCGGATACATGAGATCGGCAACGCGAATGCCGCGGCGCGCAGCCTTGTCCTCGTAAGCCGGACCGATGCCGCGCCCGGTGGTGCCGATCGCGTTCTTGCCGCTCGCCTTCTCGCGCGCCTGATCCAGCGCGATGTGGTACGGCATGATCAGTGGCGTCGCCGGACTGATCTTCAGGCGCGAACGCACGTCCACACCCTGTGCTTCGAGCTCGGCGATTTCCTCGCGCAGCGCGGCCGGCGACAGCACCACGCCGTTGCCGATCAGGCATAGCACGCCATCGCGCAGGATGCCGGAAGGAATCAGGTGCAGGACAGTCTTCTTGCCCTTGATGACCAGCGTGTGGCCGGCGTTGTGGCCACCCTGGAAACGCGCAACCGCGCCGACGCGCTCGGTGAGCAGATCGACGATCTTGCCCTTGCCTTCGTCGCCCCACTGCGCACCCAGGATTACAACTGACTTGCCCATGATTCTTCCGATTTGACCAGGATTATTCGTGCGTGCCGCGGTATTTCTTTTCGCCCGCGGTCACGCGCAGCTTCATGCGGTTTTGCGCGGTCGGCAGCGGACAGGTCGCATACGGCGTGAACGCGCAGGGCGGATTGTAAGCTTTGTTGAAATCGATCACGACCTTGCCGTCCTTGGGTGGTTCGGTGTAGACGAAACGCGCCGCGCCGTAGGTTTCGCGGCCGTTGGTCTTGTCGCCGAAGACCAGGAACAGATTGGTGTCTCCCGGCGTTTCGATCACGGGTTCCAGCCGATACGTCTTGCCGTCGCGCTCGAATACCGCCGCGCCCGGCACGACGACCTTGTCGACCTGGCCGAGGATATTCGGCTCCTCGACTTCATGCGGCGGATTGTAAGCCTCCCATTTCGCCTCGACGCGCCAGCTTGCATCGATCGGAAAATAATCGATGCCGAGGAAATGCGTGCGCGTCGGCGCCTCGCTGTCCTTCACGCGCAGGCCGTATTTGTCGCCACGCTGGACGAGGTAGAAGCTGACCGTGCCGTAGGCGACCGTGGTCGGCTTGTCGTGGCTGTCGTCGAGCAGTTCCGCCGTCGCGGTGGATTTGCCGTCGATGGTCGCAGCGGACTTCGCATCCAGCGCGATCGTGGCCTTGCCGTGGTCCAGCACGATGGTGCCCAGATGCGCGGGCGCCTTCGCCAGTACGATGTCGTTGCCCTTGGCCGAGCCGAGCGTGTTCCTGCCATCCTTGAGCCAGTCCAGGCCCACCAGCGACAGCCAGCCATGCGGCGCGCGCAAGTGTTCGACGCGCTCGTGGCGCCAATCCTGAATCTGCTTGCTGTACGCCGCATCGCCGCTTGTGGCAACGCCGGCGCCGCTCAAACCCACTCCCGCGGCGACGATGGCCGCGACTGCAAATACCGATTGCAACATGGTCCACTCCAGTATGTGTATGCGATTCAGCGACCGCGCAGAAACATCCTGTCCAGTTCCGCCATCGACAGCTGCACCCAGGTCGGGCGACCGTGGTTGCACTGACCGGAACGCTCGGTTGCCTCCATCTCACGCAAGAGTGCGTTCATTTCCGGCAAAGTCAAGCGCCGATTGGCACGGATCGAACCATGGCAGGCCATCGTGGAAAGGATTTCGTTCTGCGTCTCCTGCAGCCGTCGTGAGTTGCCGTGCGTGGCCAGGTCGCCCAGCACGTCCCGCACCAGGCCGCCCACATCGGCGCCGTCGAGGATTCCCGGATAACGCTTGACGATCACGCTCTGTAGGCCGCTGCGTGCGACCTCGAAACCGAGCGCGGCGAGATTTTCCGCGTGTTCTTCCGCCACCGCCGCCTCGCGTTCGCTGACCGCAAGGCTCAGCGGCACCAGCAACGGCTGCGAGTGGATGCCATCGCAGGCACGCGCGGTCTTGAGCTTTTCGTAGGTGATGCGCTCGTGCGCGGCGTGCATGTCGACCATGACCAGGCCCTGCGCGTTCTCGGCCAGTACGTAGACACCGGCAAGCTGCGCCAGCGCAAAGCCGAGCGGCGGCACTTCGCCGGACGATTCTGGCGGCGCAAGGGCGTGGTTCGGTAGCGGCGCAGCGGCGGCCGCACCGAACAGTGCGGCGTAGTCGGCGAGCGGCTCGCGCACGCCGAGACCGAGTCCCGATTGGATGGTCGGCGCATACGCCATGGCCGGATGCGGCACGGTAGCAGTCGCCGCTTCCACGCCGGCCCTGGTCTGCGCCAGCGCTTCGTTGAGCGTGCGGTATAGGAAATCGTGCACGAGCCGGCTTTCGCGAAAGCGTACTTCGGACTTGGCCGGATGCACATTCACGTCCACGCCTTCGGGCGGCAGTTCCAGAAACAGCACGTAAGCCGGATGACGGCCGTGAAACAGCACGTCGGCATAGGCCTGGCGCACCGCATGGGTGACGACGCGATCACGCACGAGGCGTCCGTTGACGTAGAAGAATTGCTGGTCCGGCTGGCTGCGCGAAGCGGTCGGCAGACCGAGCCAGCCGGACAGGCGCAATCCGGCGCCGGCGTGATCCACGCGCAGGCTGTTGGCTGGAAATTCTTCGCCAAGGATATCGCCGACGCGCGCCGCAAGCGCAGCGTCGTCGTTCGCCGGACGCAGAAGGCGTACGGGTTTGGTGTTGTGCGACAGTCGGATATCCACATCGGGCCGCGCCAGCGCAATCGCCTTCACGAGCTCGTCGATGTGGCCGAATTCGGTGCGTTCTGCGCGCAGGAACTTGCGCCGCGCCGGCACGTTGTGGAACAGGTCGCGCACTTCGATGGTGGTGCCGGGCGGATGCTGCGCCGGACGCGCCGGATCGAGCTTGCCGCCCTCGCGCGCGACGCGCCATGCCGTGTCCGCATCGACCGCACGCGATGTGAGCGCAAAGCGCGAAACAGAAGCGATCGAAGCCAGCGCCTCGCCGCGGAATCCGAGCGTACGCACGTGTTCCAGGTCTTCGAGCGTGGCGATCTTGCTGGTGGCGTGCTGGGCCAGCGCGAGCGGCAATTCGTCGGCGGAAATTCCGCCGCCGTCGTCGCGCACGCGGATCAGGCGCGCGCCACCGTCCTCGATGTCGATTTCAAGTCGCGTGGCGCCGGCGTCGAGGCTGTTCTCGACCAGTTCCTTGACCACGGATGCAGGCCGTTCCACCACTTCGCCGGCGGCGATCTGGTTGACGAGTTCGGGGGCAAGCGGACGGATGCGCGGCACCGGCGCATTCTAGCGAATCCGTTGTGGCAGCGCCGCCGAAGTTACTCGGATGCCGCGCGCGACTGCATCCCGCGATAGATCAGGTACGGCTCGGCCTGGCCGTTGATCACGGCCTCGTCCACGACGACCTTGCTCACGTGCTCGAGCGATGGCAACTCGTACATGGTGTCGAGCAGCACCTGCTCGAGGATCGTGCGCAGTCCGCGCGCGCCGGTCTTGCGCTTGAGCGCCTTGCGCGCGACCGCGAGCAGCGCGTCGTTGCGGAATTCGAGCTCTGCGCCTTCCAGTTCGAACATGCGCTTGAACTGCTTGACGATCGCGTTCTTCGGTTCGGTGAGGATCTTGATAAGCGCCGCTTCGTCGAGTTCCTCGAGCGTGGCGACGACCGGCAGGCGGCCGACGAATTCCGGAATCAGACCGTACTTGACCAGATCGCCCGGCTCGACGTCGGCCAGCACCTTGCCGACGTTCGTCTGCTTGCTCTTGCTGCGTACTTCGGCCACGAAGCCGATGCCGGTCGACTCGGAACGCTGCTGGATGACCTTGTCCAGGCCCGAGAACGCACCGCCGCAGATGAACAGGATGTTCTTGGTGTCGACCTGCAGGAATTCCTGTTGCGGATGCTTGCGCCCACCCTGTGGCGGCACCGAGGCCATGGTGCCTTCGATGAGTTTCAACAACGCCTGCTGCACGCCTTCGCCGGAGACGTCGCGCGTGATCGACGGGTTTTCGCTCTTGCGCGAGATCTTGTCGATCTCGTCTATGTAGACGATGCCCGACTGCGCCTTCTCGACGTCGTAGTCGCACTTCTGCAGCAGCTTCTGGATGATGTTCTCGACATCCTCGCCCACGTAGCCGGCTTCGGTCAGCGTGGTCGCATCGGCGATCGTGAACGGCACGTTGAGCAGGCGCGCCAGCGTTTCGGCGAGCAGGGTCTTGCCCGAACCGGTCGGACCGATCAGCAGGATGTTGGACTTGGCCAGTTCCACCTCGTCCTGGCGCTGGCGCGCTTCCAGGCGCTTGTAGTGGTTGTACACGGCCACGGCCAGCACCTTCTTGGCGCGGCTCTGCCCGATCACGTACTGATCGAGCACGTCCATGATCTCGCGCGGCTTGGGCAGGTGGCTCTTCTTGCCGGCGTTCTTTTCCTCGAGTTCCTCGCGGATGATGTCGTTGCACAGCTCGACGCATTCGTCGCAGATGTACACGCTCGGGCCCGCAATCAGCTTGCGCACCTCGTGCTGGCTCTTGCCGCAGAACGAGCAGTACAGGATCTTGCTGCTGTCGCCCGCGCGGCTCTGCCGGTCGTCACTCATGCCAATTGGCCCTGTGGGTGGTCGATTAAAAGAATAGCACAGGCGGCCGGACGGCCGCCTGTAGCCGACGGACGCGCGAAAACGGCTGCCAACCGGCCTGTCAGGCCGTTTTTACGGTTTCGGAAGGCCGCTGCTCGATCACCTCGTCGACCAGGCCGTAGGCCTTGGCTTCGACCGCGCTCTTGAAGTTGTCGCGGTCGGTGTCGCGGGTGACCTGTTCCATGCTCTGCCCGGTGTGCCGGGACAGGATCGCGTTCAGCTTTTCCTTGATCGTCAGGGTTTCCTTGGCATGGATCTCGATATCCGAGGCCTGGCCCTGGAAGCCACCGAGCGGCTGATGGATCATGATGCGGGAGTTTGGCAGCGCGTAGCGCTTGCCCTTGGAGCCCGCCGCGAGCAGCAACGAACCCATGCTCGCCGCCTGGCCGACGCAAATCGTGCTCACGTCGGGTTTGATGAACTGCATGGTGTCGTAGATCGCCATGCCGGCCGTGACCACGCCGCCGGGCGAGTTGATGTACAGGTTGATGTCCTTGTCCGGATTCTCGGACTCGAGGAACAGCAACTGCGCAACGATCACGTTGGCCATGTAATCGTCGATCGGCCCGACGCAAAACACCACGCGCTCTTTCAGCAAGCGCGAGTAGATGTCGTAGGCACGTTCGCCGCGTGGGGTCTGTTCGACCACCATCGGCACCAGGTTCAGTCCGCGGATTTCGCCATTCATCGCCATTTCTCCGGACGCGCCGGTCAGGCCTGGCGCATCGCTTCGTTGAAGGTCATCGATTGTTCGGTCGTCTGCGCATGCGCGGCGACCCATTCGGCCACCTGGTCTTCCATCACGCGATTTTGCAAACCACCCATCAATTGGGGATCGCGCTGGTAAAGTTCAACCACCTGCGCGGGTTCTTCGTAGGTCGAGGCGATCGTCGCCAGCATTTCGGCGACGCGACGCGCGTCCGGACGGATGTCGTTCTGGCGCGCCAGCTCGCCGATGAGCACGCCGGCGCAGACGCGGCGGCGAGCCATCTCCGTGAATGCCGAAACATCGGCCGCGAATGCCTGGCCCTGCTGCTGCGCCTGGGCTTGCGCCTGTCCGTGCAGCGCGCGCGTCTCGGCTTCGATCATGCCCTGCGGCAGTTCGATTTCGGGATAGGCGGCAATGAGTTTTTCCACCACCTCGTTCTTCAGGCGTATGGCCAGCATGCCGCTCAATTCGCGCTCCAGGTTCGCGCGCACGTCGGCGCGGAATTTCGCGACGTCGCCGCCGGCAACCCCGAAGCTGGCAATGAAGGCACTGTCGATCTCGGGTAGTTTCGCTTCCTGCACGCGCATCAGCTTGACTGCAACGTTCGCAGTCTTGCCAGCCAACGCGGCGGCGCGGAAATCCGCCGGGAAATTCACGTCGGCATCGAACTCGTCGCCGGCGGCATGGCCGATCAGCGCAGTTTCCAGGTCCTGGCTCATCGCGCCGGAGCCGATGATCGTGCCGACGCGCTCGCGCTCGTGCGTGAAGCCTTCGCCCTGTGCGGAGAATTCGAACAACGCCATGTCACCGCTCTGCGCGGCGCGCTCGACCGGCGACCATGCGCGGCGCTGCTGGCGCAGGGTTTCGATCATGGTGTCGACGTCGGATTCGCCCACGCTCGCCACGGTCCGGGTCACGGCCAGCGTGGCAACGTCGAGCTTGCCGATTTCCGGGAGCACCTCGAACGTAGCGGTGTATTCGATCTGTCCGTCGACCGGCTCGCCGCTGGTGGAAATCGCCGGCGACGCCGCCGGACGCAGTTTCTGTTCGCTCACCGCCTGCTGGAAACTGGTACGCACCAGTTCCGACATGGCCTCGCCGCGGATCTGCGCGCCGAAACGCTGCTCGATCACCCTGGTCGGCACCTTGCCGGGGCGAAAACCCTTCAGGCGGACATTGCGGCCCGCGTCGGCGATGCGCGAACGCACCGTGGATTCGTAGGCGTCCGCCGGGAGGCGCACGACCAGCTTGCGTTCGAGCTTGCCGACGTTTTCTACCGAAACTTGCATGTTCTTACCTCAAAATCTTCGTTCGTTTATTGGCGCTTCGATGCTCGGCGGATTCCACAACTGCAAAGCGCCAATCCAGGTTCATTGGTGCGAAAGGAGAGACTCGAACTCTCACGGGTTGCCCCGCTGGAACCTAAATCCAGTGCGTCTACCAATTCCGCCACTTTCGCATGGGCTGGATCGAAGCGACGGATTGTCGCGCATCGTGTGCGCGGGAAAAAGTGGTGGGCCGTGTAGGAGTCGAACCTACGACCAAGAGATTAAGAGTCTCCTGCTCTACCAACTGAGCTAACGGCCCGCATATTTTCAAAACTGGGGTGGACGATGGGACTCGAACCCACGACAACCGGAATCACAATCCGGTACTCTAACCAACTGAGCTACGCCCACC
>DATJIL010000005.1:0-10891 GCA_035493385.1 Rudaea sp.
CCCGCCGCCCTTCGGGCCATCGGCTGCGCCGATGTTCGTTCCGGCATCCTGCCTTCACAGTCAAGACCGGTGCCTTAAACCGCTCGGCCACCTCTCCGTCGATGCAAAGCTAGGCTATTTGCTCGATCCCGCCCATATAGCTGCGCAGCGCGGTGGGAACCGTAATCGAGCCATCCGCGTTCTGGTAGTTCTCCATTACCGCGATCAGCGCGCGACCGACGGCGACGCCGGTGCCGTTGAGGGTGTGCACGAGCTCGGGCTTGCCGGTTTCCGGATTGCGCCAGCGCGCCTGCATGCGGCGCGCCTGGAAATCCGTACAGTTCGAGCACGAGGAAATCTCGCGGTAGGTGTTCTGCGACGGCAGCCAGACTTCCAGATCGTAAGTCTTCGCGGCGGCGAAGCCCATGTCGCCGGTGCACAGCAGCACGCGCCGATATGGCAGTTCGAGTTTTTCCAGAACCACTTCAGCGCAGCGCGTCATGCGTTCGTGCTCGGCGTAGCTTTCCGAAGGTTTGGAGATCGTCACCAGTTCCACTTTTTCGAACTGGTGCTGGCGGATCATGCCGCGCACGTCGCGACCGCCGCTTCCGGCCTCGGAGCGGAAGCACAGCGAATGCGCGGTCATGCGCTTCGGCAGCGCCTCCGCCTCGACGATCTCGTCGCGCACCAGATTCGTCAGCGAAATCTCCGACGTAGAAATCAGGTAGCGCTTGTGCTCGCCGAGTTGCGTGGCGAACATGTCCTCCTCGAACTTTGGCAACTGGCTCGTACCGAAAAGACTTTCGGCGTTGACGATGACTGGCACATTGCATTCCAGATGCCCGTGCTCGCGCGTGTGCAGGTCGAGCATGAACTGCGCAAGCGCGCGATGCAGACGCGCCAGCTCACCGCGCAACACGGTGAAGCGCGCACCGGAAAGTTTTGCCGCCACTTCACCATCGAGCCAGCCATGACGCGCGCCGAGTTCGACGTGATCCTTCACGGCGAAATCGAAGCTTCGAGGCGTGCCCCACTTGTGGATTTCCTTGTTTTGCGTCTCGTCCGCGCCGTGCGGAACCGAAGCGTCGACCAGGTTCGGGATACCCAGCGTGATCGCGGCAAGCTCGGCCTGGATCTCGGCCAGTGTCTGCTCGTTGGACTTGAGCTGGTCGCCAATGCCGGCGACCTCGGCCATCAGCGCGGTGGTGTCTTCGCCTTTGGCCTTGGCCATGCCGATGGCTTTCGAACGTGTGTTGCGCAGGTTCTGCAATTCCTGCGTCTGCATCTGTGCGGCCTTGCGCCGCGCTTCCAGTGCTTCGATCTGCGCCTTGGGCAAGGCGAATCCGCGCGCAGCCAATTGCTCGGCGACGCTGTCGAGTTGTCCGCGCAGGAGGGCCGGATCGAGCATGAGGAAAATTCCGCGAAAAAGTGCGGCGATTATATCGCAGCGCGTGCCGGCCCCACCCAGAATTTGAGCAACAGCGCCGCGATCAGGGCGCAACCGGCACCGAATCCGAATGCGACCATCGGCGTTTCGAGCTGCCACAGCCAGCCGAACGCGATGGATGCCGGCAACAGGAACAAACCGACGACGAGGTTGTACCAGCCGTAGGCGGTGCCGATGGATTCGCGCGGCACCAGGTCCGCGACCAGCGCTTTTTCCGCGCCTTCGGTGGCGGCGAGGAACACGCCGTAGCCGGCGAACATCGGCCACAGCGCCCAGGTGTTGTCGCGCTGCATGCCGAGGACGAGGTAGAACGCGGCGTAGACAGCCCAGCCGGAGAGAATCAGCCGCGTGCGGCCGATGCGATCCGACAGGGCCGACAACGGTGTGGACAACAGCGCCGCCACCAGCGACACCAGCGCCCACAAGATCGGCACTTCGGTCTGCGGCAAGCCGAGATCGCGCGCGCGCAGCAGCAGGAACATGTTCGAGGAGTTGCCAAGCGTGAACAAGGCGAGCACCAGCAGGTAGCGCCGGAATGCGGGCGGGAATTCGCGCAGCGTCCATGAGAACGCGATCGGTTTTTGCGCCGGCGGCGGCGTAGTGTCCTTGAGCATCAGCGAGAGCAGGATCACCACGATGCCTGGCACGACGGCCCATAGGAACACATGGCGCAGCGGCATGCCCGATGCCAGCATCGCCGCCGCCACGAGCGGTCCAATCACGGCGCCGAAGTTGTCCATCGCTCGATGGAACCCGAACGCAAGCCCGCGTTGCGACGCATCCACGCTCAGCGACAGCAACGCGTCACGCGGCGCCGAGCGCAGGCCCTTGCCGATGCGGTCGGCAAAGCGGCACGCCAGCACGCCGAGCCAACTCGTGGTCAGGCCGAGCAGCGGCCGCGCGAATCCGGCAATGCTGTAGCCCGCGAACACCCAATACTTGACGTGGCGCGTGCGGTCGGCGAGCACGCCGGCGAACAATTTCAGCAGGCTGCTGACCGCATCGGCGATGCCTTCGATGATGCCAAGCGCCTTCGGCCCGGCCATCAGCACGCTGGCCAGATATAGCGGCACCAGCGGGTAGATCATGTCGCTCGCCGCGTCGTTGACCAGGCTGATGAAGCCCAGCAGCCAGACCGTGGGTGAAAGTCTGCGCAGCGCGGCGATCATGCTCCGGACTCCTTGCGTGCCGCGGCGCGCGCCGCACGGATGCTTTGCAGTTTCTCGCGAATCTTCGCTTCGAGTCCATGTTGCGTCGGCCGGTAGAGTTCACGTCCCGTCAGCGCATCCGGCAAGCATTCCTGATCAAATGCGATGCCACCCTCGACATCGGGATCGTACTGGTAGCCTTTCCCGTAACCGAGGCCTTTCATCAGTTTCGTCGGTGCATTGCGCAGATGCATGGGCACGTCCAGTGTGCCGGTTTCCGCAATCAATCCTTTCACTTCGCCAAACGCGGCGTAGGCGGCATTGCTCTTGGCCGCGATGGCGAGATAGATCGCTGCTTCCGCCAGCGCGAGCTCGCCTTCGGGCGAGCCGAGACGCTCGAAAGTATCCCAGGCTTCGAGTGCCAACGTGAGTGCACGCGGGTCGGCCAGGCCGACATCCTCGATCGCCATGCGCGTCAGGCGCCGTGCGAGATAGCTTGGATCGACGCCACCGTCGAGCATGCGCGTGCACCAATACAGCGCGGCATCGGCATCCGACGAACGCACAGACTTGTGCAAGGCGGAAATCTGGTCGTAGAACTGCTCGCCGCCCTTGTCGAAACGGCGCGTGCGGTCGGCCAGCACCTGCGCGAGCGTCGCCTCGTCGATGACGCCATCGTGCGCGACGTCGGCGGCGATTTCGAGCAGGGTCAGCGCGCGACGCACGTCGCCGTCGGCAGCCTGCGCGATCAAACCGAGCGCGTGGTCGTCGATTTTCAGGTCCGATTTTCCGAGTCCGCGTTCTTCGTCGTGCAATGCGCGTCGAAGCGCCGCGACGATGGCCTCGACCGATATCGCATCCATGACATGCACACGGCAGCGCGACAACAGCGCCGAATTGAGTTCGAACGAGGGATTCTCGGTCGTCGCGCCGACAAAGATGATCACGCCGCGTTCGATGTGCGGCAGGAACGCGTCCTGCTGCGCCTTGTTGAAGCGGTGCACCTCATCGACGAACAGCACGCTGCGCTGGCCTTGGGCGAAGCGCGTTTCAGCCTCGGCCAGTGCCGCGCGCACTTCGGCGATGCCGGACAGCACCGCCGAGATCGCGCGGAATTCGGCCTTGGCGTACTTTGCCAGCAGCAGGGCAAGCGTGGTCTTGCCGCAACCTGGAGGCCCCCACAGCACCATCGAGTGCACGTGCCCGGCTTCGATCGCGCGGCGCAGCGGCGCACCGGGGCCGAGCAACCGCGCCTGACCGACGATCTCGTCCAGCGTGCGCGGACGCATGCGCTCGGCGAGCGGCTTCAACGCATCGGATTCGGGAAACAGGGTGGGAACACTTGTCGCTTGGCGGCGGGTCATCCGTGGATGATACGGAATTCACGCCTTCCTGCGTTTCGCATGCGCCGGCGGTTTCGGCGCAGCCGGACCTTCGCCCGGCTTCCACGGCCGGCCCAGCTTCAGTTCGATGTGGCCGCGAATCAGGCGGCGCACGACTTGCGACGGCGTCAGGTCCTCGAGCCGGCACAGTTCTTCGAACACCGCCTTCTTGTCGGGATCGATCAGGATGGTCAGCCGGGCGCTGCGGTTCTCGCGTGACATGCGCAAATTTTATTTACATGCGATGCGCATAGCATGATAATCCCACCCGACGCTGTCAAGCGCACCGCCGCAGGCGGCGCGTTGCAACGTCCCGTCGAAAGGTTATGCATGCCGCTGCCGAGCGCATTACATTCGATCTTCACGCTGGTCATGGCCTGGGTCGCGCTGGGTGCGGCGGGCCTGCTGTTCCCGCGCAATCTCACCTGGGTGAGCCGCGTGCTGTTTCCATTCGGGGCAGCGGTCGCGGTGGCCATCGCAATATGCGCGTATGCCGCGCTCGCCTTGCCTCCGCAAACCGCCACGCTGCCGATCGGCCTGCCAGAGTTGCCGATGCATCTGCGCCTGGATGCGCTGTCCGCATTCTTTCTGCTGCTGATCGGGACCGCCGTCGCCGGTGTGTCCATCTATTCCGCCGGGTATTTCCGTTCCGGCGAAGGAGCAGTTCCAGGCCTGATGTGCCTGCAATACCACGTTTTCCTCGCCAGCATGGCGATGGTCGTGCTCGCCGACGACGCCTTCTCGTTCATGGTCGCGTGGGAGACCATGGCGGTGTCGTCGTATTTCCTCGTGACCACCCAGCACCGTGTCGCCGAAATCCGCAGCGCCGGTTTTCTCTATCTGCTGCTCGCGCACATCGGCGCGATCGGGCTGCTGCTGTGCTTCGGCGTATTGCAGGGCGGCTCGTGGCAATTCACCTTCGATGCGATGCGCGCGGCAACGCTGACGCCGGGATGGGCCAGCGTGGCGTTCGCGCTCGCCTTGTTCGGCTTCGGCGCCAAGGCCGGTCTCGTGCCCTTGCATGTGTGGCTTCCGGAAGCGCATCCGGCGGCGCCCTCGCCCGTCTCCGCGCTGATGAGCGGCGTCATGCTCAAGACTGCGGTGTACGGTTGCATCCGCATCGCCTTCGACCTGATTCACGTGCCGCAATGGCGCTGGGGCGCGGCGGTACTCGCGCTCGGCGCGGTCACTGGACTGTTCGGTGCGATCTTCGCCGCGGTGCAAACCGACATGAAGCGCCTCCTCGCGTATTCGTCGATCGAGAACATCGGCCTGATTTTCTCCGGACTCGGATTGGCGCTGCTGTTTCGCGCCTTCGGCAGCAATGCACTCGCCGCGCTGGCGCTGGCGGGCACCTTGTACCACTGCCTGAACCACGCCCAGTTCAAGAGCCTGCTGTTCCTCGCCACCGGCTCGGTGTTGCACGCGACCGGGCAGCGCAATCTCGGCCGCCTCGGCGGACTGATACACCGCATGCCCTGGGTCGCCGGCTTCGCCCTGCTCGGCACGCTCGCCATGGCGGGATTGCCGCCGCTCAACGGTTTCGCTTCGGAGTGGCTGTTGTTGCAGGCATACCTGTTCACGCCGTCGCTGCCGAAGGGCATGATCGACATGCTCGTGCCCCTGAGCGCGGCCGCGTTCGTGCTCACGATCGCGCTCGCCGCCTACGTGCTGGTCAAGTTCTACGGCGTGATCTTCCTCGGACGCGCGCGCGAGCCCTCGCTAGAGCACGCGCACGATGCAAGCCGGCTCGAACGCGCCGGGCTCGCCTGGCTGGGGCTCGCCTGCATCGCTCTCGGCCTGTTTCCCGGCGCCGTGCTGCACGGGCTCGACTACGTCAACGAACTGCTGCTGGGTGCCGGGCTCGGAGCAAACGCGGCGACATGGTGGGCGGTGGTGCCGTCGTCCCCGCAACGTGCGGTGTACAGCCCGCTCGCGTTCCTCGGTGGCATTATCGCCGCGGTGCTTGCCGTGTTCCTAATCGTGCGCCTTGTCTACCATGGCCACGTGCGGCGCAGCGCAGCGTGGAACTGCGGATTTCCTCCGCAAACCGCGCGCATGCAGGACACTGCGGAAGGCTTTGGCCAGCCGATCCGGCGCATCTTCGGCCCCGTGTTCCGCATCCGCCGGCAAACGCCGTCGCCGTTCGACACGGCGCCGCGCTATTTCCTGGATCTCGGCGACCGCTGGTGGGACTGGGTTTACGACCCGATCGCGCGCGTCGTGAAAGCCAGCGCCGCGCACATCGGCGTGCTGCAGCAAGGCAGCATCGCGTTGTACCTGCTCTACAGTTTCGCCACGCTCGTGGCACTGCTGGCGTTCGTGTTGTGAGCGCCACGAACATCCTGCTCGGCATGTTTCAGGCGCTGCTGTCGATACTCGCCGCGCCGTTGCTCCTGGGCTGGGTCGATCAGTGTCGCGCCTGGCTGCAGAACCGGCGCGGCGCCGGCGTGCTGCAACCATACCGCGTGCTGCGCAAGCTCGTGCACAAGGACGCCGTGATCGCGCACGACGCATCGGCATTGTTCCGCGCTTCTCCGTACGTGCAATTCGGCGCGATGTGCCTGGCCGCCGCGATCATCCCGGTCGTCAGCATCACCGCGCCGCTCGCCTTTGCCGCGGACACGATCGCGCTGGTCGGCCTGTTCGCGCTCGCCCGCGTTTTCATCGCGCTGGCCGGCATGGACATCGGCACCGCCTTCGGCAGCCTCGGCGCGCGCCGCGAAATGCTCGTCGGCTTTCTCTCCGAACCTGCGCTGCTGATGGTGTTCTTCACTGCCTCGCTGATCTGCGGCAGCACGCTGTTGCCGACAATCGTCGACACGCTCGCGCACCGCGAGTTCGCGATTTACCCGAGCCTGGCCTTTGCCGGCGTCGCGTTCACGATGGTGCTGCTCGCCGAGAACGCGCGCATTCCGATCGACAACCCGGCCACGCACCTGGAACTGACCATGATCCACGAGGCGATGGTGCTGGAATATTCCGCCCGCCACCTGGCGCTGATCGAATGGGCCTCCGCGCTCAAGCTGATGAACTTCATGGCGATCGGGCTCGCACTGTTCGTGCCGTGGGGACTCACCGCCGCGGCAAGCGGCCCGCGCGGCCTTGCGGTCGGCATCGTCGCCACCGCGCTCAAGCTCGGCGTTGCCGGCGCCGCGCTCGCCCTGATTGAAACCGCGAGCGCGAAGCTGCGCATTTTCCGCGCGCCGGAATTCCTCGCCACCGCGTTCCTGTTCGCGGTGCTTGGCCTGCTCGTCCACCAGTTGCTGGGAAGCTGACATGCCGGCACCGACCTGGGCATCGCAGTTGATCAACCTCGGCGCGGCGCTGCTGCTGCTGTCGTCGTTCGCGATGCTGTCGCAGCGGCGCATTCTTTCGCTGGTGAACCTGTTCGCGCTGCAGGGCGCCGTGCTGTCCGTGTCCACCGCGATCGTCGCGCACACCTCGGGCGCCACGCACCTGTACGCATCGGCGCTGCTGTCGCTGATCCTCAAGGTCATCGTGCTGCCGTGGATCCTGCATCGCCTGATCGCGCGCTTGAACGTGCGCTGGGATACCGAAACGCAACTGAACATCCCGGCGACGATGCTGGTCGGCATCGTCATCGTCGTGTTCGCGTTCGCGCTCGCCCAGCCGATCGCGCAATTGTCCGCCACGGTGACGCGCAGCACGCTCGGCATCGCGCTCGCGGTGGTCCTGCTGTCGTTCCTGATGATGATCACGCGGCGCAAGGCGGTGTCGCAGGTGATCGGCTTCCTGGCCATGGAAAACGGCCTGTTCTTCGCCGCCACCAGCGCCACCTACGGCATGCCGATGGTGGTGGAACTGGGCGTCGCACTCGACGTGCTCGTCGGCACGCTGATCCTCGGCGTGTTCTTCTTCCAGATCCGCGAACAATTCGACAGCCTCGACCTGCACCACATCGAGCGGCTCAGGGAGGACTGATGGCGCTACTCCTGCTGCTCGCAATTCCCCTCGTCGGCAGCTTCGCGCTCGCTGTGTTCGGCGCACGCCGCTGGGCCGCGGAACTCAACGCCGCGTTCAGCGTCGCCACGTTCGCGGCCGCCTGTGCACTTACCGCGCGGGTGATCGCCGAGGGCCCCCTGCTGGTGGCGCACGAACAGTTTTTCGTCGACCCGTTCAATGTGTTCCTGATCGCGCTGACCGCGTTCGTCGGCATGACCACGTCGCTGTTCTCGCGTCCGTACATGCGCGTGGAGGAGGCCCACGGCCGCGTCAACCGGCGTCGCCTGCGCCTGTACCACAGCATGTACCAGTTGTTCTGTTTCACGATGCTGGCGGCGCTATCGACAAATAATCTCGGCATCCTCTGGGTGGCAATGGAAGCGGCCACGCTGTCGACCGTGCTGCTCGTGTCGCTGTACCGCACCGCGGCGAGCATCGAGGCGGCATGGAAATACTTCATCCTGTGCGGAGTCGGCATCGCGCAGGCTCTGTTCGGCACGATCCTGCTGTACTTCGCCGCGGAAAAAATCCTCGGCGCCGAAGGCAGCACTGCGCTGCTGTGGACCCATCTCGACGCCGTCAAGGGCCAGCTCGAACCGACCGTACTCGGCCTCGCCTTCGTGTTCCTGCTCGTCGGCTACGGCACGAAAGCCGGACTCGCGCCGCTGCACAACTGGCTGCCGGACGCTCACGCGGAAGGCCCGACGCCGATCTCGGCGGTGCTGTCCGGACTGCTGCTCAACGTCGCCCTGTATGCGGTCGTGCGCTGCAAGATTCTGGTCGACGGCGCCACGCACAGCCCGTTCGCCGGCCACCTCATGATGGGATTCGGCCTGCTTTCGGTCGTGCTTTCCGCGTTCTTCCTCTGGCGCCAGCGCGACGTCAAGCGCCTGTTCGGTTATTCGTCGATCGAGCACATGGGCATCATCACGTTTGCGTTCGGCATGGGCGGCCCGATCGCGAACTTCGCCGCACTGCTGCACATGACCGTGCACTCGCTGACCAAGTCGGCGATCTTCTTCACCGTCGGCCACGCCGCCCAGAAGGCCGGCACTCAGGTGATGGACGACATCCGTGGCCTGATCGCGGTCAGCCCGACGATCGGCTGGGGCCTGATGCTCGGAACCCTGGCGATACTCGGCGTGCCGCCATTCGGCGTGTTCACGAGCGAATTCCTCGTCCTCGTCACAGCCATGCGCGAACATGCCTGGGCGACGCCGATCCTGCTGCTTGCGCTGGCGCTGGCATTCGCCGCCATCTTCCGACGCGTGCAGGCGATGGTCTTCGGCGATTCACAACTCAAGCCGCTGCCGCATTCCCCAGCGCTCCTGCCCGTGTTCGCGCATCTGCTGCTCGTGCTCATGCTCGGCGTCTATATCCCGCCGGCGCTTGCGGAGTGGTACCGGCTCGCGGCGAAATTGATCGGGTGATGCCGATGCCCCTCTCCGATCTCGTCTTCGACAAATTGCCCGGCGTGATCGCGGCGGAGCGCACGAGCGTCACCGCGACACGCCTGGTCGAGTTGTGCCGGCATGTGCGCGACAGCGGCGGCACCCTGGTGACGCTGTGGGGCGAGGACTTGCGCCGCGATGCCCAAGGCTTTCGCCTGTGCGTCGTCTTGCAGCACGACAACGGCCTGATGGTCGCCGAACTGGCACTGCCAGCTGTCGACCCGGTGTTCCCGAATCTCGCGGAAATCTTCCCGAGTGCAGCGCGCCTGCAGCGCGCCGTCCACGATCTGGTCGGACTGCGTGCGCTGGGTGGCGATGCGCGTCCCTGGTTGCGCCACGCTGCCTGGCCGGTCGACGTGTTTCCGCTGCGCCACGACGCGCCGGCAGCCGCAACCGACGCGGCGGACGAATACGCGTTCGTGCGCGTGGCAGGCGAAGGCGTGCACGAGATTCCGGTCGGCCCGGTCCACGCCGGCACCATCGAACCGGGGCATTTCCGCTTTTCGGTCGTCGGCGAGAAGGTGCTGCGCCTCGAAGAACGCCTGGGCTTTGCGCACAAGGGCATCGAGAAACGCGCCGAAGGGCTCGACGTCGCCAACGGCGCAAGGCTCATCGCGCGCACCTCCGGCGACAGCGCAGCCGCGTATTCCTGGGCATACGCGATGGCGGTCGAGGCCGTTACCGGCACCTCGCCGCCGCCGCGCGCGCTGGCACTGCGCGGGCTGTTGCTCGAGCGCGAACGCATTGCCAACCACGTCGGCGACATCGGCGGGATCGCCAACGACGCCGGTTTCGCGTTCGGCCTCTCGCAGTGCTCGCGCCTGAAGGAAAACCTGCTGCGCGCGAACGCGCGCGTCTGGGGCCGGCGCTATCCACTGGATGCGATCGTTCCCGGCGGCGTGCGCGACGATGTGGACGCGGACGCCGTGCGCGTACTGCTGGCGGATCTCGCCGCGCTCGAAGCCGAACTGCTGCGCCTGCGCGAAATCTACGACAACCACGCCGGCCTGCAGGACCGCTTCATCGGCGCCGGGACCGTGAGTCCGGAACTTGCCGCGAAGCTCGGCATCGTCGGCTTGGCCGCACGCGCCAGCGGTCAGGCGCAGGATTGGCGCCAGACATTGCCGGTCGCCCCGTACGCGGCCGCTGCCATCGCCCCGGTCGTGCGTTCTACCGGCGACGTGGCCGCGCGCGTTGCCGTGCGCTTCGACGAGACGCTGGTCTCGATCGGCCTGTGCCGTGGTTGGCTTGCGAGGCTGCCGGAGGGGGAACTCGTCGCGCCGCTTGGCGCGGCGCGCGCCGGTGCGCTTGGCCTCGGCGGCGTCGAAGGATGGCGCGGGCCGGTACTCGTGGCCGTGCGCCTGGATGCGGGCGCACGCATCGCGCGCTGCCATCCGCACGATCCGTCGTGGCACAACTGGCCGGTGCTGGAGCACGCGATCATCGACAACATCGTTCCGGACTTTCCGCTGATCAACAAATCGTTCAACCTGGCCTATAGCGGGCACGACCTGTGAG
>DATJIL010000006.1:0-23034 GCA_035493385.1 Rudaea sp.
GCACGATCAGCTACGACCTCACCTGCGGCATGACCAAGCGCGTGTTGTTCGTGGAGGATGAAGACTGATGGCGAAGTCCAAGACCGCCTACGTCTGCAACCAGTGCGGCGCCGAGTACACGAAGTGGCAGGGCCAGTGCGAATCCTGCGGGGCGTGGAACACGCTGAGCGAATTCGTGGTCGAGCCAGCGAAGGCTGCTGGTGCGGTCAAGCGCACCGGGTATGCGGGCGCGGCACCGGCGCGGATCGTGCCGCTGACACAAGTCGCGGCGGAAGCCGAGGTGCGCACGCAAATCGGCATCGGCGAACTCGACCGCGTGCTCGGCGGCGGACTGGTGCAGGGTTCGGTGGTGCTTGTCGGCGGCGATCCGGGCATCGGCAAATCCACGCTGCTGTTGCAGGTGCTCGGCGCGCTCGGGACGCGTCTGAAAAGCCTGTATGTCAGCGGTGAGGAATCCCTTGCGCAAATCGCCGCGCGCGGCCAGCGCCTGAGCATCGCTCTGGAACCGCTGCATGCGCTGGCCGAAACCTGCATCGAGCGCATTCTGGAGATGACGGCCAACGACAAGCCGCGTGTGCTGGTGATCGATTCCATCCAGACGATCTGGACCGAAACCCTGACCGCTGCGCCGGGTTCGGTGTCGCAGGTGCGCGAATCCGCGGCGCGGCTGGTGCGCTACGCCAAGGAAACCGGCACCAGCATTTTTCTCGTCGGGCATGTGACGAAGGAAGGCGGCATCGCCGGCCCGCGCGTGCTCGAGCACATGGTCGATGCGGTGCTGTATTTCGAGGGCGAAGTGGGTAGCCGTTTCCGCGTGCTGCGTGCGTTCAAGAACCGCTTCGGCGCTGTCAACGAACTGGGCGTGTTCGCGATGAGCGACAAGGGCCTGCGCGAGGTGCCGAATCCGTCGGCGATTTTCCTGTCCGCGCACGCGGGGCCGACGCCGGGCAGCGCGGTGATGGTCACGCGCGAAGGCACGCGGCCGCTGCTCGTGGAAGTGCAGGCGTTGGTGGACCAAAGCTCGCTCGGCAATCCGCGCCGCGTCGCACTGGGCTTGGAACAAAACCGTCTCGCCATGCTGCTGGCGGTATTGCATCGCCACGGCGGCATGGCGGTTTACGATCAGGACGTTTTCGTCAACGTGGTCGGCGGCATCCGCGTGCAGGAAACCGCCGCCGACCTGCCGACGCTGCTGGCGGTGCTGTCGAGTTTCCGCGACCGGCCCTTGCCCGAGAAAACCGTCGCGTTCGGCGAAGTCGGACTGTCCGGCGAAATCCGCCCGGTGCCGAACGGCGAGGAGCGCCTGAAGGAAGCCGCGACTCACGGATTTCTCAAGGCCATCGTGCCCAAGGCGAACGCGCCGAAGAAATCACGCATCGGCGAAATGGAAATCGTGGCCGTGGAGCGCTTGAGCGAGGCGATCGACGCCGTGCGCTGAACGGCTAAGCTATCAGCGTCTTCGTCGAAAGGCACTGTGAATTTTCAACAACGGCAAGGGAGAAGAAATGAAATTGCGTAATGGATTGTTTGCGACAGCGGCCGCATTGTTGGCGGCCTGTTCGACGATGTCCACGATCACGGCGCACGATCCGGGAACCCGATTGCTGGTCAAAGGCAAAACGGTCGATTTGCCGGTGACGCAGAGCATGAAAGGCACGAGCTTCGGCAATTACGAGTTCAAGGCGACGAACGGGGACAATGCGTTTTACGGCATACTGCCGCTGAAATTCAAGGGCGGCCATCTCGCGGCCGATATCATCCTGTTCGCGCCCGCAGCCTTTTTCAATCTGCGCCAGGCGTTCGCCTATTACGAGATCGACGTGAAGGATGGTGTAATCCGCTACAAGGAAAAAGCCGGCGATCCGTGGACTGAATACACGCCGAAAGCCGAAGAAGCCGCGCATGCCAGGAGTTTCTACGAAGGCAGCGCCGGTGCATCACCCGCCACCGCCGGGTCACACTGACAACCGCCGAGCGCGATGTCGAGCCAAGGCCTCGCGCTCAACCCAAAGCCGACAACTCTCGATTCAATATTTCCGGATCGCCCAGGTTCAACTCCACCAGGCGCTTGAGTTCGGCGAAGCTGTCGAGGTCGATCTTCTGCCACTGGAAGCCGATGCGGTGCGGCATGATGTGCGCGGCGACGACGCCCATGCTGATGATCACCGAGTTGTTGATGCGCAGGTCCATGCGGTAGCTGGAGCCGATCTTGCCGTTCCAGCCGGGCGGATGTTCGATCAGCACGCCCTTGAGCGAGATGTCGTCGAGCTTGCTCTCCCACATCGCCTTGTCCGAATACAGCTTCACCGTGCCTTCGAAGTGAAAGCGCTGGAAGCGGCGGCGTTCGGCGGCGTTGGCAGGCTTGCTCATGTGCCGATTCTGCACAGCGGCGCGGCGGCAATCAAGGCACGCGCTTGAGGACGAGTTCGAGCACGAAGCGGCTGCCGAAGAAGGCGAGCAGCAACAGGATCATGCCGGACAAGGTCATGCGCACCGCGCGTCGGCCGCGCCAGCCGTAGCGCCAGCGCCCGAGCAGCAGGGTGCCGAACACGATCCACGCGCAGATGCTGAGCACGGTTTTGTGGATCAAATGCTGGGCGAAGACGTTGTCGACGAACAGGAAGCCGATGAGGATGGCCACGGTGAGCAGCACGAAGCCGGCGCCGATCGTCTGGAACATCAGGGCTTCGGTCAGGGTCAGCGGCGGCAGGGCGGCGGCGATGCCGTCGAAGCGGCGCGCGCGTAGGGCGTGCTCCTGCAGGGCGAGCAGGATCGCCAGCACGGCGGCGACGCTGAGCACGGAAAACCCGAGCAGGGAAAAAATGACGTGCAGCTTGATCTGCCAGTCGATCGGCAACGGTTCGGTGTGCGGGGCGAGAAACACGTCGATGAGCAGCAGGATCGCGGCGAGGGGGAAAACGACCACGCCGAGCGTCGCCACCGGTCGGGCCATGTTCACCAGCAGGCACAGTGCGGCGACGCAGCCGGCGACCAGCGACAGCGCGGCGAAGAAGTGCAGGTCCACGCCGCCGCCGTGCTGCCCGACCAGAATCGCGGCGTGTGTGAGCACGGCCGCAGCGGCGACGAACAACGTCCATGTGCGCGGCGGGCGCGCGAACAGCCATGCCGCGCAAAGGTACAGCGCAGCCGAGATCGTGGCGAGCAAGTGGATCGGCATGGATGCCAGTGTCGCATAGCCGGCGCGGCGAAGGAACGATGCGGCGCTGGTATACTGCGCGCCCCCTGAGATTGTGCCGTATCGCCTCATGTTCGAATCCCTGAGCCAGCGCCTTTCCTCCACCATTGAGCGCCTGCGTGGGCGCGCGCGCCTGACCGAGGCCAACATCCGCGAATCCCTGCGCGAGGTGCGCATCGCCCTGCTCGAAGCCGACGTCGCGCTGCCGGTCGTGCAGGCGCTGATCCAGCGCGTGCAGGTGCGCGCGGTCGGACAGGAAGTCTTGAAGTCGCTCACGCCGGGTCAGGCCCTGGTCAAGGTGGTGCGTGACGAATTGACCGCGGTGATGGGCACGACGAATGCCGACCTGAATCTTGCCGCCGCGCCGCCGGCCATCGTGCTGATGGCCGGACTTCAGGGTGCGGGCAAGACGACCACGGTCGCCAAGCTCGCGAAGTTCCTCAAGGATCGCAAGAAGAAAAAAGTGATGGTCGTGAGCTGCGACGTGTATCGTCCGGCCGCGATCGAGCAGTTACGCTTGCTCGCCGAGCAGGTTGACGTGCTGTTCCATCCGAGTACGGGCGATCAGAGTCCGGTTGCCATCGCCAAATCCGCCGTCGATGCGGCGAAGAAGAATTTCGCCGATGTGCTGCTGGTCGACACGGCCGGTCGTCTGGCCATCGATGCGCAGATGATGGACGAGATCAAGGCGCTGCACGCGGCGCTCAATCCCATCGAAACCTTGTTCGTGGTCGATGCGATGACCGGCCAGGACGCGGCGAACACGGCCAAAGCCTTCGCCGAAGCGCTGCCGCTGACCGGCGTCGTGCTGACCAAGACCGACGGCGATGCGCGCGGCGGCGCGGCGCTGTCGGTGCGCTACGTCACCGGACGGCCGATCAAGTTCATTGGCGTATCGGAAAAACCCGACGGGCTGGATGCGTTCTATCCCGACCGCATCGCGCAACGCATCCTCGGCATGGGTGATGTGCTGTCGCTGGTCGAGCAGGTCGAGCAGAACGTCGACAAGGAAAAGGCCCAGAAGCTCGCCGAGAAGGTGATGAAGGGCAAGCGCTTCGACATGAACGACATGCGCGATCAGCTTTCGCAGATGCTCAACATGGGCGGACTGGCTTCGCTCATGGACAAGCTGCCCGGCGTCGGCGCCTTGCCCGATGCGGTTAAGTCCAAGGTCAACGACAAGGAGATCCACCGCATGGTGGCGATCATCAATTCGATGACCAAGAAGGAACGCCGTCATCCCGACCTGCTCAACGGTTCGCGCAAGGCGCGCGTCGCGCGCGGTTCCGGCAGCCAGCCGGCCGACGTCAACCGTCTGCTCAAGCAATACATGCAGATGGAAAAAATGATGTCGAAGATGGCCAATGGCGGCATCAAGGGCCTGATGCGGCAATTCGGCGGGGCGATGAAGGGGATGGCCGGTGGTGGCATGCCGCCGGGGAACCTGCCCCGGCATTGACAGCGGCGCGCTCGCGCCGGCGCATTTTCGATCACGGTTCCGCCACAAATCGCCGGATATACTTTCCCCACATCCGACCCTGGGGATCACCAATGATGCGTTCGACCTTCGCGTTGCGTCGCGCCGCGCCAGTTGCTGTTGCGCTTGCCATCCTGCTCGCCGGGTGCGGGAAACCGGAAAACAAGCTGCCGGCGGTGCAGGGCAAGGCGCCTGTCGCCGCGCAGGCAGTCAAGGAACAGGTGCCGCAGGCGTTCGTGCTCGCCTCGGCGCATCCGGAACAATTCCAGGGACAACTCGCGATAGCGCTGGAATTCTCGCACCGCCTCGCCGGTGCGCAGGCCTTCGACACCCTGATCGAGGTCAAGGACGCGAAAGGTGGCGTGATCAACGGCAGTTGGGCGCTGGACGAATACGGCAAGACGCTGCGCTTTCCCTATATCAAGGCTGACGCGACTTACACGGTGCGCATAAAGGACACCGTCGCCGCCGCCGACGGCAAGACGCTCGGCAAATCGGTCGACCGTGACGTCTACACCGGGCCGATGGAACCGGCGGCCGGTTTCGCCTCGCAGGGCAGCGTGTTGCCCGCGCGCGACTCGCGCGGATTGCCGGTGGTATCGGTCAACGTCAAGGATGTCGACGTCCAATTCTTCCGCGTGCACGACGGCGAGCTGTCGAACTTTTTTGCCGCCTACCAGCGCAATGGCAAGCGCTCGGGTTGGGACCTGGATCCGCAATACGGCTGGTATGGCCGCAAGGGCAAGCCGCTGACGCAGATCGCGGATTCGGTTTACGCGAACCGCTTCACCCTCGACGGCAAGCAGAACGAACGCGCGCTGTCCTACCTGCCGATCCAGAACATCGCGGAGTTGTCCAAGCCGGGGCTGTATTTCGCCACGATGCGCCGCGCCGGATCCTTGCGCGACCAGTACGACACGAGCTTCTTTTTCGTCAGCGACATCGGCCTGCACACGCGCGCCTACAAGGACACGCTGTTCGTGCACACGGCCTCGCTCAAAACGGGCGCCGCGCTTGGCGACGTCGACCTGACAGTTGTCGACGCCAAGGGTAATACCGTCGTCGCCGGCAAGACCGGTGCGGACGGCAACGCGTTGCTCGCCTATGCGCTCAAGGCCGATCAGGTGTTGACCGCGAAAAGCGGCAAGGACGTGTCCGTCCTGCCGTTCAATCAGCCCGCATTGGATGTGTCCGATTTCGCGGTCGCCGGGCGCAAGCAGGAATGGTTCGACGTGTTCGCATGGTCGGGTCGTGATCTGTACCGTCCCGGCGAAACGATTCGCTTGTCCGCGCTGCTGCGCGACTACGACGGCAATCCGATCAAGCCGCAGCCGTTGTTCGCCACGCTCAAGCAGCCCGATGGTCGCCCATATGCGCAGGCCAAGCTCGATGCCAGGGATCTGGGCTACTTCGATTGGTCGCGGACGATTCCGGTCGATGCGCCGACCGGCAAGTGGCAGGTCGAGTTTCGTCTTGACCCGACGAGCAAGGAGGCGACGCAGAGCATCGCGTTCCGCATCGAGGAGTTCCTGCCCGAGCGACTCAAGCTCGACCTGACCAGCGCGACGCCGACGATCGTGCCCGGCTCGCCGCTGAAACTTGAAGTCGAATCCGATTACCTCTATGGCGCACCCGCCGCCGGCAACCGTTTCACAGCGCGCCTGACGCTGGCGCCCGACGTGCATCCGGTGGAGGCACACGCCGACTATTTCTTCGGCGATCCGACGCTCGAGCTGCCGAAAGAGGCAAAGGACGTGGTCGATGACACGCTCGACGAGCATGGCAAGCTGAGCACCGACGTCGCGATCCTCGACGGCAAGAAACCCACCGCACCCGTTGCCGCCATCGTTTCCGGCAGCGTCTACGAAACTGGCGGGCGCACCGTCACGCGTACGCTCAAGCGGACGGTGTGGCCGGCCGACGCGCTGATCGGCGTGCGCCCGCTGTTCGATCCCAAGGACGGCTCCAACGCGAACGCGCGCGCCGGCTTCGAGCTGATCCGCAGCGATGCGAAGGGCGATTTGCTCGCGGCGAGCAAGCTCAGCGTGAAACTCGTGCGCGAGAATCGCGCCTATCACTGGACCTACGACAACGACAGCGGCTGGCACTTCGACTACAACGTCAATTATGAAGATACGCAAAGCCAATCCATCGATATTTCCGCCGGCGGCACCGCCAAGATCGACGTGCCGGTGGAGTGGGGCAATTACCGCCTCGACGTGACCGATCCCGCGACCGGGCTGACGATGCGCTTTCCGTTCTTCGCCGGCTGGAGCTGGAACGACGACAACCGCGGCAAGGAAGCGCGCCCGGACAAGATCAAGCTCGCGTTCGACAAACCGAATTACCGTACCGGCGACACGCTGAAAGTGACGGTCACGCCGCCGCATGCGGGACCGGGCGTGCTGCTGGTCGAATCCGACCATTTGCTGTACACGCGCGATATCGACGCCAAGGACGGTGCGACGTTCGAGATTCCGGTCACCAAGGACTGGGAACGCCACGACGTGTATCTGACCGCGCTCGTGTTCCGTGGCGGCTCGGCGGCGGACAAGATCACGCCGGCGCGCGCGGTCGGCGAGGCTTTCGTGCCGATGGATCGCAGCGCGCGCAAGGTCGATGTCGCCATCGATGCGCCAAAAACCATGAAACCTGAGATCGACCTGCCGGTGACAGTGAAGGCGCCGGCGCTCGCCGGCAAGAAAGCCTTCGTGACCGTGTCCGCGGTCGACGTGGGGATCCTCAACATCACGCGCTTCGCGCGGCCGGATCCGACCGGCTGGTTCTTCGGCCAGCGCCGCCTGGGCGTGGATGCCTACGACCTGTACGGTCGCGTGATCGAGAGTTTCGACGGCGGTACGGCGGCGAAACTGCGCTACGGCGGCGACATGGCGCTGGCGGCGCTGCCGCAGGCGCGGCGTCCGACCGCGCATGTGCAGACCGTGGATTTGTTCAGTGGGCCGGTCGTACTGGACGCGCAGGGCAACGCGACGGTCGCGCTGAAGATGCCGGATTTCAACGGCACCGTGCGCATCACCGCGCTGGTATTCGGTGAAAACAGCTACGGCGCGAACGATGCCGAAACCATCGTGCGCGCGCCGCTGGTCGCGGAGATTTCCACGCCGCGCGTGCTCGCACCTGGCGACAAGGCGCAGGTCACCCTCGACCTGCAGAACTTCTCCGGTTCTGAACGCGAGTTCGCAGTGAAGGTGAGTGCCGATAAATTGCTCGCGATCGCGCAAGGCGAACGCAAGGTCAAGCTCGCCGATCAGGCCAAGACCACGCTGAATTTCCCGCTGACCGCACTGCAAGGCTACGGCGTCGGCAAGATCGAGGTCAGCGCGACATCGCTTTCGACGTCGCTTCCGAAATCGGGTGGCGACATCAGGATCGACCGACACTTCGATCTGCCGGTGCGTGCAGCCTGGCCCGCCGTCTTGCGCAGCAGCGCCCGTTCGCTGGACAAGCTCGCGCCGATCACGCTCGGAGCCGACGCACTCGACGGCCTTTTGCCGGATTCGGTGAAGGCGCGTCTGACCGTATCGAGCCTGCCGCCCTTGCCGTTCGCGAGCGCGCTCGCCGGACTGCTGCAATATCCCTATGGCTGTATTGAACAGACCACGAGCAAGGCCTGGGGCAATCTGCTGCTCGACGAGAAGACCGCCGACAACCTGCACGTAGCCGGTTTGACGCCGGATCAGCGCAAGCAGCGCATCGATGCGGCGATCGGACGCATCACGTCCATGCAGATTCCGTCTGGCCTGTTCTCGATGTGGGGCGGCGACAGCTACGTGCCGAGCTTCCTCGCGCCCTACGTCGTCGACTTCCTCGAGAGCGCGCGTGAGGAAGGCTTTGTCGTCTCCGACGATGTCCTGCAGAAGGCGCTCAAGCGCCTGAACGACGATCTGCTCGCGGGCGGGCATCCGTATTACGACTACGAGCACAGCGATGCGATGCGCTTCGCCGATGAAGCGTACTCGGGTTTCGTGCTCGCGCGCGTGAATCGTGCACCGCTCGGCACTCTGCGCGCCTTGTTCGACAACGACCGCGCCAAGGCGATTACGGCCTTGCCGCTCGTGCACCTGGGCATCGCGCTGAAATTGATGGGCGATCAACCGCGTGCGGAAAAGGCCATCGCCGAGGCGTTCGTGAAGAAGGTGGATCGGCCGTGGTATCTGGGCGATTACGGTTCGGATCTGCGCGACACCGCGCTGATGGTCGCGCTCGTGCACAAGTACGGACTCGCGAAACCCGAGTACGATGCGCGTGTGTTCGAACTGGCGCGTTCGCTGACCTCGCAGCAACGCGAAGCCGATTCCGAACAAAAGCGCTATGGGTTCCACTGGAGTTGGCTGAGCACGCAGGAACAAATCGCCATCGCGCGTTTGGGCCGTGAGCTCATCCAGAACGGCGACACGGTGGTCGCGGGCACGCTCGCGATCGGCGCGAAGTCGACGGAACTCTCGCCCGATCGCATCTGGAGCCGCGCTTTCGATGCGACCGATCTTCGCGCAGGTGTGCGCCTGAATCCGAGCGGAGACGTGCCGCTGTACGTGAGCACCGACATCGCCGGCGTGCCGACGGCGCCGCCGACACCGGACGACCACTACGTTTCCATCCGTCGCGCGTTCTACACGCTCGATGGCAAGGCGTGGACGCCGGCGCCGCTCAAGGAAGGCGATGCGCTGATCGTGGGCCTGACCCTCGAAGCGCGTCAGTCCATGCCCGATGCGCTGGTGACCGATCTGTTGCCCGGCGGACTGGAAATCGAGAATTTCAACCTGACCGACGCCAAGCAATGGGCCGGTGTGGTGATCGACGGCATCACGCTGTCCGATCGCGCGCAGGCGGCCGAGGTGCGGCATGAGGAATTCCGCGACGACCGCTACGTCGCCGCGCTCAAGCTCGACCAGGGACAAGCCGCGCACGTGTTCTATCTGGTGCGTGCGGTGTCACCCGGAACCTATCTCGTGCCGCCGCCGCTGATCGAGGACATGTACTTGGCGCAGGCGCGCGGCATCGGCAAGAGCGAGCCGGCGTCGATCAAGGTGGTCGAGCCGTAATTTAGAGATCCTGCCAATGTCGAATTTCGGCAAGGCTGCCATTGTTCTTGCCTCTCCCGCTGGCGGGTGAGGGTGGAGTCATTCCATGCGACGCGACCACTTTGTACCAGCGGACCACCCTCACCCCATCCCTCTCCCGCCAGCGGGAGAGGGGGAAAACCGAGTGCTGCGTTGGCTCAGACGCGCGGGGATAACCTTCACGGTTTTTGCGGCGATCGCGTTCGTGCTCGACCGCCTGTTTCCGCTGCCCCTGCCGGACGCGAACGGCGGCAGCACGGTGGTGCTCGCGCGCGACGGCACGCCGTTGCGCGCATTCCCAGATGTCGATGGCGCCTGGCGTTATCCGGTGACGCCGGATGAGGTCTCGCCGCTGTACCTGCAGGCGCTGCTGACCTACGAGGATCGCTGGTTCTGGTGGCATCCGGGCGTGAATCCGGCTGCGCTGGCACGTGCGTTCGCACAGTTCGTGCGCCACGGGCATATCGTCTCCGGCGGTTCGACCCTGACCATGCAGGTCGCGCGCATCATCGAGCCGCAGCCGCGCAGCGTCGGCGGCAAACTGCGCCAGATCCTGCGCGCGTTGCAGCTCGAAGCGCACTTGTCCAAGCGTGAAATCCTGACGCTTTATCTCAACCACGCACCGTTCGGCGGCACCATCGAAGGCGTGGAAGCCGCGTCGTGGGCGTATCTGGGAAAACCCGCCTCGCGCCTGTCGCATGCCGAGGCCGCCTTGCTCGCGGTGTTGCCGCAGTCGCCGACGCGGCTGCGGCCCGACCGCAATCCGCAGGCCGCTCGCCTTGCGCGCGACAAGGTGCTTGCGCGCATGGCTGCGCTGCATGTGTGGAGTGTGGCCAGCGTGCGCGATGCGCGCATCGAGGGCGTGGCCGCGCGCGAGCTGCAGGCGCCGCTGCATGCGGCCCTGCTCGCCGAGCGCCTGCACGAGGCCCGGCCGCAGTCACGGCGAATTACCACCACGATCGACGCCGATTTGCAACGTGCGCTCGAAGCACGCGTTTCCGACTATCTCGGGCATTTGCCGGAGCGCACCTCGGCGGCGCTGCTCGTGGTCGACAATGCGACGCTCGAAGCGCGCGCCTACATCGGCTCCGGCGCGTTCGGCGACGAGGCGCGCCTCGGGCACGTGGACATGGTGCGTGCCTGGCGTTCGCCCGGTTCGACCTTGAAACCGTTCCTGTACGGACTCGCGCTGGACGATGGCCTGATCGATTCGGAAAGCCTGCTCGTGGATGCGCCGCAATCGTTCGGCAGCTATCGCCCGGGCAATTTCGACATGGCGTTCGTCGGGCCGGTTTCAGCGGCGGATGCGCTGCGCCAGTCGCTCAACGTGCCGGCGGTGGATCTGCTCGATCGCGTCGGTCCGTCGCGTTTTGCCGCGCGTCTGGCCAATGCCGGACTGACGATCCGTCTGCCGCGTGGCGTGCAACCGAACCTGTCCATCATCCTCGGTGGCGGCGGCGCGCGCCTGGAAGACCTCGCCGGTGCCTACACGGCGCTCAATCGCGCCGGCGTCGCCGGGCGCGTGCGCTTTACGCCAGCCGATTCCAACCTCGACCGCCGGGTTCTATCCGAAGGCGCGGCGTGGATCGTGCGCGTCATGCTCGAAGCCAATCCGCGGCCCGGCTATCGGCTCGACACGTTCGATCCCGGCACGCGTCCGCGCGTGGCCTGGAAAACCGGCACCAGCTACGGCTATCGCGACGCCTGGGCGATCGGCACGACGCGCCGTTATACGGTCGGCGTGTGGATCGGCCGTCCGGACGGCACGCCGCTGCCGGGCCAGTACGGTGCCGTCACCGCGCTGCCGCTGATGTTCGAGGCCATCGACGGCTTGCCGCGCAACGTGCTGGCGGCCACGCCCGAAGCGCCGCCGGCGAGCGTGCGCCAGGCGGATGTGTGCTGGCCGCTGGGACTCGCGTTCGATCCGAAGCATCCGGATAGCTGCCAGCAAAAACACACGGCGTGGATTCTCGATGGCGTGATCCCGCCGACCCTGCCCGAGCGCGATACGCAGGTTTGGAGCGCGGGCCTGGTCCAGGTGCGCGTGGACTCGGACAGCGGACGGCGCCTGAGTCCCGGCTGCGAGGTGACGAACGCGAAAGTCGTGGAAATTGCGCGCTGGCCGGCGCTGGCCTATCCGTGGCTGGCGCCGGACCTGCGCCGCGCCAGCAGCATGCCGCCGCTGCAAGCCGGTTGTGCCGCCGACGGACTGGACGCCGCGCAGCCGATTCGCATCGACGGCGTCGCCGATGGCGCCGCGATCGCTCGCGCACCGAACAGCGACAAGCCGGCGACCCTGCGTCTGCGCGCGCTGGGCGCCGAGCACGGGCATGTCCTGTGGCTGGTGAACGGCAGGCTGGAAGGGCAAACCCGCGCCGCCCAACCCTTCGAGCACGCCTTCGCCGACACCGGCGAGCAGACCATCACGGCCCTGGCGGCAAGCGGGGCGTATGCGCAGTTGCAGATTCGGGTATTGCGCTAGGGTTCCCTCGGCCCAAGTCCTTGCAGGGCTTCCATTTTTCCCGATTCAGGCTAAAATACGCAGTTCCCGGGCCCGGATTGCCTTGCTGCGCACAAGTTGTCGGTGTGCGTGTCCTGTAGGCTCGAGTGAATTCTTACCCGATAAATTCTCGAGAAATAAACATGGTCAAGATTCGTCTCTCCCGCGGCGGCGCCAAAGGCCGTCCGTTCTATCACATTGTTGTCGCCGACGAGCGCAAGGCGCGCGATGGCCGCAACATCGAGCGCGTGGGTTTCTACAACCCGGTCGCCGCCGGCAAGGATGTGCGCCTGCAGCTCGACACCGAGAAGGTCAACGCCTGGGTCGCCAAGGGCGCGCAGTTGTCCGACAAGGTGCGCTGGCTGATGAAGGAAGCCGGCAAGCAGGCCAAGGCGGCCTGATCCGGCGCGCGTGTCCGCCGATCGACTGTTGACGGTCGGCAGGATCGTCGGAATCCACGGCGTCGACGGCTGGGTCAAGCTGGAGTCCTGGACCGAGCCGCGCCTGCGGATTTTTTCCTACCGGCCGTGGCGATTGACGCTGGCGGGTTCGGAATTCGAAGTCGCTGCAGCGCAAGGCCACGAGCAAGGCAAGGGCATGGTTGCCCTGCTGCCCGGCTGCGACGACCGCGATGCGGCGGCGAAATTGATCGGGGCGACAATCCAGGTTCCACGCTCGGCGCTGCCGAAACCCAGGCGCGGCGAGTATTACTGGTCGGATCTAGAAGGCCTCGCCGTCGTCACCGTCGATGGCGTGGATTTCGGAAAAGTCAGCCATCTGTTCGCGACCGGCGCCAACGACGTGCTGGTTGTGCAAGGCGAGCGCGAACGCCTGATCCCGTTCGTGACCGGGCAGTTCGTGAAAGAAGTGGATTTGAAGACGGGCCGGATCACGGTGGATTGGGATCCGGAGTTCTAGGAGTTCCAAATGCGTGTGGATGTCGTCACGCTGTTTCCCGACTTCGTCGCGAGTTGCGCCGGGTTCGGCGTGATCGGCAGGGCGCAGGAACGCGGTTTGCTGGCGGTGCACGCGTGGAATCCGCGCGACTACGCCACCGACGCCTACCGCCGCGTGGACGAGCGGCCGTTTGGCGGCGGGCCGGGCATGGTGATGCTGATCGATCCGCTGCGCGCGGCATTGAGCGCGGCGCGTGCGGCGGCTCCGGAACCGGCCAAAACGATTTACCTCAGCCCGCAGGGACTGCGGCTTGACCAGGCCAAGGTGGCCGAACTCGCGCAACGGGGACGCTTGATCCTGTTGTGCGGGCGCTACGAAGGCGTGGACGAACGGTTTCTGCGGCACGAAGTGGACGAGGAGATTTCCATCGGCGACTACGTGCTGTCGGGCGGCGAGCTACCGGCGGCGGTGCTGATCGATGCGATCGGACGCCTGCAGGAAGGGGCGCTGAACGATGCGGAATCGGCCCGGCAGGATTCGTTTTCCGACGGTCTGCTGGACTGCCCGCACTACACCCGGCCCGAGCGCCATGGACTGGGCGCCGTGCCCGAGGTACTGATGTCCGGAGACCATGCCGCGATTGCGCGCTGGCGCCGGAAACAGGCCTTGGGCCGGACCTGGCAGCGTCGGCCTGACCTGCTGGAAAAGTTGAAGCTGAATCGAGAAGACGAAAAACTTTTGCTTGAATTTCAACAAGATACGAAATTTTAATAAAATCGGCCGTAAATCCGCCGAAATATCGGCATATAATCCAGCCCAACAAGTGGTGAAGACATGAACATCCTGCAGCAATTCGAATCCCGTCAAATTTCTCGCAAGCTGCCTGAATTCGGGCCTGGCGACACGGTTGTCGTCAACGTCAAGGTGAAGGAAGGCAATCGCGAGCGTGTGCAGGCCTACGAAGGCGTTTGCATCGCGAAGAAGAACGCGGGCCTGAACTCGGCGTTCACGGTGCGCAAGATTTCCCACGGCACTGGCGTGGAGCGCGTGTTCCAGACGCACTCGCCGGCGATCGATTCGGTTGCGGTCAAGCGTCGCGGCAAGGTGCGTGGGGCCAAGCTCTATTACCTGCGTGGACTGGAAGGCAAGGCCGCGCGCATTCAGGAAGATCTGACCAAGCACGCCTCAGCGGCAGAGTAATCCGCAACATCCCTCTTGGAGCATTGAGTCGCGTCTGTGCTCCTCGTCCAAGGCGACCGTCGGTAACGACGGTCGCTTTGTTTTTTCTGGACTATCGGCTCAGTGCCCGTGATGACTCGTGGACTTGCCGTGAGTCTTGGGGTTTGCAGTGGCGCCGGCGAGAACCGAGTGTCCGTTCGCGTGCGCGATGCCATTGGCGCTGGCATGGGCCGGACCCTGCGATTTGCTGCGTGCGACATCGCGCACGGCCGGGCCGACTGGCTGGCCATTCATGTGCGCGGCATGTGCGGCCTGCGAAACCGCCGCTCCGTGGCTGCCGCCGGGATGACCTTGGCCGCCGGCCCATGCCGGGCTGGACAGCGCGAGTGCGAGAAGGAAGATGGACTGGGTACGCATCGTGATTACCTCGATTGCTGAAGGGAATTGCCGCCCCATCGGCAGTCGAAGCCTAGGTCGCGTATGCGAAACACTCCCTGAATCGCGGCATGGCTGGGGCACGATTCGTGCAGTGCGTCACGTTCGGCTTGAATTTTTCGCACGCAGCCCTATCCGTGGATGACACTCTTTCCTTTCGGTGAAACACCATGACCATTGCCGCTGAAACCCGTCCGTTCGAAGCCGAAGTCGCCCAGGTCCTGCACCTGGTCACGCATTCGCTGTATTCGCACAAGGAAATTTTCCTGCGTGAACTCGTTTCGAACGCCTCCGACGCCTGCGACAAGCTGCGCTTCGAGGCGTTGGGAAAACCCGAGTTGCTGATAGGCGACGCCGAGCTGCGCATCGACATTTCCGTCGCCAAGGACGCGCGCACCATCACGATCCGCGACAACGGCATTGGCATGACGCGCGAGGAAGTCGTCGCCAACATCGGTACCATCGCCAGTTCGGGCACGCGCAAGTTCCTCGAAGCGCTTTCCGCCGACAAGAAGGCCGATGCCAACCTGATCGGCCAGTTCGGCGTCGGCTTCTATTCGGCCTTTGTCGTCGCCGACAAGGTGACGTTGGTCACGCGCAAGGCCGGCGCCGCGGCCTCCGAGGGCGTGCGCTGGGAATCTTCCGGCACGGGCGAGTACACGTTGGAAACCGTGGAATGTCCCGAGCGTGGCTCCGCCGTGACCTTGCACCTCAAGACCGAGGAAGACGAGTTCCTGCAGGACTGGCAGTTGCGCAGCCTGATCGCGCGTTACTCGGATCATATCGGTTTCGCTATCCGCATGCCCAAGCAGGGTGAAGACGGCAAGCCCGCGCAAGAATGGGAGGTCGTCAATCAGGCGTCCGCGTTGTGGACGCGGCCCAAGGCTGAATTGAAAGACGAGGAATACCAGGCGTTTTACAAGCATGTCTCGCACGATTTCAACGATCCCTTGGCGTGGACGCACAACCGCGTCGAGGGCAACCAGAATTTCACTTCGTTGTTGTATTTGCCCGCACAGGCGCCGTTCGACCTGATGCTGGGCGGGCGCGACGAGCGCAAGGGCCTGAAGCTCTACGTCAAACGCGTCTTCATCATGGACGCGGCCGAGCAGTTGCTGCCAGCCTACCTGCGTTTCGTGCGCGGCGTGGTCGATTCGGACGACCTGCCGCTCAATGTCAGCCGCGAGATCCTGCAGCAGAACCGCAACCTGGAAAAGCTCAAGTCCGCCTGCACGCGCCGCGTGCTCGACCTGCTCGACAAGCTTGCGAAAGACGAGCCGGAAAAATTTGCCATGTTCTGGAACACGTTCGGCAACGTGTTCAAGGAAGGCGTGGCCGAGGATTTCGCGAACAAGGAACGCATCGCCAAGCTGCTGCGCTTCGCTTCCACGAAATCCGACGGCGCGGCGCAGACGGTTTCGCTTGACGACTGCATCGGTCGCATGAAAGCGGGACAGGAGTCGATTTACTACATCACCGCCGACGGCTACGCGGCGGCGAAAGGTTCGCCGCAACTCGAGGCACTCAAGGCGCACGACGTCGAAGTGCTGCTGATGATCGACCGCATCGACGACTGGATGATGGGTTACCTGAACGAGTACGCCGGCAAAAAACTGCGCAATGTCGCCAAGGGCGATCTGGACCTGGACAAACTCGGCGGCGCGAGCGCGGAAGCGCGCAAGGAAACCGAGAAGGCTGCGGAAGGCGTGGTCAAGAAGTTGAAGGAACTGCTCGGCGAGCGCGTGCGCGACGTGCGCGTATCCACGCGCCTGACCGATTCGCCGGCCTGCATCGTGCTGGACGAGCACGACATGGGCCTGGCCATGCAGCGCCTGATGAAGCAGGCCGGACACGAAGTGCCGGCGTCCAGACCCGTGCTGGAAATCAATCCGGCGCATGCGCTGGTCAAGCGGCTCGAAACCGATTCCGCGCATGCCGCCGATCTCGCCCTGCTGCTGCTCGATCAGGCGCAATTGCTCGAAGGCGTGGCGCTGGAGGATCCGGCCGCCTACGTGCGCCGCGTCAACACCCTGCTGATGGTCTGATCTCAGACGGTATGATCGCCGCATGAGCGCCAACGACCAGCGCCTGGCGCTCGAACAACTGCACAAGGGCGCGGCGCTGCACCGCGCCGGCCAGATCGGACTGGCGCAAAGCCATTACCAGCGGGCAGCCAAGCTCGATCCGCACAACGCCGACGCCTGGCATCTGCTCGGCGTCGCGGCCTTGCAGTCCGGCAATCCCGCGCTTGCGGCCAAGCATCTGCGCACGTGCGTGAAAACGCGTCCCGCCTTCGCGGAAGCACACAACAACCTCGGCGTTGCGCTGCGCCAGAGCGGCAAGCACGACGATGCCATCGCGGCGTTCCGCCAGGCGTTGGCCGTGCGCGGCGGATACATCGACGCGATGTTCAATCTCGGCATCGCGTTCGAGGCCGCGGGAAAGCCTGCCGAGGCCGATCGAAGTTACCGGCAAGTGCTCGCCTGGCGCGCGGATCATGCCGATGCCGCGACGAATCTGGGCAATCTCTTGCGCCGGCATGGGCGTCTGGCCGATGCATTGCGTTTCGCCGAACTCGCCCAGAGCGTCGCGCCGGATCGCGCGCAAACCAACGGCAATCTCGCCCTGCTGCTTTCCGATTTAGGCCGCCAGTTCGAAGCCATGCGCTTCGCCCGCGCCGCGCTCTCTCAGGAACCCGATCAAGCCTTGTGGTGGAAGACGCTCGGCGTCGCGCAGCGTTTGTTGCACGACATCGACAACGCGATTCCGAGTTTGCGCCGTGCGCTCGAACTCGATCGCGACGACGCGGCGACGGCACTGGAACTGGCGCTGGCGCTCAACGAAGCGGGCGAAACCGATGCCGCGCGCAAGCTGTTCGCAACGACCACGCCGCCGCCGGGATTCGGCGAACGCGTACGCTGGCTGCGTGCACTGACCCTGCCCGCGATCTACCGCGACGACGCGGAAATCGACGCGGCGTGCGCGCAGTTTGGCGATGGACTCGAAGCCTTGCATGCGGGATTGAAGCTCGATACGCCCGCGGCGAACCACGAAGCCGTGCACGCCGCGGCCAGTGTTGCGCCGTTCCACTTGCATTACCAGCCGCGCGACAACACCGCCCTGCAATGCCGCTTCGGCGACCTTGTTGCGCGCGTCATGTCCGCCGCCGCGCCGGAACTCGTGCAGTCCTGCGACTGGACGCCGCGCGCGCACGGTGGGCGAATCCGCGTGGGCATCGTTGCGAGCCACTTGATGCAACACACGGTGTCGCGCTATTTCACACACCTGATCGAGGGATTGGATCGCGAGCGCTTCGACGTGCGCATCTGGCACGGCGGCGGCGAGGACGACAGCACGCGCAGGATAGCGGCGAACGTTTCCGCATTCGTGCAGACGCAGGCCGATGCGTTCACGCTCGTGCGAGAGGTGCGGCAAGCGCGGCTCGACGTACTCGTCTATCCCGAAATCGGCATGGACCCGAGACATCAGGCGCTGGCCGCGCTGCGCCTTGCGCCGATGCAGTGCGCGCTGTACGGCCATCCAGCCACGAGCGGTGCGCCGAACATCGATTATTTTCTCAGTGGCGCGGAACTGGAACCCGCCGACGCGGATGGGCATTACCGCGAAAAACTCGTGCGCCTGCCTGGACTCGGCACACAGCCGCTGCCGCCGCCACCGCCCGGCGATGGCGCGTGGTTCGATGCGCAGGCTGAAGGCGCACCACTGGTCTTGTGCCTGCAGAATTTCATCAAGCTGATTCCCGCGTTCGACGCGACGCTGGCGCGCATCGTCGCCGAAACCGGCGCACGCATCGGGTTCTTCACCCGCAATCCGCCGCTGATGCGCGTGTTTCGAGCGCGCATCGAGGCTGCGTTCGCCGCGCGCAAGCTCGATCCCGCGAAACATCTGGTGTTCCTGCCGGTGCAGGACCATGCCGACTATCTCGCCGGCATCGCGCGTTCGCCGCTGGTGCTGGATTCTCCGTGGTTTTCCGGCGGTGGCACCAGCCTCGACGCCTTCAGCGTCGGCACGCCGGTGCTGGCCTGGGAAGGGGCGATGGCGCGCGGCCGGCAGACGTCGGCCATGCTGCGCATGCTGGAAATCCCGGAACTGATCGCGACGAACGAGGACGATTACGTCGCCAAGGCCGTCGCCTTGATCGGCGACGCGGCACGACGAGAAGTCCTGCGTGAAACGATCCGTGCGCGCCAAGCGCGCCTGTTCGACGATGCTGCCGCGGTCCGCGCGTTCGCGGATTTTCTCGTCAACGTTCGAGCTTCTTGAGCCGATACAGCGCTTCCAGCGCGTCCTTCGGTGTCATCGCGTCGGGATCGAGTTCGCGCAGCGCGAGTTCAACGGCGGATGGCGTTGGCGGGGCGAACAATCCCATCTGCGGTGAGCTCTCCACTTGCGCCGGAGCGCCAGCGGCACGTTCCACGTCGGCGTGCCGTTGTTCCAGCGCGGCGAGGTAGCGGCGCGCGTCGGCGATGACGTTCTTCGGCACGCCCGCGAGCGCGGCCACGTGCAGGCCGAAGCTGCGGTTGGCCGGGCCTTGCTTGACCGCGTGCATGAAGACGAGGTCGTCGCCGTATTCGATCGCGTCCAGATGCACGTTGGCGATGCCCGGATACTGCGCCGCGAGATCGGTCAGCTCGAAATAGTGCGTCGCGAACAGGGTGAAGGCGCGGTTGCGCGTGGCGAGTTCCACCGCGCAGGCCTGGGCGAGCGCCAGGCCGTCGTAGGTCGAGGTGCCGCGTCCGATCTCGTCCATGAGCACGAGAGAGTACTTTGTCGCATTGTGGAGAATGTTCGCGGTTTCGCTCATCTCCACCATGAATGTGGACTGCCCGCGCGACAGGTCGTCGCCGGCGCCAATGCGCGTGAAGATGCGGTCGATAGGGCCGATCTCCGCCGCGTCTGCCGGAACGAAGCTGCCGACATGCGCGAGCAGCACGATCAGCGCGCACTGGCGCATGTAGGTGCTTTTGCCGCCCATGTTCGGGCCGGTGACGATCAGCATGCGGCGGGCGTCGTCCAATACCAGATCGTTCGGCTCGAACGGCTCGCTGCGCACGCGCTCGACCACCGGATGGCGTCCGCGCACGATGCGGATGCCGTCTGCGTCGGTCAGTTGCGGGGCCTTCCAGTTCAGCGCGTCGGCGCGCTCGGCGAGGTTCGCGAGCACGTCGAGTTCGGCCATCGCCGCTGCAGCGCGCTTGAGCGGCGCGAGGCGTTCGCCCAGATATTCCAGCAGGCCATCGTACAGCGCACGTTCGCGCATCAGTGCGCGTTCGCGCGCGGACAGCACCTTGTCCTCGAACGCCTTCAGCTCCTCGGTGATGTAGCGCTCGGCACCTTTCAGGGTTTGCCGGCGCGTGTAATGCGTCGGCGCCTTGTCCGACTGGCCCTTGCTGATTTCGATGTAGTAGCCGTGCACGCTGTTGTAGCCGACCTTCAACGTCGGGATTCCGGTCGCGGCTTTTTCGCGCGTTTCCAGATCGACGAGGAATTGATCGGCATTCGTCGACAGCGTGCGCAGTTCGTCGAGTTCGGCGTCGAATCCGGGGCGGATCACGCCGCCGTCGCGCAGCAGCGCCGGCGGTTGTTCGAGCACGGCGACGGCGAGGTGTTGTGCGGTGTCGGCGTGTTCGCCGATGCGTTCGAGCAATTCCGCGATCAACGGCGAGTCGCATTCATGCAATGCCCGCCGCAATTTCGGTGCCGCCAGCAATCCATCGCGCAACGTCGACAGGTCGCGTGGGCGCGCGCTGCGCAGGGCTACGCGCGCGAGTATGCGTTCCAGGTCGCCGATGCCGCGCAGCACGTCGCGAAGATTCTCGAAGCGGCGCGCATCGATCAGGGTTTCGATGGCTTGATAGCGGCGACGCAGAAGCGCGTGATCGCGCAGCGGGCGATGCAGCCGGCGGCGCAATTCGCGCGCGCCCATCGGCGTCACCGTTTCGTCGAGCACGCCGAGCAAGGTGTTTTCGATGTTGCCGGACGGATGCGTATCCAGTTCCAGATTGCGGCGCGTGGCGGCATCCAGTGCGATCGTCTCGCGGGCGTTTTCCACGGCAAGACCGGAAAGATGCGGCAACGCGGATTTCTGCGTCTCCTCGACGTAGCCGAGCAAGGCGCCGGCCGCGGCGATACCCAGTGGCATGCCATTGCAGCCGAAGCCGGACAGGTCACGCACGCTGAAGAACGCGCACAATCGGCGCTGCGCGGTCTCGGTGTCGAAATGCCAGGGCGCGCGTTTGCGCAGGCCGGGCAGGGCAGCGACGAATTCGGGCCACACCGCGTCCTCGGGGATCAGCGTTTCGGCGGGCGCAAGGCGCGCGAGTTCGGATGCCAGCGCTTCGACGTCGGCGCTTTCGCTGAGCAGGAAGCGTCCGCCGGCCAAGTCGATCCAGGCCAGTCCGAATCCTGTTTTGCCGGCGGCGATAGCGAGCAGCAGATTGTCGCGGCGCTCTTCGAGCAGGGCCTCGTCGGTGACGGTGCCCGGAGTCACCACGCGCACGACACGGCGTTCGACCAGGCCCTTGGCCAGCGCCGGATCGCCGATTTGTTCGCAGATCGCCACCGACTCGCCGAGTTTTATCAATCGCGCGAGATAGCCCTCTGCCGCGTGATACGGCACGCCCGCCATCGGAATTGGCGCGCCCGCCGACGCGCCGCGCTGGGTCAGCGTGAGGTCGAGCAACCGCGCCGCGCGGCGCGCGTCGTCGTAGAACAATTCATAGAAATCGCCCATGCGGAAGAACACCAGCGTGTCCGGATACTCCGCCTTGGCGGCGAAGTACTGGCGCATCAGCGGCGTGTGCTGGGCGAGGTCGGGTGTGGGCATCCGGCGGGGATCGCGAAACGGGTGGTTAGTTTACCCTGCCGGCCGAGATCGCCGGGACGCCTGTCATCCAACCGTAACCGAATCCGGTTGTAATCGCCGCGCCGCAAACTTTGCGATAGGCTGTCACCATGCAGAAACGTATTCTCATCGTCGAAGACGAGGGATCGATCCGCGACATGGTCGCGTTTGCGCTGCGCAAGGCCGACATGGAGCCGATGGCGGCCGCGGATGCGCGCGAGGCGCAACTCGCGATCGCGGCCACGGTGCCGGACCTGATCCTGCTCGACTGGATGCTGCCGGGCATGAGCGGGCTGGAACTGGCGCGGCGCCTGCGCAAGGAGACGCTCACCGCCGAGGTGCCGATCATCATGCTCACCGCGCGCGGCGAGGAGATGGACCGCGTGAGCGGACTGGAAGCCGGCGTCGACGATTACGTGGTCAAGCCTTTCTCCACGCGCGAACTCATCGCGCGCATCAAGGCGGTGTTGCGCCGCAGTCACGGCGATGACGGCACCGGCGTCATCGAACTCGGCGGCCTGAAGATCGACGGTCCCGCGCACCGCGTCCACGCAGGTGCGGATACGGTGCCGATCGGCCCGACCGAATACCGGCTGCTGCACTTTTTCATGACCCATGCCGAGCGCGTGTATTCGCGCGCGCAACTGCTCGATCATGTCTGGGGCGGCAGCGTGTACGTGGAGGAACGCACCGTCGACGTGCATATCCGTCGCCTGCGTCAGACCCTGCAACCGTGGCGGCTGGATGGATTGATCCAGACCGTGCGCTGTGCCGGCTACCGGTTTTCGGCCACGGCGGGCTGATGGCTTCCCGCGCGCGCCGGCTCGCTGCGCAGTTGCGCGACCTGCGCGATGCGGCGGCGGCATTCCCCGATGCGTTGGCGCTGCTCGACGACGCCGGTCGCGTGCGCTGGATCAACCGCGCCGCGGAACGGCTGCTCGGCCTGCACTGGCCGCGCGACCGCGGTGCATCCCTGGCCGAGCGCATGCAAGGCAGCAAGCTCGGCGACTGGTTGAGCAGCGGGCAAGAGCGCGCCGATGACATCCCTGCGCCGGCGAACGGTGATATCCGCATCAACGCGAGCCTGATCGCCTTCGGCCAGGGCCAGCGCGTGCTGCGCGCGCGCGACATCACCGAACTCGCCCGACTCGACCAGGTGCGCCGTGATTTCGTCGCCAATGTCTCGCACGAACTGCGCACACCGTTGACGGTGATTCACGGCTACCTCGAATTGCTCGATCCGGAGGAGGTGCCTGCGCTCGCCCCGGTCATTACGGAAATGCGCACGCAATCGCGGCGCATGGGCCAGATCGTCGAGGATCTGCTGACCCTGTCGCGGCTGGAGATGAAGCGCAGTCTGCAGGATGAGCATGTGGCGACGGCGCCGATGTTTGCGACGATCCG
>DATJIL010000007.1:0-2980 GCA_035493385.1 Rudaea sp.
CAACTGGCCGGACCGGATCGATCCGGATGCCATTCCGCCGCTGCTCGAACGGGTGCGCCGCGGTCAGCGTATCCGCCTGCACGGCACACGCGAAATCGCGTTCGACGAAAAGACCGACCTCGTCTGGAACAAGCGCCAGAAGTTGCCGTACCACGTCAACGGCATGCGCTATACCGCGTTCGATGCAAATGGCGCAACGATCGTCACCCGCGATTACTACTCGGTGGGCGGCGGTTTCGTGGTCAATGCTGACGAGGCAGCGGCCGACCGCATCGTCGCCGATACCACGCCGCTGCCGTTCGCGTTCCATTCCGGCGACGAATTGATGGCGTTGTGCGAGCAGCACGGCGTGACCATCGCACAGTTGATGCTGGAAAACGAGAAGGTCTGGCGCAGCGAAGCCGACGTGCGCGCGGGCTTGCTGGACATTTGGAAGGCGATGCAGGACTGCGTCGCGCGCGGCCTGCGCTCGCCCGGCGAGTTGCCGGGCAGCCTGCACGTGAAGCGCCGCGCGCCGGCGATGTACGCGGAACTTCGCGACAGGCCCGAAGCGTCGCTGAAGGATCCGCTGACGATCCTGGATTGGGTGAACCTGTACGCGCTCGCGGTCAACGAGGAAAACGCCGCGGGCGGCCGCGTGGTGACGGCTCCCACCAACGGCGCGGCAGGTATCGTGCCGGCAGTGTTGCATTACTACGACCGCTTCTGCCCGAAGTCGACCGAACAGGGCGTGATCGATTTCCTTTTGACCGCCGGCGCGATCGGCATCCTCTACAAGGAAAACGCCTCGATCAGCGGCGCGGAAGTCGGTTGCCAGGGCGAAGTCGGCGTGGCCTGCTCGATGGCCGCGGGCGCGCTCACCGCCGCGCTCGGCGGCAGCGTGCTTCAAGTCGAGAACGCCGCCGAAATCGGCATGGAACACAACCTCGGCCTCACCTGCGACCCCATCGGCGGACTGGTGCAGATTCCCTGCATCGAGCGCAACGCGATGGGTTCGGTCAAGGCCATCAACGCCCAGCGGATGGCGGCGCGCAGCGACGGCAAGCACCGCGTCTCGCTCGACAAGGTCATCAAGACCATGCGCGACACCGGCCGCGACATGAAGGACAAGTACAAGGAAACCTCGCGCGGCGGGCTGGCCGTGAACGTGGTGGAGTGTTGACCGGCGGTGCCATAACCTGATCGCGCTGTCGGCCGATGGGGTGCAATTCACCGGGGGTGCGCGTGAACATTTCGAGGTTGGGGACGCGGCTTCGCACGTACGACTGGACGGCGGCGCCCATCGAACTCGTGATCGTGGTGGCCGGCATCCTGATCGCACTGGAAGTGAGCAACTGGAACCAGAATCGGCAGGACTTGGCGCGTGCCGACGGTTACTACCGGCGCATCCATGCGGACCTGTCGACAGACGGCAAAAGCTTCGGCACCACGCTCGCCTACTGGGGCACGGTGTCTAGCTACGGGCGCGCCGCGATCGCCTATGGCGAGAACGGCCAGCTCGTGGATGGCTCCGCGTGGAAGACCGTGCTTGCGTATTATCAGGCCAGCCAGACTCTGCCTTTCGTGCCTTCCGATGCCTCCTTTACCGAGATGCGCAGCGCCGGCGAACTCGGTTTGATCGCTGACGAAAATCTGCGCGGACGGCTCGAGGATTACTACTCCCTGTCCGGTGTCGGTGGTGAATCCATCATCCGCGAGCAGGATCCCGCCTACCGGCAGCAGGTGAGGGGCCTGACACCCTGGCCGGTGCAGCAATACATCTGAGACCGTTGCTATCGCGGGTCGTCCTATGCCGATCAGGAATTCATCGACTGCCCATCACCGATCAGCGAGCAGGAGGCGCTCGCGATCCTGTCGAGCTTCAAGGTAGCTCCTTCCCTGCTCGACAACCTGCGCGCGTGGATGTCCACGCTCCGCATCAGCGAAATCGTGTTGAACAACAGCACAGGACGGAGCAACGGCTTGCCGCCGACGTGGAGCGGGCACGCCAGCGCTAGCCTGCCGGCTGCAGGCAGTGCCCGGCTCTGTATGCAGGCTCTGCGAAAAGCGCCACGGCTGGAAACGACGCCGGTTTTCTTGCGCATGGCCTGTTTTCTTGTCGATTTGAGCCTGACCGGGGGCTGACTTGATTGTTGAACTTTGCTGAATGGCGTCCGGCGAACGCTTGACCGGGCGCGACCGCGGGCGTGAAGTGCAAAGGCCACCGACAGGATGGCTTTGGGTCCGCACTGTGTGCGGGCCACGATCAGGATGTCCACGCAAGGAGGTTTCCATGAAACGCATGCATTCGATTTCCAGCATCGCCGCCACAATCGCGCTGGCGTGCGCCGCGCCGCTCGCGCTGGCGCAGACCGCGCCGGATTCGCAGCATCCGCAATCGGGCGCGGTGACGCATACGCCGCCGTTCCAGACCACACCGACCTCCAATCCGGCGGACCAACAACTGCCGCCGCGCATCCCGCAGGCGCCGCAATCCAGCGATGTGATGGGCCAGCACGATATGACCGGCACGGTGCGTTCGGTCAGCAGCAACGGCATGGTCGAGGTGCACACGGACGAGGGCAATCTGAAGGTGCATTTCCCCGATGCCAGCCAGCACCTGAAGAAGGGCGAGAAAATCACGCTGCATCTTTCCTATTCGATTGCGTCGTCCGCACCGGCTGCCTCGATGTAGCGCAGCATGTGTTTGATCGGAACCGTCGGCTCGTCCGGCGGTTTCGCCGTGGTGCATCCGCGGCTCGCATTGGCCGGGCGGGTGTGCTACCAATGGCGTTCTGGCGGTCCAGCAAACCTGAGAGCCTGCGATGTCGGCAATCGTCCAGTCCGCGGAGCAGCCTCGCCCTTCCGGGGACGAGGCCGGCGCGCGCGCGTGCGCGCTGCTGGTCGAGCGCGGCCGCCTGAAACAGGATGATCTGGCGCGGGCCGAACGGCTGCTGGCCGAGGCGCCCGAGAGTCGGCTGACGCCGCTGCTGTCCCGGCT
>DATJIL010000008.1:0-5346 GCA_035493385.1 Rudaea sp.
CGGGTTGCTCTACGGTGGCAATCTCGCCGCTTCCGTGACCCCGGTTTCAAACCAATGGACTGAGCTTGCCCTGGTGCGCGACAACGGCACGACCACGTTCTACGTCAATGGCGTGGCCAGCTACTCCTCGGCGGCAGGACCGAATCCGCCGGCGGGCGGCGTGGCCATCGGCGGTAATTCGCTGATTTCCGGAGCCGAACTGTTCAACGGCACGATCGACGAAGTGCGCATCTTCAGTTTCGCGCCCGGTGCGTTCACTGTCGGCGACCTGAACCTGCCGCCGCCACCACCAGTGGTGCCGACGCCGGCGCTGACGTTGCGTTCGCTGGGCCTGTTGGCGCTGGGACTTTTCGGATTGGCCTGGCTCGGCCTGCGCCGCCGCGTCAGCGGCTGATCGCGCGCCAGCCGATATCGCGGCGGCAGAACATGCCATCGGCCTTGATCTTGCGCACCGCCGCGTAGGCGCGCGTTTGTGACTCGGCGAAATCCTCGCCGAGTGCGCACACGGTCAGCACGCGGCCGCCGGCGGTGACGATTTTTCCGTTATCCAGTTTCGTGCCGGCGTGGAAGACCTTCACATTGGCACCGAAATCCGCATCCAGGCCTTCGATGACGTCGCCCAGGCGCACCTTGCCCGGATAGCCGTGCGCGGCGAGCACCACGCCGAGCGCGACGCGCGCGTCCCAACTCACGCTGACCTTGTCCAGGCGCCCATCCAGCGCGGCGTCGATCATGTCCACGAGGTCGGATTTGAGGCGCAGCAGGATCGGCTGTGTTTCCGGATCGCCCAGGCGCACGTTGAATTCGATCACGCGCGGCGTGCCGTGCTTGTCGATCATGAGGCCGGCATACAGGAAGCCGATGAACGGCGCGCCTTCGGCGGCCATGCCGGCCAGGGTCGGCTCGATGATCTCGCGCAGGATGCGACGCTCGACTTCCGGCGTGACCACCGGCGCCGGCGAATACGCGCCCATGCCGCCAGTATTCGGGCCGAGGTCGCGGTCGTCGCGGCGCTTGTGATCCTGGCTGGTCGCCAGCGGCAGCGCGCGGCGGCCATCGCACAGCACGATGTAGCTGGCTTCCTCGCCGTCGAGGAATTCCTCGATCACCACGCGCGCCGATGCTTCGCCGAGCACATGTGCGCCGAGCATGTCGTGCAGCGCCTGTTCGGCATCGGCCAGGGTCAGCGCCACGACCACGCCCTTGCCCGCGGCGAGGCCGTCCGCCTTGATCACGATCGGTGCACCCTGCGTGCGCACGTAGGCCAGCGCCGGCTTGAGCTGGTCGAACGCCGCGTGGCGTGCGGTCGGAATGTTGTGGCGGACGAGGAATTCCTTGGCGAAGGTTTTCGAGCCTTCGAGCTGCGCCGCCAGCCGGCGCGGACCGAAGCAGCGCAGGCCGGCGCCGCGGAAGCGGTCGACGATGCCCGCGACCAGCGGCACCTCGGGGCCGACCACGGTCAATGCGACATTTTCCACTTTTGCCAGTTGCAGCAGTCCATCGATGTCGTGCATTGCGACGGCGGCGTTGCGCACGCCGGATTCGGTCGCGGTGCCGGCATTGCCGGGCGCGACGATCACTTCGCTCACGCGGGGGGATTGACGAATCTTCCAGGCCAGCGCGTGTTCGCGCCCGCCGGAGCCGATGACCAGAACTTTCATGGCTTAATGTCTGAAATGCCTGACGCCTGTAAACACCATCGCCATGTCGTGTTCGTCCGCCGCGGCGATGGATTCGGCATCGCGCATCGAGCCGCCGGACTGGATCACCGCGCGGATGCCGGCGGCGGCGGCGGTATCGACGCCGTCGCGGAACGGGAAGAACGCGTCGGATGCCATCACGCTGCCGGCGACGTCGAGCTTGGCTTCCTCGGCCTTGAGCGCGGCGATCTTGGCGCTGATCACGCGGCTCATCTGGCCCGCGCCGATGCCGACCGTGCGGCCCTGGCGCGCGTAGACGATGGCGTTGGACTTGACGTACATCGCCACGTGCCAGGCGAACAGCAGGTCGCGCAGCTCGTCGGCGTCGGGCACGCGCCGGGACACGACTTTCAGGTCCGACAGCAGCAGCGTGTCGCGGTCGGTGTCTTGTACCAGCAGTCCACCGGAGATGCGCTTGAAGTCCAGCGTCGGCACCGGTTGTTCGGGCCAATCGCCACTGGCCAGTACGCGCACGTTGGGTTTTTTCGCGAACGCGGCCAAGGCGGCGGCATCGACTTCCGGTGCGATCACCACTTCGACGAACTGGCGATCGAGGATGGACTGCGCGGTCGCCGCGTCGAGTGGCTGGTTGAACGCGATGATGCCGCCGAATGCCGATACCGGGTCGGTCGCGTAGGCCTTGTCGTAGGCTTCGCGCGCGGTTGCGCCGATCGCCACGCCGCAGGGATTGGCGTGCTTGACGATGACGCAGGCCGGCGCCTTGCGGAATGCCTTGACGCATTCCAGCGCCGTGTCCGCGTCGGCGAGATTGTTGTAGGACAGCTCCTTGCCGGCCAGCACGCGCGCCGTGGCCACGCAGCCCGGCGCGGCATTCCGTTGCAGATACAACGCGGCGTTCTGGTGCGGGTTCTCGCCGTAACGCAGCGTGGCGTGGCGCGTGAACGCCAGGTGCAGGCTCGGCGGAAACTGTTCGACGCCGTCGGCATTCAGGCGCGCGCCGAGCCAGTTCGCAATCGTGCCGTCGTAGCGCGCGGTGTGCGCGTAAACCTTGGCGGCGAGGCGTCGGCGCAGGTCCAGCTTGGTGCCGTTGTCGGCGTGCAAGGTCTGGATCAATTCTGCGTAATCGGCCGGGTCGACCAGGGTGGCGACGTGTTCATGGTTCTTGGCCGCGGCGCGCAGCATCGCCGGTCCGCCGATGTCGATGTTCTCGATGGCGTCGTGCATGCTGCAATCCGGCGACGCGGTAGTCTGCTCGAACGGATACAGGTTGGCGACCAGCAGGTCGATGCCTTCGATGCCGTGTTCGGCCATTACCGCGTCGTCCTGGCCGCGCCGGCCGAGCAGGCCGCCGTGGATTTTCGGATGCAGGGTCTTGACCCGACCGTCCATGATTTCCGGAAAGCCGGTGACGTCGGCGACTTCGCGCACGGCGAGTCCCGCTTCGCGCAGCGCGCGCGCGGTGCCGCCGGTGGAAATCAGCACGACGCCGAGCGCGTCGAGTCCGCGCGCCAGGTCGATGAGACCGGTCTTGTCGGACACGCTCAGCAGCGCGCGCCGGATCGGAGCCAAGCTTGCGTCAAACATGGATCGGCCCGCAAAAGGTAGCGGACGATTATACCCACACGGCGTTAAGACAGGCCGCGCAACGCCAATTTCTTGCGCAATGTCGCGCGATTGATGCCCAGCGCCTGCGCGGCGCGGCTCTGGTTGCCCTCGCTCCAGCGCAGTACTTCGCGCAGCAGCGGTTTTTCGACCTCACCCAGCACCAGGTCGTAAAGCCCGTCCGGTTGTTGTGCGTCGAGGTCGGCCAGGTAGCGGCGTACCGCGCGCGCGACGCAATCGCACAACGCAGGCTGCAACGTGGCTTCCGAGACGTTGTCGACGTGACTGGCGGAGAGGGGTTCGGCGGCGAGCATCGCGGTTGCTTCCTTGGCATTCCCGCCGCGCGCATGCAACGGGGCAGGGAGTCTAGCGCCAAGCGCCGCGCTTGATAAGTGCCGCGATCAGCGAAACTTGAATTCGAACGCGACCGCGTTCTTGCCCGGGTCGGCCACCTCGAACACCAGCGCGGCGGTCGCGCCGGGCGCCAGTCCCGCTGCCAGGCTGCGGGTGTCGGCGATGTAATCCTGCGGCCGGAAGCGGCGCATGGCGATGCGGTTTTCGTCCAGGTCCGACAACGTGATCTCGACATCGGGGAAGGCTTGCGCAAAATTCGCGTCGTTGCGCAGCGTGGCCGACACGATCAGCGCATTCGGTACCGATGGATGCGGGCGGATGTCGCGCGACAGCAGTTCCAATTTCACCGGGTCGTGGCGCAGCGGCAAACGGCAGCCGAGCGTCGCGCAAACGCCGTCGAGCAGCGGCCGCACATGCGCATCGTCGAGCAGGACCGCACGCTCGGCATAGCCGATCTGCGCGAGCAGCGACAGGGCAAGGCCCAACGCGCCCAGCGCCCATGGCCAGTTGCGCGAAACGGATGGTGCGCGGCGCGAGCGCGCGAATGCCGGCGTGTGCGCGCGCCGCTGGGCCGGCGTGTGCGTGGGGCGTTCGTCCGGATCGAACAACAAGGCTTGCTGCTCGCCGGTTTTCGGACGCAACGCCGGCACGGCCAGTTGCGGTGGCGCGTCGTCGCCCGGATGCGCAAGCAGGTGCCGCACCGATTCGTCGGGCAACTGCTCGGTCAGCGTGCGCAGCGCGTCGAACACGGCGTTGCAATGCCCGCAGCGCACGCTGCCGTGCGACTGCCCGAGTACGGCAGCGCCGACCTTGTAGATCGTCAGGCATTCAGGGCATTGGGAATACATGCACGGAATTCTAGCCCAAGCTGGCGCCTCCGCCTCAGGGCGCTTCGAAGCCGTTGCGGAAGATGGCATCGCAGTCGTTCAGGTAGACCCGGCCTTAACGGTCTTGCGCACGGCGCTGGTCGAACAGGCGATGCAGCGGCGCGACGCGGAAAAGCTCGCGGCCGTGTTGTGCTTGCGCTAGTCAGCGCCGCACGCCGTCGATTCGTACCCATCCATCGCGCGTCGTCGCGCGCAAGGCGACGAACCACTGCGCGTAATGCGCGAGCAGTTCGTCCTGTTGGCCGTCGAGGATGCCTGACAGCGCCAGCGCGCCGCCGGGTTTGAGGCTTTGCGCGAACAACGGCGCGAGCTCCGCGAGCGGACCGGCAAGGATGTTCGCGACGAGCACGTCGGATTGCATGGGTGGAAAATGCTGCGGATGATACAAATCCAGATTCTCGACGACGCCATTGCGTTGCGCGTTGTCGCGGCTGGCGGCGATGGCCTGTTCGTCGTTGTCCACGCCGATTGCGCGCGCGGCACCGAGCTTGAGCGCGGCGATGGCGAGGATGCCCGAGCCGCAGCCGTAATCGACCAGCGTCTTGCCGGCGAGATCCGCGCCGTCGAGCCATTCCAGGCACAACGCCGTGGTCGGATGCGTGCCGCTGCCGAACGCCAGGCCGGGATCCAGGCGCACGATCACCGTGGCGGCAGCGTCGGGCGCCTCCACGTTCCAGGGATAAATCCACAAACGTTTGCCGAAGCGCATGGGCTTGAACGTATCGAGCCAGGCGCGCGTCCAGTCCTGGTCGGCCACTTCGCGAAACGCGATTTGCGCCGGATCGATGCCGGGAATCAGCTCGGCGAGCGCATGCACGAGTCCGGCGCGATCGGCATTTGCG
>DATJIL010000009.1:0-37527 GCA_035493385.1 Rudaea sp.
CGGGTCAGAGGCTGCCCGCCCTTGGCGCGCAACAGCACGATGCCGTTCGCGCCGACGATCGCGACGCCATCGTCGGGCAGCGCGGTGCCGCCCATCAGGCTCAGTTCTGTGCCGGTGGGAACCTGGGTCCAGTGCTCGCCCAGATCGGTGGATTCGAAGACGTGTCCGCGCAGGCCGAAGGCGAGCACATGGTCGGCCTCATAGCCGATCACGCCGAACATCGAGCCGTCGTAGGGCAGTTGCAGGCGCTGCCAGGTCGCTCCGGAATCGCGCGAACGGAATGCCGCGCCGCGTTCGCCGACGATGAAAAGAGCGCCGCTGCCGGTGCGCGCGATCGCGTTGAGGTGCGGAGTGGGTTCCGCCCCGATCTTGAGCTGGCTCTGGTTGAACGTCCACTTGTCGCCGGACTGGGCGCCGCCGCCTTGGGCGGAATCCGTGGCAGCGGCATCGCTGCCGCCGCCACCGTCCGCGTCGTCCTTGGGCTTCGGCGCCACGGTGATTTCCTGCCAGTGTTCGCCGCCGTCGTCGGTGCGCAGCGCAAGGCTGTATGCGCCGACCGCGATGCCATGCTTCGCATCCGTGAACAATACGCCGAGCAGCGGCGCGCCCTGGCGCGGGTCTGACGGCGCATCGCCGGATGGCGCGTGCCAGGAATCCTTGCGCTGCATCTGCCAATGTTCGCCGCCGTCGGCGCTGTGCACGATCACGCCGTCGTGGCCAACCGCCCACACGTTCGCGTCCACCGCCGCCACCGCGGTCAGGGTGGATCGCGTCGGCACCTGCGCCTGCTGCCATTGCGCGCCGTCGGTGGAGACGAGGATGTCGCCGCGCCCGCCCACGGCGACGTAGCCGTTCGTGGTGTGGGCCAGGCCCAGCAGCAGCGATTGCGAAGCGAGCGGCATGATTTGCGCAGGACTGTCCACCGGGTCGGGCCAGGTGAATTTGTCGGCGGCGGATGTCGACAGCGCCGCCGTGCATGCAGCCAACGACACCGCGAGCCGCCAACGGGAAAATCCGGATCGCTTCATTGCCCCGCCCCTTTGCGCATTGCCACCCTAAGTTACTCCAAAAACGCATCGGCCGCCCAGTGGGCGGCCGATTTCCGTGCGCGGACTTTGCGAGCCCTACTGGATGCCGCGTGTGCGCAGCGCCTGTGGCGAGAACATGTCGGGCGTGGCCGGGTACGAGAAATTGTATTCCGGTTCCTGGTTGTCCAGGCCCTGCACGAGATAGCGCCCGGCTTTCAGGTCGTAGGCGATTTCCAGCGTCGACCAGAACACGGGTACCTCGTAGTAGTTCACGCTCGGCGCCTCGGAATAGCGCCACAGCTTGCCCTGGCTGTCGTAGTGGTCGATCTCGAGGATCTGCCAGCTGTCCTCGTCGAGATAGAACGTACGCTTGGGATTGATGTGGCGTTGGCCGGGCTTGAGGTCGGCTTCGACGATCCACACCCGATGCAACTCATAGCGCAGCAGGTCCGGATTGATGAAGTTCGGCTGGATCAGGTCCTTGACCAGGGTCTTGTCGCTGTGCGCCTTGTAGGAGTTGTACGGCACATACAATTCCTTCTTGCCGATCAGCTTCCAGTTGTACTTGTCCAGCGCGCCGTTGAACATGTCGGTCATGTCATTGGTGCGCAGGCCGTCCGAGGCCGTGCCGGGATTGTCGTAGGCCACGTTCGGCGCGCGTCGCACGCGGCGCTGGCCGGGATTGTAGATCCACGCCTGGCGCGGTTCCTTCTTCGAGTCCAGGGTTTCGTGCACGAGCAGCACCTGCCCGGCGAGGCGCGGCGGCGAGACCACGTCTTCGAGGAAGTACAGCAGGATGTTGTGGATGTCCTTGAGCGTGTTGCCGGGCTTGTAATACAGGCCCAGGCCGAACTCGTGGAAGCGGATAAGGGTGTACTGGCCCGACGAGGTCGGGATGGCCTGGTCGTTCCAGCGTTCGAACGACACGCCCTTGAACTTCAGCTTGTGGTTCCAGATCGCTTCCATGCCGGCCTTGGCCGGATCCTTGTCCAGGATCGGGAAGGGCAGGCCTTCGGCCACGTTCGCCACGCCTTCGCCGTCGTCGACCAACTCGCCGGTCGCGGCGTTCTTCATGGTCATCTCATACGTGCGCTGCGGATAACTCGCGCTGCGCCGCGTGGGATACACGATCATGCGCCAGTCCGGGTGCCTGGCGAACATCGCCTGCTGCCCGGCGGAAAGCTTGTCCGCGTAGTCCTTGTAGTTTTTTGCCGTGATCGTGAACAGCGGCTTGTCGTTCGGAAACGGATCCGGATGGTGCATGCCGGTCTTGTAACCGGCGGGCGGCGTGGTGATGCCGCCGGTCCATACCGGGATGACGCCGTCCTTGCTGCCGGCGCGTTCGGCGCCGACCGGTGTCAGCGGCGTGCCGGTGAGGCCGAGCTTGGCCACTTCGTCGGGCGGCGCCTTGGCCTGTACACCGACGGCGAATACCGCGCAGGCCACCAGGACGGCGAGCTTGCTGTGTTGGAATCGGAACATGTCGTGTCTCCCCGTCGATGCTTCAGAACGAATATTTGGCCGAGAACTGGATGAAATCGCGGTCGCGGATCAGATTGAGATCGCCGGCGCCGAAGTAATTCGTGTAGGCGAGATCGAATGCCCAGCGGTCGATGTAGGTGGCTTCGGCGCCAACGGTGATGGCTTTGCGGCCACGAATGAAGTTTCCGCCAGGCCCCGGCGAGATGCCGCCCACGTCGTGGCTGAAGGCAACGCGCGGAGAGAGGTTGAACGGCGTGCCGAACACGTTGTTGTAATCGCCGCGCGCCGCGATGCGGTAGCCCCATGAGAACTTGGTCGCGAAACCGTTGGTCTGGGTGATCGGGTTGCGCAGATTGCCGGTGGTGACATCTGCGCCACCGCCGGTATCGGTGCCGTCGCCGTTGAAGCGCAGTCCACCCGGCAGATCCCAGACCTCGTCGAATCCGACTTCGCCGACCAGGGCGATCTGGTTCGCGCGGAACAGGTTGTCCGGACCGAACACCTTCGTCGCGGTCAGTTGCAGCTGCGACATCTTGTGCCGCTCCCAGCCCTGGATTTCCTGTCCGGGAGCGAACTGTCCGAGCTGGCTGACGAAACGCAAACCGGGTGCTGGAAGCAGTGGATTCAGCGGCGTCAGGCCGGCGAACAGCAACTCGACGCTGTGCAGCTGCAGCGGGACGTTCGGCCGGTAGCTCAACTCGCCCTGCAGGGCGATGCCGCCGGTTTCGAGCAGGGTGTTGAAGCTCACCGCGAACAGGCGGATGTCCTTCGGGTATTCGACGAAGTAGCTGCCGGCGACGGGCAGGACGCCGGACGGCGGCGCCGTGACGGCGATGCCGCTCACCAGCGGCAACTTGCTGTGGTAGTTGATGGCGTAAAAGCCGAATTCGGTGTTGTTCAGCCAGTCCGCCATGTAGCGCAGCGCGCCGCCGAACTGGCCACTCTCGCTCGGATACCTGTCGCGGCCACGCGGGAATGAGGCCGAGCAGCCGGCCTGCACCAGCGCCGGCGGCAGGCCGGTGTCGCTGTTCTGGTAGTTGCGCCCGTAACAGACGTCGTAGTAGCGGTCGGGATTGACCACCGGCTGCGGCACGGTGCCGAAATTGAGCATGACGTAACGGCCGCCGATGGTGGCGTAGTCGTTCGTCGAGAAGAAGCTGCCGACCGGATCCGGATCGGTTTGCTGGTACTCGAACTGGTAATACGCTTCGGCCGAAAGCGAATCACTGAAGTTGAAGGATCCCCACAACATGTTGATTGGCACGAAAGCTTGCTTGAGTTCGGCGCCGGCTACGTGCAGCTTGGATACGTCGACCGGGTTGATCGCGCTGGAAACGCCGCCCTGGATGAACGTGCTCTCGCCCCAGCTCACCACCTGGCGGCCAAGGCGACCCGTGCCGGTGTGGCCATCGACGTTGAAATTGTGCCAAAGAAAGAAGTCGAGGAATTTCGCGTCCTTGCCGACTCTCTTTTCGGAAGCGTCGGGCAGGTTGTAACGACCGTCGTTCACGTCGTCGTAGAAGGCATAGCCGCGCACGAACGCGCCCCAGTCCTCGCCGTACTTCACATTGAGTTCGATGTTCGCACTGACCGCGTTGGAGATCGGCGACCAGCGGCCATAGGCGAGGTCGCCATCGTCGCTATTGACCGACCAGCGCCCGATCGCGGCGCGCTGGGCCGAACCGCCGAGCGGCTGCGCGCCGAGCGCCGGATTGAAATGAGCCTTGCCGATGAGACTGTTGGAAGCGTTCTGGGTGCGGTAGGCGATGCCGTAGGACACGGTCGTGTTCACGGTTCCATGCAAGCCATCGGGATCGCCGAACTCGATGGCGTGGGCGGGCTGAATCGCCACGCCGGCCAACGCCATGGCGATGCCGAGGCTCAAGCCACGCGGCAGCAAGCGGGAACGCACGGCACTGTTGTGGTAGGTGGTCATGATGGTTATCCCCGGTTACTGGCTGACGATGACGGAAGGATTCGAGACGATCACGGCCTGACCGCCCGAAGCGATCATGCTCGCCATCTCGCCCTGCATTTCCGCGGTGACCGCGGGCGAACTGGTCGGATCGAGCAGCGAACCGTGCGTGCCCTGGGTGAAGCGCACCACGCCGCGGATGCTCGCGGCCTGTGTCGTTGCCTTGATGCTCGACAGTCCGAGCGCGGCCAGCAGCGGCTCCGTGCCCGAAGTCGGCGCCGAAGCCACCGAGTTCGGGATCACCTGGTCGTTCGGATGGTTCGCATCGCCGACCACTTCCTGGGCGAGGATGCTCTTGCCCGCGGTGGCGAACGCGAAGTTGATCGAATCGCCGGAATCGACGACGGTCTGCGCGGCGCCGAGGAAGGCGGCGTAGTCCGGCGTGCCCGGCTGCAGGCCCGCTTGCGCCAGGCCTGCGTTGATGACCGGTCCGAACGTCGGTGAGCCGGCGAGGAGTCCGGCGACGCCGCCGCCGGGCACGTTGAGCACGCCGACATTGACGTGCGGTTCCATTGCCAGGAACGCGGTGCCGATGATCGAACCCAGCGACTGGCCGACGAATTCGATGCGCGAACCGTCGAACGCGGTGGTCTTGCCGTCCAGGCTGACGCCCGGAATCGCGCGGGTCAGCACCATCAGGTCAGCGCTGGCCTGGCGCAGGTTGTCGCGCGAGGTCAGCAGGTCCTGCAGGTTGATGAAATACGAGCCCGACGCGTCGATCTTGCCGTCCGGACCGGGCGCGCCGGTCGTGTTGTTCTGCAGGTCGATGTTGAACGTGCGTTCCTGCGCGCCGAGCGCGGCGAACGGCGTGTTGCCGACATAGAACGGATTGGTCTTGTCGGTCAGGCCGTGCAGCGGCGCATCGATGGCGATGACCGCGAAGCCTTGTCCGGCCAGCGTCGCGGCGATCGCGAACATGTCGGTGCGGTTGCGCGTGATGCCGTGCTGGAAGATCACGACCGGCCAGCCGGCCGCCGGCTTGGCCTTGCCGGAATTGGCGTTCGGCACGGTCAGCAGTACGGGAATCAGCTGCGTGGAGGTTGCCACCGGGAAAGGATTGGCGAACGTGACCAGGGTCGACGTCGGATCGAGTCCGGCGGCGTTGAACGGCGGCACGTAGGCGCCCGCCGCGGCATGCCAGAAACCGGTCAAGGGCGGGCAAGGCGTCACGCCGCTGGCGGTCACCGCGCAATTGCCAGCCGCCGGGGCGCTGAGATAATAAGGAACCGGCAGCACGCCGATGTAGATGTCGGCGACCGGCGGCAGGCCGACGCCGAGCTTGGAAAGATCAAGCCCGGTCGGCGCCAGCGTCGCCTGCGCAGCCGGCGACTGCTCGATGCGGCCCTGCACGGCCTGCATGACCGGCGTGATCGCCTGCGTGGTTGCGACCCACGACAGCACGATGCGCTTGTCGGTTGAGCCGTTGTCGAACTGGTCGACCGCGAATTCCTGCGAATTGACCAGCTTGCGCAGCGGCTCGAGCGCGCAAGCCTGTGAGGCGGGCAGCAGCGGGTCGGTGGACTGACCGTTCACGCACAGCGCGCTGGTGCGCTTGGCGAGGAAATACGTCGTGTCCGGCGTCACGTCGTTGCCGGTGCCGTCGGTGATGCTCGGCGACGGTGCGGGATTGAGCTGGCCGCCATTGCCGAGCAGCACGACCATGTAAGAGGTCAGCTGCTGCAGCGGACGCGTCGGCACGATGGCCAGGGTGCGGCCGCTGGAATCCGACGGCGAGATCAGGGCGACGAAATCCTGCGGCGCCTTGAGTTCGCGGGTGATGCCGGTGACGCCGCCGCCGGGTCCGGTCAGGCTCACCTGGAATACGCGCACCGTGCCGCCGGGACCCGGAATGATGGTCGAGGGTTTGGGTGCGGTGCTGAACGAGGTGCTCCAGGGCGCCGTGGTCGAAAAACCGTCGAGCGCATTCATCGCCACTTTCGGATCGCTGAGATTGTTCGGATTGGCGACCGGAATGTTCAAGGTCAGGTCGGTGGTTCCGGACAACAGCAGGTTGGTCGGAAACGGCACCACGGCGTTGGCCGGATCGAAGCGCGCGGTAATCACCGCGGTCACCGGCGAACCGCCGCTGTTACTTGCGCCCGCGTCGGATCCATGCGGGGCGTTGCTGCCGCCGCCGCAGGCCGACAGCAGAAGCGATGAGGAAAGGGCGAGGAGCAAACTCAGTCGGGTCTGCATGACAAAATCCTGATCAGTGGTGGGAGCGCAACGGCAGGCCTATCATAGGCAGTTCAAACGAGCGTTGGCAACGCCAATTTAACCGTTCTGCCGCGCTTTTTACTGCTGCAATGCAGCAGATATTGGGGCCGCGCCGACATTTGCGTATACATTTATACCAACCTCATTGTGGCAATATTTCGCCGGCTCGGAATGGACGCGGTGAATAATCGAATTCACGGATGGCATCCGCATTGACGGCGATCAAGTCGATGCGCAAACGCGCCAGCGCGCCGGGCGCAATTCGTGCGGGTCGCGCGAGCAGGTGCAGCGCGGTTAGCGGAATCGGCAGTGGCAGCACGAATCCCGGAATCGCTTCGCGCACACGCCGGACCATCGCGTCGAATCGCAAGCGTTCGCCGCCACCCAGCTCGTAGTCCTTGCCGAATGTCGCGGGTTGGGAAATGACGGCGCGACAGGCGGCCGCGAGATCCGCCGCGTGCACGGGCTGGCGCAGACCCGATGCCCCAAACGGAACCGGAAGCACGCGCCAGCGCCGGGCGAAGCGCGCCAGCGGCGCCAGCGTTTTGTCGATGCCGGCGCCATAGATCAGGGTCGGACGGAAAATCGTCCAGGCGATATCGCGTGCGCAGGCGGCTTCGCGCAGCCGTGACTCGGCGTCGCGCAGGCGCTGCGCCAGCGCACGCTCGGCCGGATCCGGCGAATCCCGCTTGGTTTGAGCACTCATCGAACTCATCGCGACGATGCGGCGCAGTCCGCCCACGGGCCTGCGTTCCAGCCAGCTGGCAAAGGCGTCCAGCGGGCCCAGGCTGAGCGCGATTTCGGCGTCCGGCCAGGTCGCGGCGGGATCGTTCAGGTCGGCGCATATCCAGCCCGGCCGGGCCTGGCGGCTTACCGGCAGAACGCGATGATCCGTCGCGAGCAGGGGCAGGACGAAGCGGCCGATCGCTCCGCTGGCGCCGAAAACGAGGATCGTGGACATGGCTGCACTGTCCGGCTCGGCACGGCTTCGAGTCAAGGGCAGTATTGCGCCCCGCCCGAGCGTCCCTTATACTTCGAAGTCTTTCGTTTCACGCCGCTTCCGGCACAGGAATTCCCATGAAAACGATCAGCGCGAAAGCTGAGACGGTGAAGCGCGACTGGTATCTGGTCGACGCCAGCAACAAGACGCTTGGCCGCCTGGCCAGCGAACTGGCGCGCCGCCTGCGCGGCAAGCACAAGACCGTGTTCACCCCGCACGTGGACACCGGCGACTACCTCGTCGTGATCAACGCCGAGAAGATCACTGCCACCGGCAACAAGATGGACGACAAGATCTACCATCACGTCACCGGCTACATCGGCAACATCAAGTCGATCGCGCTCAAGGATCTGCTGGTCAAGCATCCGGAACGCGTCATCGAGATCGCTGTGCAGGGCATGCTGCCGAAGAATCCGCTCGGTCGTGCCATGTACCGCAAGCTCAAGGTCTACAAGGGCCCGAACCATCCGCATACGGCGCAACAGCCGCAAGTATTGGACATCTGACATGGCAACCACGCAAAACTACGGCACTGGCCGCCGCAAATCCTCCGCCGCGCGCGTGTTCCTGCGCCCGGGCAAGGGCAGCATCGTCGTCAACGGCAAGGCGCTGGATGAATTTTTCGGCCGCGAAACCGCACGCATGATCGTGCGCCAGCCGCTTGAGCTGACCAAGATGGGCGACAAGTTCGACATCATGGTCACGGTCGAAGGCGGAGGTATTTCCGGTCAGGCCGGCGCGATCCGCCTCGGCGTGGCGCGTGCCCTCGTCGAATACGACGAGGCGCTCAAGTCGCCGCTGCGCAAGGCCGGGTTCATGACCCGCGACGCGCGCGAAGTCGAGCGCAAGAAAGTCGGTCTGCACAAAGCTCGCCGCGCGACGCAGTTCTCGAAGCGCTAATTCGAACTTCGGTTCGGATCTCCAACCTGTCAGAGAGGGTTTTGGGAGATCGTCTAACGGTAGGACAACGGACTCTGACTCCGTTTATCTAGGTTCGAATCCTAGTCTCCCAGCCAATTGCAAACGGCCCCTCGTGGGGCCGTTTGTTTTTTGTTATCGCGATTCCCGCCCAGCATGCGAACGTATCCGTCTGTCGGGTTTTACGCTGAGCGTGATTTTGGATTGTGCGTTCAATCACGCACGCCGCCGCGCGGTTTGGTTAGTCTGCACACGTCGTATTTCGCGTGGAGTCCGTCATGTTTAAATTCGCAGCGTTCCGGCAGGCCGTGAAGGAAATCGACGCGCCCAACGTCCCGCCGAGCTGGAATACGCCGGTGCAGTACGATCCCACGCTTGTGCCGAGTCTGATCACGGAACACAATGACTTGGATGCGCGCTTTGCCGCGATGACGGGCACACTGCAACGCGATCCGGCGATCGCCGAATTCGCCGTGCGCGATTGCGCCGAGCGCCTGCATCGTTTGCGCCATACGGAAGCCTTGCAGTTGTACCCAGTCATTGCGCATGCACTTTCGTCCGATCCGATCCAGCGCCGTCTGTTCTGGCAGTCGCGCCTGGTCATGCTTGGATTGGCGCGGCGCGTGTTGCGCCGGTTCGAGGAACTTGCGCGGGCCGTGCAAACCGGCAACGGCATCGCGGCTGCCGCCGGCTACGTCGTCGCGGGGATGGCCGAATACCGCCGGCGCAACGAAACCACGATGTATCCGCTTTACCAGAAGATCGGACAGCGTTCCGTCGGAAAATCCAAGGTGGCGTGAACGCGCGCAGCGCTGCACCGTTTGTTGTTTTCGCGTGCAGATTGGTAGGTGAGGCAGTCCTCCGGCTGCGCAATTATCCATCGCCGCATTGGCTCGCCGGCATCCATGCAAAGTGGCTCTGGCACGCGCGTGGCGTTCTGTTACGTTGTGCGCATGCAGCAAGTCTCCGCCAGCGTCGCCGTAGCGAACACGCTTGCACAACAAGGGTTTGCCTTCGTGCCCGCGGCAAGCATGCGCGGACTGTTTGGAATTTCCGCGCCCGGGCCTGATTGGGATGCGTTCGCCGCGAGTTGGAACGATCTGCCCTGGGACGAATACCTCGCGCGCTACGGACGCTATCGACGGCGGCGGCACGCGGTGTTCTACGCCGTGCGCGGCGCTAGCGTGGAGCCGGCGCCGCGACACGAGCCGCACTACCAAAGCCGCGCCTACAATCCGCTGCAAGGCGGCATCGAGCGCTGGTTCGAACCGATCGCCGCGCAGGTCGGTTGCGGCAACGCCATGCGGTCCATTCTGCGATTCTGCCGCGGATTGTTCGATGCGCTCGCGCCGGCGGTGACGCGCTGGCGCATCGAGGCGCACCAGTTCCGCATCGAGGCGCGCGCGGACTTGCCGGGCCAGCCGACGCCCGAAGGCATGCATCGCGACGGCGTCGACTATGTGCTGGTGTTGCTGATCGCGCGGCACAACATCGCCAGCGGAACCACCATGATCCATGCGCCGGATCGGCGCGAACTCGGCAATTTCACCCTGATCGAACCGCTCGATGCGGCGTTGGTGGACGATGCGCGCGTATTCCACGGCGTCACGCCGGTGGTCGCGGTGGATCCGGTGCAACCGGCACATCGCGACGTGCTGGTGGTGACGTTCAAGCGCGTGGATTGAGCAGCGTTCGCGGCGTCAATTGAAGCCGTTGGAGAAAATCCTGTCGACGCTCAACTCCACGACATAGCCGCTGGTGCCACCGGCGATGTCCAGGCGCCAACCGGAGTTGTAGGTTTCGTTCGCGTCGCTTTGCGTGGTCCAGTCGAGCGCGCTGAGCGTGGCGTTTGCCGGCTCGAGTACGCGGATCAGCAGGGTGCCGGCCTGCGCGGTCTTGCCGCTGATCACGGGCTGCACCGGCGTATCGACCTGGAAGATGGCCGAGGTTCCGCCGCCGAGCGCGAACGCGTCGCTGACAGTGAGCTTGTGTCCGGCGAAATCGATGGTGCGCTGCCATGAGGTCACGGCGGGATCGCCGTCGTAGGCGGGCGTGAGGTTCGCCACGGCGTGCACGGCGCCATTCACACCCGGAGTCACCGTCATCGTCGACGTCGTGCCTTCGTGCTGAGGCACGATCGCGCCGGCGTTTTCGAAGCGCAGCACGTTGTTGGTGTCGGTGTCTTGCTGGATGCCGCTGTGCGTCCAGATGTTCTCGGTCACCGCCAGCCAGTCATCCTCGAACAAAGTGAACGCGCCTTGATCCTGATGTGCGTGGCTTTGCACGTACGGCCCGGCCGAGAAATTCAGCCACATCGCATGCGTGTCCCAACCGGTGCGCGAAAAAAGTTGACCGGTTCCCGTCGCGTAGTAGGTCAGCGCCGCGGGTGGCGTGCCCGCAGCGCCGGCCGAGAGCAGGTTGTGCCGGTAATTGAAACTGCTCTGCATGTCCTGATCGGAAATCGAATGCAGCCACCACGAGGCGTTTTCCCGCGCGGTCGCATCGTTCGTGAGGTTGCGTGCCTCGAGCATCAGGTGCCGATGGTAGTCGTAGATCACCGGTTCGGAGACGCGCGCCTGGTCGCCGATCGCGGCAACCCGGTCGAGCGTCGGGACCGTGGCATGGATCCACCACTGGATGCTGTCGGTCAGATGCGTGTTGGCATTGGCGATATCGGTGCCGGTCGCGTCGCGCCAGACGCGATACAGCATGAACAAATCTCGGTGCGAAAGACCATACGCCGTGCCTTCCTGGCTGCCACCGCCGGGAATGGTTGCGGTGTAGGCTTCCTGCTCGGGCCATTTCGCGGTCGTGAGCAGATTCAGCCAGTTTGTGTTGTTGGATGCGAGGCCCCAATACAACGTCGCACGCAGGAAGCTGTAGTGGTAGTTGTTGGCCGGATCGTCCACGCCCCAGCCGCTCCACGCAAATGCATGCCCGCCCCATTGCGCGGTGTCGGCATGCCAGACGTTCCACACCGCCTGTTCGGCGTAGGTCGCCCAGCGCGTGCGTTGGGCAGGGGAAACGTGATCCGCGCACCAGTCGTAGGTGAGCGCCAGGTCCTCGATCATAGAACCGACTTCCAGATACGAGTCGTTGGAAATCTCCGGCCGCCCACCGCCGGCGATCACGGTTTCCGCTGCGGACACTTGTGCTTCAACCGTTGCAACCGCCAACGTCGCGTACTGACCTTGACCGGTCAGCTTGTACAGGTAGGCCGCATCGGCAGCGGAAAAGCCGTAATCCGGATTGCCCGCGATGGCGGCATCCACGTAATTCTTGAAGCGCGTGAATTCGGCCGAGTTCTGATCGACATACGACAAGTCGATATCGATAGCCGCCTGGGCCGGCAGCGCCGCCAGCAGTCCGATCAGCAGCCAGATTCTGCCCGTCATGGTCATCTCGAACTCCGGAAGTGTTCGTAGCCTAGACGAGTCAACGCCAGTCGGGTGCGAATTGCGACACGCTTGGCGCTACAGCGCGTCGATATCGCCCAGTGCCTGGATCAACCGGCGCGCGCGTTTATCGGGTTTGGTCGGCGGGCGTGTGTAACCCGCGCCCGCCAACCGCCGCTGTTCGGCCGCCTGCACCCGCGCGGTGCGGCTGGCTTCGGTTTCGCAATAGCACGCCTGCGCCGCGCCGGCGGAACCACGCTGCGCGATCAGCACGAGCACATCGACTTCGAATTGCTCGTCGCCGCGCGCGATGCGCAGGCGGTCGCCGGCATGCAGCAGTTTGGACGGTTTGCCGTTGCCTTCGTGGATGCGGATCTTGCCGCCTTCGATCGCCTGCTTGGCCAGCGCGCGCGTCTTGAAAAAACGCGCGGCCCACAGCCACACGTCTAGACGTACGCCGGTTGCCTGCGGTGCAACGGTGTCGTTCAGAGGGTTCTCACCCGCACTTGCTGTAGCCGCAGTTCAGGCACGTCGCGCAGCCGTCCATGATGATGACGGCGTTGGTATTGCACTTGTGGCACAGCGTCGCGCCGGGCGGAAAGGCGCCGGCGGATTCCGGCGCGGATGGCAGGCTCTCGCCCGCGGTAGGAGCGGATTCGACCATTGCTCCGCCCATTTCCCCGGCCGTGCCTATTTCAGACTTTTTTTTTGCGTCCCTCGTACGCGACTCGTAGGCCGCGCGCTTGTCGGCGATCAGCTTGCGCTGTTCGGGCGACAGTTCCGGATCGTGCAGCAGGCCGATCATCTTCAGATGCTGCTCGACGATCGCGCCCAACTCGGCCACGATCGACGGCATGTACACCCCGCCGGCCTTGAAGTAGCCGCCGCGCGGATCGAACACGGCCCTGAGCTCCTCGACGATGAACGTGACGTCGCCACCCTTGCGGAACACGGCGGACATGATGCGCGTGAGCGCCACGATCCACTGGAAGTGATCCATGTTCTTCGAGTTGATGAAGATCTCGAACGGCCGGCGCAACTCGTATTCCGTGCCCTGATTGAGCACGATGTCGTTGATCGTCACGTACATGGCGTGTTCGACCAGCGGCGAGCGGATCTTGTAGGTGGCGCCTATCAGTACCTCCGGACGCTCGACCTTCTCGTGCATCTGGATGACTTCGGCCTTCGGCACCTCGATCGTGTCGCGTGGGTTGGGGCCGAGCGCGGGTGCGTTGGCATCCGCGCCGGGTTTGGCGACGCTGTAGCCCTTGATCTTGTGGGAAATCTTGATGGTCATGGCGGATCGTTCGGATTGACGTAAGTCGTGCGGAACCGCGCCTGCGGTTCTGCGACGACCGGTTATTTTTTCTTTGCTTTTTTCTTCGCCCCGGCGGTTTTCTCCGCCTTGGACTTGCGCTTCAGGTCCATGCTGTGCGCGCGCTTGTAGGTCTGGATGTCCTTGAAGTGACCCTTGGCGTCGCGCACGGCGTACAGCTTCTTGCCCTTGCTGCTGTACAGCGTGGTGCGATGGCCCTTTTTCTTGGCCGCCTTCTTCGCCACCTTCTTCTTCAGCGGCTTTTTTGCGGCTTTTTTGCCGACTTTCTTGGCGATTTTCTTTGCGGCTTTCTTCGGCGCGGCCTTCTTCACGGCCTTCTTCGCCGCCTTGCGGGCGCCCGCCACGGCCTTCTTCACGGCCTTCTTCGCGGCGCTGACGCGCTTGACGACGGCTTTCTGCACGTCCGCCGCCCTTTCGGCCACCGCCGTCCTGACCTCGGCGACTTTCTGCGCGGCTGCCTGGCCGATCTGCTGCGCCGTGTCGGCCACGGACTGACCGATCTCCTGCGCCTTTTCGACGACCGCGTCCACCGGACCGGATGGGTTGTCGCCCCAGCTGTGTTCGCTTTGCATAATGACTCCGCTTCGTTCGTTGTGCCGATTCCGGTTCTGCGCACCGAGAATCTTCAGGTACGTCAGAACTTCCCGTGAGCTTTCAACAAGGCCAACAGAAAAGCCTAAAATTTCCCGTAGTAACCTTCCTTCAAGGCATCGAACAGGTTCGCGGCGGTATGTGTTTCGCCGTCATATTCGATCTCGTCGTTGCCCTTGGCCTCCACTACGGTACCGTCATCCAGCTCGAAACGGTAGAGGGTGCTTTCCAGGTCCGCTTCCTTGACCAGCACGCCCTGGAAGGCGGCCGGGTTGAAGCGGAACGTGGTGCAGCCTTTCAGGCCCTTGCGGTGGGCGTAACGGTAGATGTCCTTGAAATCCTCGTACGGGTAGTCGGTGGGCACGTTCGCGGTCTTGGAAATCGACGAATCCACCCATTTCTGCGCAGCGGCCTGGATGTCGACGTGTTCCTTCGGCGTGATGTCGTCGGCGGCGACGAAGTATTCCGGCAGTTTCTGCTCGGCCTTGTCCGATAACGGCATCGCGTCGGCATTGATCAACTCGCGGTAGGCGAGCAGCTCGTAGCTGTAGACCTCGACCTTTTCCTTGGATTTCTTGCCTTCGCGGATCACGTTGCGGCTGTAGTGGTGCGCAAACGACGGTTCGATGCCGTTGCTCGCGTTGTTCGCCAGCGACAGCGAAATCGTTCCGGTCGGTGCGATCGACGAATGATGGGTGAAGCGCGCACCGGTCTGCGCCAGCTGTTCGACGAGTTCCGGATCGACTTCCGCCACGCGCTGCATGTAGCGCGAATACTTGGCGTGCAGCAGGCGGCCGGGAATCTTGTCGCCGGGCTTGAAGCCGTCGGCAACCATTTCCGGGCGCAGGCGCAGCATCTGCGCAGTGACCGTGAACGTTTCGGTCATTATGGGGGCAGGGCCTTTTTCCTGGGCGAGCGACAACGCCACTTCCCAGCCGGCCATGGCCATGTCGCGCGCAACCTGTTCGGTGAATTCGCAGGACTCGTCGCTGCCGTACTTCATCTTCAGCATGGCGAGCGTGGAGCCGAGGCCAAGGAAGCCCATGCCATGACGGCGCTTGCGCGTGATCTCGTCGCGCTGCTGCGCCAGCGGCAGGCCGTTGATCTCGCCCACGTTGTCGAGCATGCGCGTGAACACGCGCACGACTTCCTTGTATTCGTCCCAGTCGAAGCGCGCCTTCGGCCCGAAGGGATCGCGCACGAAGGTGGTCAGGTTGACGGAGCCGAGCAGGCAGGAACCATACGGTGGCAGCGGTTGTTCGCCGCAGGGATTGGTCGCGCGGATGTTCTCGCACCACCAGTTATTATTCATTTCGTTGACGCGGTCGATGAGGATGAATCCCGGCTCGGCGTAGTCGTACGTCGAACTCATGATCATGTCCCACAGGTGCTTGGCGCGGATGTGGCCGTACACCTTGCAGGCGACCAGTCCGTCGTCGCGCGTCACGTAGTTCTTGTGCGTCGGCCAGTCGCGCCAGATGACTTTTTCCGCGTCGGCCAGGTCGATTTCGTCCTTTTCCTTGACGTTGATCGGGAACACCAGCGGCCAGTCGGCATCGCTTTCCACCGCTTCCATGAAACCGTCGGTGATGAGCAGGGAGAGATTGAACTGGCGCAGGCGGCCGTTCTCGCGCTTGGCGCGGATGAAATCCTTCACGTCCGGGTGCGACACGTCGAACGTGCCCATCTGCGCGCCGCGGCGGCCGCCCGCCGAAGACACGGTGAAGCACATCTTGTCGTAGATATCCATGAACGACATCGGCCCGGACGTTTAGGCGCCGGCGCCGGCGACGAAGGCGCCGCGCGGGCGCAGGGTCGAGAATTCGTAGCCGATGCCGCAGCCGGCCTTGAGCGTGAGGCCCGCCTCGTGGACCTTCTCCAGGATTCCATCCATCGAATCCTCGATCGTGCCCGACACCGTGCAGTTGATCGTGGACGTGGCCGGCTTGTGTTCGAGCGCGCCGGCATTGGACGTGATGCGGCCGGCCGGGATCGCGCCGCGGCGCAGCGCCCACAGGAATCGTTCGTACCAGTATTTCTGCTTTTCCGGCGTGCCTTCGGCCTCGGCCAGCGCATGGGCGACGCGCTGGTAGGTGTGATCGATGTCCGCATCGACCGGGGCGCCCTGCTTGGTCTTGAGCCGGTACTTCTTGTCCCAGATATCCTGGGAAGCGGGTTGCATGGGGATCGGCGCGGCCGCGTCGCGATTCAGGGCCTCGATACGCACGGTGCTCATTTTTTTGTCGTTCTCCCTAAATGTTGCAATTTGCCGCTGCTTTTTCATTTCTTGTGACCGCTGCGCGTCCGTTGCGTTACGGCGAAAAACGTCCCGTCAGCGCTCGGACCGGGTGGAAGCCCGGGGTCAGGCGCTGTGCGTTGATTTCTCGTCGTTATTCGTCTCTCCGTCCCGCTGCGAGCGGGTCCCCTGCTGATTGCCAAACCCCACGATTTGGGCCTTTCTGCCGAGTGCGAACACAAGATGTTGTGGTCGGTTCGGGCAAGTTACGCCATACCAATGGCCTTGTCAAAAGGTTTTTTTTCGCTCGTTTTTTCAATGGATTGCAAACGGATTTTCGTGCCACACGCGAAGATTGACGCACGCTGATGGAAAGTGCCGGCCCCGCCTTCGGCCGATGCGGCCATTGCGAAACCGTTTCCTGCAAAAATTGTCTGTTTCGGCGCCAATTCATTTGCTTTCGAGGATTTCACCATGTCGATTCGTCCGCGGATTCCCTTGCTTGGAGCTGTTTTCATCGCCTTGGCCGCCATTGCGCTGTGGACAGGCCTGCGCCCGGAAACCGGTACGGCCGGCACCTTGCCGGTCGCTGTCGACGGCCAGCCGCTGCCATCGCTTGCGCCGATGCTGGCCAATGTCATGCCGGCCGTGGTCAACATCAATTCCAAGACCCGCGTGCGCGTGCGCAACCCGTTGATGGAAGATCCGTTCTTCCGCCAGTTTTTCGGCATGCCGGACATGCCGCGCGAGCGCATCGAGCAGTCCCTGGGCTCCGGCGTCATCATCGATGCCGCAAAAGGTTACGTGCTGACCAACAACCACGTCATCGCCGGCGCCGACGACATCGCGGTAACCCTGCACGACGGGCGCACGCTCAAGGCGCAGGTCGTGGGCACCGATCCGGATACCGACATCGCCGTAATCCGCATCCCGGCGGAAAACCTCAACGCGTTGGCACTCGCCGATTCCAGCCAATTGCGCGTGGGCGATTTCGTCGTCGCCCTGGGCGATCCGTTCGGCCTCGGCCAGACCGTCACCTCCGGTATCGTCTCCGCGCTCAACCGCAGCGGCTTGCGCGGCCTGGGCTACCAGAACTTCATCCAGACCGACGCCTCGATCAACCCCGGCAACTCCGGCGGCGCGCTGGTCAACTTGCGCGGCGAGCTCGTCGGGATCAATTCGGCGATCTATTCGCCGTCCGGCGGCAATGTCGGCATCGGCTTTGCGATTCCGTCGAACCTGGCGAACCAGGTCATGCGTCAGCTCATCGCCACCGGCACGGTCGCGCATGGTTCGCTCGGCCTTGCGGCGCAGGATGTCACCCCGGACATCGCCGCCGCCATGGGCGTGAATCCCGGTGCGGGCGCGCTGGTCACGCGCGTGCGCGGCGGCTCGCCGGCCGCGGCGGCAGGCGTTGCTCCCGGCGACGTGGTGACGGCGGTCGACGGCAAGCCCGTGCGCAGCGCGGCGGACCTCGCCAACGCGCAGGGCATTCTGCCGGTGGGCTCGAACGTGCGCGTGGATCTGTTGCGCGACGGCAAGGCTTTGCAGGTGAAAACCCGGCTGGATGCGGACAAGCTCGCGAATGCCGATGGCGCCAGCCTCGACGCACGCCTGCGCGGCGCGCAGTTGTCCGAAGCCGATCCGAATGCGCGCCGCGACGGCCTTGCCGGCGTGCGCGTCGACCGCATCGTGGGCGGCAGCCGCGCACAGGACAACGGCCTCAAGCCCGGCGACCTGATCGTCGGCGTCAACCAGGTCGACGTTTCGAACCTGAACGATCTGCGCGGATTGCTTGCGCGTTCTCCGCGCCAGGTATTGCTGTCGGTGGTGCGGGGACGGGACGCCTTGTTCGTGCCTTTGCGCTGAGCCATCGCCGCGGCACAAAGGCGCAGACTGCGCGATAATCGACAACGGGCCGCGTCCGCAATTCGCGGCGTGGCCCGTATCCGCAGAGGTGTTTATCGTGACGATTCGTTCCATCGCCCGCCATGTCTGGCCGCTATCCCTGTTGTTTGCCTGCGGCGTGGCATTCGCCGCCTCTGCGGCCAAGCCGCACGAATCCGCCAAAGCCGAATCCAGGTCTGCGGGCCCAAACATCGTCCTGCGCGGCGATCATTCCACCACTCGCATCTACGAAGCCTTGGCCGTGGCGTTCGAGAAAGCCGGCGAAGGCCGCGTGACCGTGCAGCCGTTCAGCACGATTTCCGGACTGGATGCCGTCTACGCCGGCACGGCCGATATTGCTGCCAGTGCGCGCGCGGCCATGCCGGATCGCGTCGAGGAGCAGGGCACGAATTTCTATCCGGTGGCGTGGGATGCGCTGGTGCCGATCGTCGCGCCGACCAATCCGGTGAGCAACATCACGCTCAAGCAATTGCACGATGTCTACCTCGGCCGGATCACGAACTGGAAGGACCTCGGCGGCAACGACGCGCCGATCAACCTCGATGGCGTCGCCGCGCCGCTGGACGGCGTCGAGTATTCCACGCGCCTGCTCCTGTTCCATTACGGCGACCAGAATGTTTCCGTGTCGCGCATGTACGTGAACACGGAAAAGCTCGAAGAGGACATCGCCCTCAACGCGAACGGCCTGGGCATGAGCACGCTGGCCGGCGTGGCGCACAACTCAAAAGTGAAAATGCTCGGAGTGGAAGGCGTGCGCGCTTCCACGGCGACAATCGCTGACGGCAGCTATCCGCTGTATTCGGCGATCTACCTCGCCACGCGCAATGGCGGCCCGCACAGTGCCGAAGCGGAAAAGTTCGTGGCCTTCGCGGACAGCGACGCCGGCAAGGCGATCCTGCGCCAGCAGGGGCTGGTGCCGAATGCGGACGCACCCGACCTGACAACGACCAAGCAGGCAGCGCGCATCGCTTTCGTCGATGCGCACCTGAAACCACCCATGCTGATGATGGACGGCCGCCCGGTGTCGGCGCCGAATGCGACCCTGGATATGTTGACCCGCGAATCGCCGAAATCGCCCGAGACGCAAAAAGTCAGGGTCGAGGCCGCGCGCCTGAAGGCGGAGAAACAACAACAGGCCGAGGCGCCCAAGGATGGCGGCGGCTGACGTGGACATCGCCGCGATTACGCTGGATCTCGACGACACGTTGTGGCCGATAGAACCGGTCATCGCGCGCGCCGAGGAACGCCTGAATGCGTGGCTGAAGATCCATTGTCCGCGCGCGGCAGCAGCGTATCCGATCGCCGCGATGCGCGATCTGCGCGAGCGCGTGGCGGCCGAAAATCCCCATTTGTCCCACGATTTCACCGCGCAGCGCTGCCTGTCGCTGCGCCACGCATTGATCCCGCACGGCTATGGCGAGGCGCACGTGGACGCGGCCTTTGCCGAGTACTACGCCGCGCGCAATGAAGTGGATTGCTACGCCGACGTGCTGCCGGCGCTCGAGCGCCTGGCGGCCCGTTATCCGCTGGTGTCGCTGAGCAATGGCAACGCGGACCTGCACCGCATCGGCCTGGATCGTTTTTTTCGCTTCAGCGTGAGCGCGCGCGAATGCGGCGTGGGCAAGCCGGCGCCGGCGATCTTCCACGCTGCCTGCACGCGCCTGAATCTGCCGACGCACGCCGTGCTGCATGTGGGCGACGATGCGGAACTCGACGTCGCCGGAGCGCACGCCGCAGGCCTACGCAGTGCATGGGTCAACCGGAATGGTTCGGCGTGGACAGGTGCCGCGCCGCCGCACATCAGCGTGCGCAGCCTGCACGAGCTTGCCGACTGCCTGCTGCAAGCAGCCGGTTCGCCAGCCTCGATTCCGGCGTTGGCATAGTCCCTGCTTTATCGGATGTAACGTCGCAACTCATCTGCCTAACGCGTTGAAACGACGACATCTCGAAGGAGCAACGATGCACGGACTGATTTCCACGAACGGCCGCCAAGCCATCGATTTGATTGCCGTTGATGCGGTCAATCTGGAAAAGACGGCGCGCCGCCTCGGCGGCAATGCACGCGATTGGATCGATGCCAGCGGATTCCGCGCCGAACCCGGCACATTTTGCTCGCTGCCTGACGCAAAGGGGCAACGGCGGGCCGTGCTGGTTGGCGTGGCGAGTCACGACGACGTTCACGCCCTGTCCGGCTTGCCGTACGCCTTGCCGCCGGGCAATTACCGGTTGGCTTCAGGTCAGGGCATCGCGCTCGATCCCGTGCGCACCGCACTCGGCTGGGGATTGGGAGCCTACCGTTTTGCACGCTACCGCAAATCCACGCGCGATGCGGCCAATTTGTCCGTGGATAGCAGCACGTTGCGAGCTGTTGGAGACATTCTCGATGGAATTACCCGCGTACGCGACCTTGTCAATACGCCGACCCAGGACATGGGGCCGGCGCAGCTGACGCAGGACGTGGCGGCGCTTGCGCGCCGGCATCGCGCGAAATTCCGTGAATGGGCAGGTCCTGCGCTGTTGAAGGCGAATTTCCCGACCATCCACGCGGTTGGTCGCGGCAGCCATCGGCCACCGCGACTGGCCGAGCTGACCTGGGGCCGGGCGAACGATCCGCACCTGGTGCTGGTCGGCAAGGGTGTGTGTTTCGACACCGGCGGCCTGGACCTGAAGACCGCTGACGGCATGCGCTGGATGAAGAAGGACATGGGCGGGGCGGCGCATGCGATCGCTCTCGCCTGCCTCGTCATGCAGGCGAAATTGCCGGTGCGCCTGACGGTGCTGATCCCGGCGGTGGAGAATGCCGTATCCGCAGACGCCTATCGGCCCGGCGAGGTCATCCGCACGCGCGCCGGCATCACCGTGGAAGTGGACAACACCGACGCCGAAGGGCGCCTGGTCCTGTGCGACGCGCTCGCCTACGCGGTCGAGAAGAAGCCCGACCTGATCGTGGATTTCGCCACCTTGACCGGCGCCGCGCGCGTGGCGCTGGGCCCGGAGTTGCCTGCGCTGTTCACCAATCGCGACGAGCTCGCGAATGCTGTGCTCGCGACCGGCATGCGCGAGGCCGATCCGCTGTGGCGCATGCCGCTGTGGCAGCCGTACGTGCGCATGCTCGATTCGTCCATTGCCGACATCGCCAATGCCGGGCCTTCGCGCCATGCCGGCGCGATCACCGCGGCGCTATACCTGCAGCGCTTCGTGCCCGACACGCAGGCCTGGATGCACGTGGATGTCTACGCCTGGAACGATTCGGATCGGCCCGGACGGCCGAAAGGCGGCGAGGCGCAAAGCTTGCGCGCGTTCTTTGCGATGCTGAAAGAGCGCTACGTCAAGTAGCGCTCAATCCCGGGTTTTTCGTCAATCCAGCGGCTTTTCGATCGCCGAATGCGGCAGCACGCGCGCGGCGAGCTTGGTGTCCGTGCGCAGCAGGTTCACCTCGTCGGCGAGGATGTTCGCCACTTCATGCAGGACGACGTCCTTCTCGGCCTTGCGCGCCTTCTCGTCGGCAAGATCCGACTGGATGCTGCGTTCGTCCGCCTGCAGGCCGTCGTCCTGGCGCGGATCGGCCGCGGGTTTCGGCGCCGCCTTGGTCTTGTCCAGCGTGACAACCGGATTCGTCGAGTCCACGTCGGCACGTTTGGTATTGTCGATTCCGTTGAAGCCGGCTTCCGCGAAGCTGTTGTGCGGGCTGTGCGCGGAGAGCATCTGGTGCACATTGCCAACCGGGTTTTTCGCCTGCGCAAGGTCGGGGTGCCGCTCGTTGCGCGTCTTTTCCTGCTCGTCGCGTTCTTCGCGGCGTACCTTTTCGTTCAATGAAATCGTCGTTTCCGCGCGCAGCTTGCGGAAATCCGTCACGTCCGCCTCATAGGCCAGCCACGGTTTCTCCTTGGCCACGCGCGCATCGTGCATGGACTTGAGCATGGGCAGGATGGATTTCAGGTCCGACGTCGGCGTGTAGTCGGCGGCTGCGATCGACGCCCACGCCAGCGCATTCTTGTTCGTCGATTCTCCGTTCTGGGCGAAATCGCCGGTGACCGGGAACGCGATGTCGGGCGTGACGCCGTGCAGCTGCGTCGAGGCGCCATCGACGCGGAAGAACTGCTGGATCGTCATCTTCAGTTCGCCGAACGCCGGCTTCTCGCTCTGCGACATCTGGTCGAGGTCGACCAGGTTCTGCACCGTGCCCTTGCCGTAGGTCTGTTCGCCGACGATCAGGCCGCGGCCGTAATCCTGGATCGCGCCGGCGAAGATTTCCGACGCCGAGGCGGAATTGCGGTTGACCAGCACCGCGAACGGGCCGCTCCAGACCATGTCCTGGTGCGTGTTGCGGCCGACTTCGACGCGGCCATCGGCGTTGCGCACCTGCACGACCGGGCCCTTGCCGACGAACAGTCCGGTCAGGTCGATCGCCTCGGACAACGAACCGCCGCCGTTGTTGCGCAGGTCCATGAGCACGGCGTCGACGTGCTGCGCCTTCAGACCGTCGAGCAGCTTGGCGACGTCGCGGGTGGCGCTCTTGTAGTTCTTGTCGCCGCGCCGGCGCGCGTCGAAATCTTCGTAAAAAGTCGGCAGGCTGATCACGCCCACGCGGCGCGTGGCATCGCCGTCCTTGATGTCGATGACGGAACTCTTCGCCGCCTGTTCCTCGATGCTGACCTTCTTGCGCACCAGCGCGATGAGTTCGTGCTTGCCGTCGGGACCGGCATCGGCGGGCAGCACTTCAAGGCGCACGGTCGTGTCCTTCTCGCCGCGAATCTTGTCGACCACGTCGTCCAGGCGCCAGCCGACCACATCGACGATCGGGCCGTTCGCGCCCTGGCCGACGCCGACGATGCGGTCGCCGACCTTGAACTTGCCCGACAGCGCGGCCGGGCCACCGGCGACGATCTCGCGGATCGCGGTGTAGTCGTCGTCGCGCTGCAGTACCGCGCCGATGCCTTCCAGCGACAGCTTCATGGCGATGTCGAAATTCTCGCTGGCGCGCGGGCCGAGGTAATTCGTGTGCGGATCGATCGACAGCGCATACGCATTCATGAAGGTCTGGAACACGTCTTCCGAATCGATCTGGCGGATACGGTCGAGGTAGTTCGCGTAGCGCTTGTCCAGGGTCTCGCGGACTTTCGCGTCGTCCTGCCCGGCGAGCTTGAGGCGCAGCCAGTCGTTCTTCACGCGCTTGCGCCACAAATCGTTCAGTTCGGCGGTGTCCTTGGCCCACGGCGCCTTGTCGCGCTGGTAGGTGTAGGTCTCGTCCTTGTCGAAGTCGAAAGTCTTCTTGAGCAGATCGCGCGCGTATTGCGTCCGTTCGGCCACGCGTTGCTCGTACAAGTTGAAGATCGCGAACGGCACCGACAGGTTTTCGTCGTAGATGTCGTCGCCGAGTTTGTCGCGCTCGGGCATGAAGCGGTCGACGTCGGCCTGCACGAAGAACAGGCGGTCGCCGTCGAGCGAGTCGAAGTAGCGGTCGAAGATCTTCTGCGACATCGCCGCGTCGAGCGGCTCGGCCTTGTAGTGGAAACGGGTCAGGAAACGCGTTGCCAGCAGCGCCGCCTGCGCCTGCTCGGTCGTCGGTTTCAGCACCACGTCGCGCGGCGCGGTCGCCGGTTTGGCGGCGGCGACGGCGGCGAAGGCGAGAGCGATCCAGGCCAGGTGGCGAAGGGCGGATGATTTCAGCATGACGGCAGGGTTTCCGGAAAAATTAGGCGACTTCGACGTAACCGGCCTCGTGGGCCATGCGGTCGGCGTGATACGAGCTGCGCACCAGCGGCCCCGAAGCGACGTGCTGGAAGCCGAGGCGCTGGCCGTAATCGGCAAGCGCATCGAATTCCGCGGGCGTCCAGTAGCGCAACACCGGATGGTGATGCGGCGTGGGTTGCAGGTATTGTCCGATCGTGACCATATCGACCGCGTGTGCGCGCAGATCGTTCAACGCGCCGTGCACCTGTTCGGCGGTTTCGCCCAGGCCGAGCATGATGCCGGACTTGGTCGGGATTTCGGCATGCTGCGCCTTGAAGCGCTGCAGCAGGGTCAGCGACCAGTCGTAATCGGCGCCCGGACGAACGTTCGGGTACAAGTCGCGCACGGTTTCGAGGTTGTGGTTGAACACATCGGGCGGATTTTCGGCGAGCACTTCCAGCGCGCGCTCCATGCGGCCCTTGCCGCGGAAATCCGGGGTCAGGATCTCGATGCGGATGTCGGGATTGGCGGCACGCACTTCGCGGATGCAGTTGGCGAAATGCGCAGCGCCGCCGTCGCGCAGATCGTCGCGATCGACGGAAGTGACGACGACATAGCGCAGGCCCATGTCGCGGATGGTTTCGGCCAGGTGCCGCGGTTCGTCCGCGTCCGGCGGCTTGGGCCGGCCATGCGCGACGTCGCAAAACGAGCAGCGCCGCGTGCACACTTCGCCGAGGATCATGAACGTGGCCGTGCCCTTGCCGAAGCATTCGTGGATGTTCGGGCACGACGCTTCTTCGCACACGGTCACGAGGCGGTTCGCGCGCAGCTTGGCCTTCAGCCGTGCCACCGCATTGCCGGGCGGAATGCGCACGCGGATCCAGTCCGGTTTGCGCAGAACCGGTACTGCCGTATCGAAGCCGGCGCGATTGCGCGCGATCTTGTCCTCGCCGAGCAGCTTGGCTCCCTCATGGATCGGAGTCTGGGCAACGACGGTAATCGGAATGGTCTTGTCCACGCTCATGCAGTCACGTTAACGCGGCTCGCGCAGGTGGCGCCAGCGCCAGAAGTCAGGATGGGGTCGGCCGGAATCGCTTGCAACCCGAACTGGCGCGCCAATTCGGCCACCAGCACGGTTTCCACGTCGGCCAGCCGCGACGGGCCGCCCAAGTCTAGCATCTGGGTGACCTGCAAACCCTGAAAACCGCAGGGGTTGATGCGATGGAAGGGTTCCAGGTCCATGTCCACGTTGAAGGCCAGACCGTGGAACGTGCAGCCGCGGCGCACGCGGATGCCGAGCGCGGCGATCTTGGCGCCGTTCACGTACACGCCGGGGGCGCCATCGCGGCGCGCCGCGACGATGTTCCACTCGGCCATGGTGTCGATCACCGCCTGCTCGATGCGCTGCACGTAGTCGCGCACGCCGATACCGGCGCGGCGCAGGTCGATGAGCGGATAGGCCACGATCTGGCCCGGCCCGTGATAAGTCACCTGGCCGCCGCGGTCGACCGGAACAACGGGAATGGAGCCCGGAGCGAGCACGTGCTCCCATTTGCCGGCCTGGCCGAGCGTGAATACGGGTTCGTGCTCGACCACCCACAATTCGTCCGGCGTTTCCGGCGTGCGCGCGTCGGTGAATGCCTGCATCGCCCGCCACACCGGTTCGTAGGGCGAGAGGCCGGGCGGGCGGCGGACGAGCAGTTTGGTCACGGCGTCACAGCGTCCAGTGCACGTCCGGATGCGCGCGCAGCGCGGCGTGGATTTCGTCGTACTTCGCGCGCGTCGGGCACATGAAGCTCGCCGTCACCGACACGTAATTGCCCTCACGCGACGGTCGCACGCGCACCGCTTCGGCCAGTACCTCGAGGCCGGCGTCGCGGATGATGTGCTGGACTTCGTCCTCGAGCTTGGCACGCGCGTTGCCCATCGCGGTGATCTCGAACACGCCGGGAAACTGGAAGCCCTGCTGCGGATTCTGCGCGGCGATGTCGTCGAGCGGTTTCATCGGACGGTCGTCATTGGGCAAGGTTCATTGAGTATTTGGCGTCGAGGAAATTTCGACTTTCTGATCGCCCTTGAACCACAGCCAGATGCCGTCGGAAAGGCGTCCGAAGAAACCGGCTTCCGGTGCGTCGGCCAAGGCAACCAGCGGGCGTTCGAGCAGAGTCTTGCCGTCCAGCGCCACGGAGAGCGTGCCGACCGGCTGACCTTTCTTGTACGGCGCGATCAGGCGCCCGGGCAATTTCAGGTTGGCCTTGAGGTCGTTGTAACGGCCGCGCGGCAGGGTCACGAGCACGTCCTGCGCGACGCCGAGCGGCAGCGTGTTCTGCGCGCCCTTCCACAGTTCCGGCGTGGTCAGTGGCTTGTTCGCGTCATAGAGTTTGTGCGTCTCGAAGAAGCGGAAACCGTAGTTGAGTAGGGTCTGGTTGGCGTCTGCGCGCTGCTTGTCGCTGGGCGTGCCCATGACCACCGCGATCAGGCGCTGGTCGCCGCGCTGGGCCGATGTGGTCAGGCAGAAACCGGCCTCCTTGGTGTGGCCGGTCTTGAGGCCATCCACGCTCGCATCGCGCCACAACAGCGCATTGCGGTTGTGCTGGATGATGCCGTTCCACTCGAATTCCTTGATCGCGTAGATCTTGTATTCGTTCGGATAGTCTTGGATCACGTGGCGCGCGAGCAGGGCGATGTCGTGCGCGGTGGAATAGTGGTTCGGATCCGGCAGGCCGGTCGCGTTGACGAAATGCGTGCCGGTCATGCCGAGCTTGGCCGCGTATTCGTTCATCAGGTTCGCGAACGTGTCCTCGGAACCGGCGACGTGCTCGGCGAGCGCGATCGCCGCGTCGTTGCCGGACTGGATGATCATGCCGTAGAGCAGGTCCTTGAGCGGCACCTGCGAGTTCACCTTCAGGAACGTGGTCGAGCCGTCGGTGCCGGCGCCGCCCTCGCGCCAGGCGTGCTCGCTGATCAGCACCGGGTCTTCGAGCTTGATCTTGCCTGCGGCGAGTTCCGCCGAAACGATGTAGCCGGTCATCATCTTGGTGATGGATGCCGGTTCCACGCGTTCGTCGGCATTGTTCTGCGCGAGGATCTGGCCGGTCGCGTAATCCATCAGTACCCAGCTTTTCGCGTCGAGCGTCGGTGGCGGCGGCGCGGGCACGTTCAGTGCGCCGGGCGCGGCGCGTGGCGTCGGATTCGGCACCGGATTCGGCGTCGGCACTTCGGCGGGTGTGGGCGCGGCTCGTTCGGCCGGCTGCGTCGCCGGTTGCGCGGCCTTCTTGTGTTTGTGCGGAGCTGCCGCCAGTGGGGAAGCCAATGTGGAAAATGCGAACAATGCAGCAAAAGCAAAATAATGCAAACGTTTCATCATCAAATCCGTGTTTTCGGGTTGTCGATCCGTCCCCGGCGAATCAGATCGTCAATTATCCACTGAAACCTGCGGTTCGCCCAATCCCAGCACTTTGAGTCTGGGCGCGAGCGCGTCCGCTTCGGCGGCATCGCGCAGCGGACCCAGGCGCACCCGTCGCAGGCTCTTGCCACCGATCTGCACCGCAACCACCGCGACGCTGCCCAGATGCGCGGCGCGCACCTTGGCCGCCGCGCGCTCCGCGTTGGCCGGGTCCGCGAATGCGCCCACCTGCAGGTATAACAAGGGATTGGGCGCTTTTCCGGGCGCCGTTGTGACCGCGCGGCCGGGCGCGGGTTCCGCGCTTCGCTGCGGATGGGCGGGATCGATGCCGCGCACCTCGACCATCGCCGTGCCCTTCGGATACACGCCGAGCTTGACTGCGGCGACGAAGGACAGGTCGATGATGCGGTTGGCCACGAACGGGCCGCGATCGTTGACGCGCACGATCGCGCTGCGCCCGTTCTGCAGATTGGTCACGCGCACGTAGCACGGGATCGGCAGCACCTTGCTCGCGGCGGAGTAGGCGTACATGTCGTACTTCTCGAAGTTCGACGTGGTGTAGCCGTGGAACTTGTTGCCGTACCACGAGGCGAGTCCGCGCTCGTCGTAGTCCTTGCAGGTCGGCAGCACGCGATAGGTTTCGCCCAGCACGCTGTAGGGCGACTTGTTGCCGTAGACCGAGCGTGGTTCGTCGCGTGGCACCGGTTCGGGAATCTTGCCGATGTCCGGAACCTGCGCTGGCGTGGAATCGTTCGCCTGGGCGTAGCGTCCGCCGGATTCCCGTGCCGCAGGTGGCTGCGCCGCCGGCGTCGATGGCCGCGTCGCGTGGCGATGGAAACAACCGCCCAGCGCGAGCATGGCGAGCACGACGGCGGCGCGGACGCGCCAATCCATCATGGCGCGCGGGCCGCGGCGGCGATCGCCTCGCTCAGTTGGTACACCGCCATCGAATACAACGGGCTCTTGTTGTAGCGCGAGATGACCTGGAAATTGCGGAACGTGATCCAGAATTCGGGACCGTCGACGCCATCCAGGCGCAACAGAGTTGCCGGCGTGGCCGGATCGAGTTTGCGGTCCGTCACATAGCCCCATTCGGCGAGCTGTTGCAGCGGATAGACCGGGTCGAGGCCTTTCGGATCGAGCGTGCGCGCGTTCGCGGCGACTTGCGCGCGCAGCGCGACCGGCGCGCCGGTCTGCCAGCCGAACGCTTCGAAGTAGTTGCCAACGCTCGCACAGATGTCCGGCAGCGAATTCCACAAATCGATCTTGCCGTCGGCGTCGCCGTCGCGCGCGTATTTGGCCACGCTCGATGGCATGAACTGCGGCCAGCCCATGGCGCCGGCGTACGAGCCCATGAGTTCTTCCGGCGGGTACGGAAACGCGGCCGAATGCAACAGCAGCAGTTGCGCGAGTTCGGAGCGGAAATAACTCGCGCGCGGCGGGTAGTAGAACGCCAGCGTGACCAGCGCGTCGAGCACGCGGTAGCGCATCGGCGTGCGGCCGTAATTGCTCTCCACGCCGATGATGGCGGCGATGAGTTCGGGCGGCACGCCGTATTGGCCGCCGACGCGTTGGAGCAGGGCGCGGTTGTCATCGAAGAAGACTGCGCCGTCGTCGATGCGGCGCTGGGTGACGAAGATCGGCCGGTAATCCTTCCACGGCTTGGCTTCGGCCGGGCGCTGCATCGTGTCGATCACGCTTTGCCGATAGGTCGCGCGGTGGAGGATTTCCAGCACCGCCGCGGCGTCGAGGCCGTGTTCGCGCGCCATTTGTCGGGCGAACTGTTTTTCCGCCGCACCCGGATCGGCGGCGGATTGGGCCAGCGCAACGGTGTTGAGCAGCGCACAAAGCAAAAAAGTATACAAAACCGCGAAGGTGCGCCGCATACTGCCGCCGAAAGTGCCGATGGCGCGAAAGCTTAGCATGGCCTGCTGCGTCCCAACATGATCATCCGGACATGAACTTGCGGTGTGCGTGGATCGACATCAGCACGCCGAATCCGGCCAGCAGCGACACCGCCGAGGTGCCGCCATAACTGATCAGCGGCAGGGGCACGCCGACCACGGGCAAGAGCCCGGTGATCATGCCGCCGTTGACCATGACGTAGACAAAGAACGCCATGCTGATGGAGCCCGCGAGCAGGCGCGAATAGGTGTCGCGCGCGTTCGCGGCGATGACGAGGCCGCGGCCGACGATGAACAGATACAGCGCAAGCAGCACGACCACGCCGATCAGGCCCCATTCCTCGGAGAACACCGCGAACACGAAGTCGGTGGTGTGCTCGGGCAGGAATTCCAGGCGCGACTGCGTGCCGTGGTGCCAGCCCTTGCCGGCCAGGCCGCCGGAGCCGACCGCGATCTCCGACTGGATGATGTGCCAGCCGTTGCCGAGCGGATCGGCCTCCGGATTGAGGAACATGCGCAGGCGGTCGCGCTGGTATTCGTGCATGAAATGCCACAGCAGCGGTGCCGCCGCAGCGGCCGTGCCGAGCAGGGCGAAGATGCGCCACCAGGCGAGTCCGGCGAGGAAGACCGCGAACACGCCGCTTGCGGTGACCAGCAAGGCGGTGCCCAGGTCTGGCTGCTTGGCGATGAGCAGGGCCGGGGCGACGATCAGCAGCGCGACCGCGCCGAGGGTCAGCCAGCGCGGCGGCAGTTCACGCGCATGCAGGTACCAGGCGATCATCATTGGCAGGGTCAGCTTGACCAGCTCCGATGGCTGGAAGCGCACCACGCCCAGATTCAGCCAGCGGTTCGCGCCGCGGCCCTGGCCGATCACCGCCACGGCCACGAGCAGGGCGAGGCTGGCGAAGTACAGCCACGGCGTCCAGTTGCGCAGCACGTTCGGTGGCACGCGCGAGAGCAGCAGCAGGAACAGTCCGCCGAGCGCGAAGCGCAGCGCCTGGCCGAGCACGAGGTGGCGGTCCAGATCGCTGGCGCTGTACAGCGTGGCGAGCCCGATCAGTGCGAGCAGGATCAGTGCGCCGAGCAGCGGTAGGTCCAGGCGCGGTTCGCGCAGGCTGTGGCGCAGCCACGCGCGTAGGCGCAACAGCGGATTCATGGCGTGCGGCCTCCGTCGTCGTCCTTGAGCCATTCGTCGAGGATCCGGCGCGCGATCGGCGCCGCGTCGTAGGCGCCGGAGCGGCCTTCCTTGAGCGCGATCACCACCGCGACGCGCGGCGCGTCGGCCGGCGTGAACGCCTCGAACAGCACTTCGTGGCGGCTGATCGGCGAAGCCATGATGCTGGTCCATTCCTCGCCGGTGCGCGAATAGCGTTCGGCGGTGCCGGTTTTGCCGGCGATGACGTAGGGGAATCCTTCGCCGAGTCCATGTGCGGTGCCGGAAGGATCATTGACCACGTCGATCATGCCTTGGCGCACCGCGTCCCAGTTGGCGGGATTGCGCACGAAGCTCGGCGCGGATTTCGGCTGCGCCACCGGCACGCGCGGCGCGTTCAGGCCGGCCTGCAGCGCGCGCAACAGGTGCGGAACGTGGCGCACGCCGCCCTCGGAAAGCGTCGCCAGCGCGGATGCCAGCTGGATCGGCGTGATCACCCAGTAACCCTGGCCGATGCCGGCGATCACGGTCTCGCCCGGATAGAACGGCTGCTCGAGCTTCGCCCGCTTCCAGGCGCGCGCTGGCAGCACGCCGGACGCTTCGCCGGGCAGATCGATGCCGGTGGGGCTGCCGAAACCGAAATTCGCCATCCACGCGCTGAAACGGTCGATGCCCATGTCCAGCGCGAGCGAATAGAAATACGTGTTGACCGAGCGCGCGATGGCCTGGCGCAGGTTCACCAGGCCCTGGCCGCCGCGCACGTCGTCGCGATAGCCGCGCGACTGGCCGGGGATGAAGAACTCGCCGGTCGACAACACCGTGTCCTGCGGCCGGCGCAGGCCGAGTTCGAGGCCGCCGAGGCCCAGGTACGGCTTGACTGTGGAGCCCGGCGTGAAACCGCCGGCGATCGCGCGGTCGAGCAGGGGCTTGTCCGGATTGTTCATCAGCGCGGCGTAGTCGGCGCGGCCGATGCCGTTGACGAACAGGTTCGGATCGAAACTCGGCGCGCTGGCCAGCGCGAGCACTTCGCCATTGCGCGGATCGATCGCGGCCACTGCGCCCGGCCGCCCGGCCAGTGCATCGAAGGCCACGCGCTGCAGGCGCGCGTCGATGCTCAGGTACAGGTTCTTGCCCGGCGTCGGCGCGACCCGGTTGATCGGCTTGCCGATCACGCGCTTGTCGACGTTTACCTCGACCTGCTCGTAGCCCGGCAGACCGTGCAGCTGGCTCTCGTACTTGCGCTCGATGCCGGTCTTGCCGATCTGCGTGGTACCGGCGTATTCGTTGGCATCGAGGTTGGCCGCGTCCGCCGCGTCGATGCGACCGACGTAGCCGACCACGTGCGCGAAATCCGTGCCGCGCGGATAGGCACGCGTCAAATACGGCACCACGTCGACGCCGGGGAAGCGCCAGCGTTGCGTGGAGAAACGCGCGATCTCGTCCTCGGACAATTTCAGGCGCAGCGGAATGCTGTCGAACGCACGCTTGCCTTTGCGCAGCGCGGCGAAACGCTCGATGTCGTCGTCCGACAGCGCGACGACGTGGCCGAGCGCGGCGAGCATCGCGCCCATGTCCTTGACCTGCTCGGGCACCACTTCGAGGCGGAACGCGGCGATGTTCTCGGCCAGCAGCACGCCGTTGCGGTCGTAGATCAGGCCGCGCGTCGGCGGAATGCTGCGCACCGAGATGCGGTTGCTGTCCGAGCGCGCGGCGAATTCGGCGTGGCGGGCGACTTGCAGGTACCAGAAACGCGCGGCGAGTCCGGCCAGGCACAACGCGATGAGGATGAAACCGGCGAGTGCGCGACGGCGGAAACGCTCCGCTTCGCGCTGCGCGTCCTTGATCTTCCCGGACGGGGTTTTTCGGCGCTTTTTCACGATTCGCGGGCGCGCAGGCGCGCGCGTGCATCGTCGAGCAACAGGAATACCCACGGCCACGCCAGCGCGCCGGCGAGCGGGGCCAGCCAGTAGCTTGGCGGTGCGCCGCCGAGTCCGGCCACGGCGCGTTCGGCGAGCAGTACGATGCGGTCGTTGACGAGCAGGGCAAGCACCGCCAGTGCCTGCTGCCACATCGGGAAAAAGCGCAGGCGCGCGCGGAAACGCATCAGGATGAAGCAAAAAATGCAAAGCCGCAGCGCCTGCTCGCCGAGCAGGTCGCCGACGAGCAGGTCGCCGACCAGGCCGAGCACGAAGGCGCGGCCCAGGCTCACATGCTCGGGCGCTTCCAGCGTCCAGTAGACCAGGATCAATGCCAGCCACCAGGGTTTGAGCGGCAGCAATGCCTGCGGCAACGGCATCAATTGCAGCAGGTAGCCGGCGAACACGCTGCCCCAGAACAGCCAGTCGTTGGCGCGCAGGCGGTTCATGGCTGCGCCGCCGCCGCGGGCGGTCCTTGGATCGACACCGGCGCTGGCGGACCGACCGGATCGGGCAGATCGTGCAGGATCAGCACTTCGCCGCTGCGATCCAGCGCCGCGCTCGGCGCGACCGTCGCTACTGCGAACATGCCGCTGGGATCGTTGCGGATGCCGCGTACGCTGCCGACCGGGAATCCGGCGGGAAAATGTCCGCCCAAACCCGAAGTAACCAGCCGGTCGCCGGGTTTGATATCGGCGCTGATCGGGACATTCTGCAATTCCAGCGCATCCAGCGCACCGGTGCCGCGTGCGATCGCGCGCAACCCGGTGCGCTCGCTCTTCACCGGCAATGCGTGCGCCGGATCGGTGATCAGCATGACGGTGGACGTGTCCGGCAGCACTTCCACGATCTGGCCCATCACGCCGTGCGCATCGAGCACCGCTTCGCCCGCCGTCACGCCCTGGCGCACGCCGGCATCGACCACCACGCGATGGCGGAACGGATCGGTATCCACGTCGATGATGCGTGCGAGCTGTACGCCGACATCGAGGCTGCGTTGCGCATCGAGCAGCTGCTGCAGGCGTTCGTTTTGTTCGCGCACGGTTTGCAGACGGTTCAGGCGCGCCTGCGCGAGCAGCAACTCACGTTCGAGTTCCGCGTTGCGCGCGTTCAGGCGCGTGCGGTCAGCCACGGCGTCGCCGGCGTCGCGCGCCAGTTGCGAGGGCAGCGCCGCGAGTCGGTACATCGGTTCGATCGCCACGCTGGCGGTGTAGCGCACGCGCGTGAGCCAGCCGTTGCGGTGGTCGAGAACCATCAAGGCAATGGCCAGCACCAGATAGCCGATCAGGCGCAGCGTGTTCGCCGTGTCGGGACTGAACAGCGGGGACGTGTCGTTGCGAGTCAGCGCCATGATGAGCGCAGTTTACGAAACTTTCGGCCTTATTCAGGAGCGAAAAAATCGCTGCCGTGCTGGTCGATCAACTCCAGCGCGCGCCCGCCGCCGCGCGCCACGCAAGTCAGCGGATCGTCCGCCACGTGCACGTGCAGGCCGGTTTCCTCGGAGATGAGCTTGTCCAGGTCGCGCAGCAGGGCGCCGCCGCCGGTGAGCACAATGCCGCGCTCGGCGACGTCGGAGCACAGTTCCGGCGGGGTCTGCTCCAACGCCGACTTGACCGCGCCGACGATGCCGCCGAGCGGTTCGTGCAGGGCTTCGAGGATCTCGTTGGAATTGATCGCGAACATGCGCGGCACGCCTTCGGCGAGGTTGCGGCCGGAGATTTCGATTTCGCGGATTTCGGTTTGCGCGAAGGCGCAGCCGATTTCCATCTTGATGCGCTCGGCGGTGGCTTCGCCGATCAGGGTGCCGTGGTTGCGGCGCACGTAGTTGATGATGGCTTCGTCGAAGCGGTCGCCGCCAATGCGCACCGAAGCGGAGTAGACAATGCCGTTGAGGGAGATCACCGCCACCTCGGACGTGCCGCCGCCGATGTCGAGCACCATCGAGCCGCGCGCCTCGTGCACCGGAATGCCGGCACCGATCGCCGCGGCCATCGGTTCCTCGATCAGGAACACGTCGCGTGCACCGGCGCTTTCGGCCGATTCCTTGATCGCGCGGCGTTCGACCTGGGTCGATCCGCAGGGTACGCAGACGAGCACGCGCGGGCTGGGACGGAACACGCGCGTCTTGTGCACCTTCTTGATGAACTGCTTGAGCATCTCCTCGGTCATCGAGAAATCGGCGATCACGCCGTCCTTGAGCGGACGCACGGTGACGATGTTGCCGGGGGTGCGCCCGAGCATGCGTTTTGCGTCTCCGCCCACCGCCGCGACCGAACGCGGGCCGCCCGGGCCGCGGTCCTGGCGGATGGCGACGACGGAAGGTTCGTTCAGGACGATGCCCTGACCGCGCACGTAAATGAGGGTATTGGCCGTGCCGAGGTCGATCGACAGGTCGTTGGAAAAGAATCTGCCTAAGCCGAACATGAAGCACTCTATGATGGGTTTTTCGCGGGATCGCGAAAAGCGCGACAGTGTAGATTCGTGGCGCCGCACAAGCAAGGAAAAATGCCGTTAAAATGCGGCCTGCGGCACGCTTTTCGCGCATCACCGCGATGATCGCGCCGTGTTATCGTCGCCCGCCCACACCCCGGATCGCCCATGGCCATCGACACCGCCACCGTCGCCCGCATCGCCCGGCTCGCGCGCCTGCCGATACCGGCGCAGGATGCGGGGCAGACAGCAGCCGATCTCTCGCGCGTACTCGATCTTGCCGGGCAGTTGGCGAATGCGCCACTCGATGGCGTCGAGCCGATGGCGCATCCGCACGCGCAAACGCTGGCCTGGCGCGCGGATGCGGTCACCGCGTCCGATCGCGCCGATGTCCTGCTCGCGCTGGCGCCAGACGCGCGCGGTGGTTTGTACGCCGTGCCCAAAGTGATCGGCTAGGCATCGGCGATGGCTTCGGATATCGCGCAACTCGCGCAGGCCCTGCGCGCACGCAAAATCTCCGCCATCGAGTTGGCGCGACAGGCGCTGGCGGCGGCGCAGGCGCGTAGCGACCTCAACGCCTTCGTCACGCTCGACGAGAACGCCGCGCTCGGCGCCGCGCGCCGCGCCGACGCCGCCCTCGCGGCGGGCGCAGCGCTGCCGCTGTGCGGAATTCCCTTTGTGCACAAGGATATTTTTTGCACAAATGGAATACGTACCACCTGCGCCTCGCGCATGTTGGAAAATTTCGTGCCGCCCTACGATGCGGCCGTGGTGGAAAAGCTCGCCGATGCGCAGGCGGTGTCCATCGGCAAGGCGAACATGGACGAGTTCGCGATGGGCTCGTCGAACGAGAATTCATGCTTCGGCGCGGTGAGAAATCCCTGGGACGCGACGCGCGTGCCCGGCGGATCGTCTGGCGGTTCGGCGGCGGCCGTCGCCGCAGGCATCGTGCCGTTCGCGACCGGCACCGACACCGGCGGTTCGATCCGCCAGCCGGCCGCATTCTGCGGCATCACCGGCTTGAAACCCACCTACGGCCGCGTCTCGCGCTGGGGCATGATCGCGTATGCGTCGAGCCTGGATTGCGCCGGCGTGCTGGCGCATACCGCGGCCGATTGCGCGCAGGTGTTCGCCGCGATGGCGGGGCACGACGCGCGCGATGCGACCAGTGTCGATCGCCCTTGCGACGATTACGTTGGTGCGTTGTCCACAAAGTTGCAAGGTATAAAAATCGGCGTTGCGCGCGAATATTTCGGTGCGGGCGTCGAGGCCGGTGTCGATGCGGCAACGCGCGAAGCGCTGGCGCAATACGAAAAACTCGGCGCCACGCTGGTCGATGTTTCCCTGCCGCATGCGGCGCTCGCGATCCCGGCGTATTACGTGATCGCGCCGGCAGAAGCTTCGAGCAATCTCGCGCGCTACGACGGCGTTCGCTACGGCCACCGCTGCGCCGATCCGCAGTCACTCGAGGATTTGTACACGCGCAGCCGCGGCGAGGGTTTCGGTGCCGAGGTCAAGCGTCGCATCCTGGTTGGCACCTATGCACTGTCGGCAGGTTATTACGACGCGTACTATCTGCGCGCGCAACGCGCGCGGCGCGTGATCGCGAACGACTTTGCTGAAGCGTTCAAGTCGGTCGACTTGATTGCGGGGCCAACCGCACCGACCGTCGCATTCAAGCTCGGCGAGAAGACGTCCGATCCGCTCGCGATGTACGCCGCCGACGTCAACACCGTGGCGGTGAACCTGGCCGGATTGCCCGCGATATCGATTCCGGCAGGTTTCAGCGAGAATCTTCCCGTTGGCCTGCAGCTGATCGCGCCGGCGTTCGCGGAAAGCGCGCTGCTCGCGGTCGCGCATCAATTCCAGCTCGTCACCGACTGGCACACACGGGAGCCGGGCGCATGAGCTGGCAGCCTGTCATCGGCCTGGAAATCCACGCGCAGTTGTTGACGCGGTCGAAACTGTTTTCCGGCGCATCCACGGCCTATGGGGCCGAGCCGAATACGCAGGCGGCACTGCTCGACGTGGCCCTGCCCGGCACGCTGCCGGTACCCAATCGCGCGGCACTGGACAAGGCCATCGCATTCGGACTCGCGATCAATGCGACGATCGCGCGGCACAGCGTTTTCGCACGCAAGAATTATTTTTATCCCGACCTGCCCAAGGGCTACCAGATCAGCCAGTACGAAGCGCCGATCGTCGGCAACGGGACGCTTTGCGTGCGCACCGACGACGGGCGCACGCTCGAGGTGGCAATCGAACGTGCACATCTGGAAGAAGACGCCGGCAAATCGCTGCACGACGCTTTCCACGCGGCCACAGGTTTGGATTTCAATCGCGCTGGCGTGCCCCTGCTCGAGATCGTGTCGAAGCCCGTGCTGCATTCGGCGCAGGACGCTGTTGCCTACATGCGCACGGTGCACACCCTGGTGTGCTGGCTGGGTGTGTGCGACGGCAACATGCAGGAAGGCTCGTTTCGCTGCGACGCGAACGTCTCGGTGCGGCGTGCGGGCACGGACAAACTCGGCACGCGCACCGAGATCAAGAACGTCAATTCGTTCCGCTTCGTCGAAAAGGCGATCGAATACGAGATCGAGCGCCAGACCCGCGCGCTGGAAAACGGCGAGGCCATCGTGCAGGAAACGCGGCTCTACGACGCCGCGGCGCACCGCACCCTGCCGATGCGCGGCAAGGAAGACGCCGACGACTACCGTTATTTTCCCGATCCGGATTTGCCGCCGCTGGCCGTGTCGGAAACCGACATCGACGCGGTGCGTGCGGCGCTGCCGGAACTGCCGGACGCGCGGCGGCGGCGCTACATCGAATCGTTGGGCCTGCCGGAAAGCGATGCGACGCAGTTGTGCGCCGACAAGCACATCGCGGATTATTTCGAAGCGACGCTCGCTGCGTTGCCCGGCCAAGCGAAGCTCTGTGCGAATTGGGTTCTTGGCGAACT
>DATJIL010000010.1:0-9767 GCA_035493385.1 Rudaea sp.
CGCCAGCGCGAGAAGCGGTGCGCGACGGCATCGAGTCCGCGCCAGTGCGTATCGCGCAGGAATTCGTCGGCCTCGCGCGCGGCGGCATCGCCGTCCGCTTGAGCGATCAACAGGCCCTTGTCGAGCAGCGCTTGCAGCGTCGCACGCGGATGCGTCTTCGCGAGTTCGTCCAGCGCCGTCCACTGCGACGGCGACAACGCACCGAGCACGGCCATCTCGTCCGCCGACAGCACGATTTCCTCGTCGCGGTGCGGCGCCAGCGCGATCCACTCGACCACGTTGCGGAGGCCGGTGCCGCCACCGGCGAGCAGGGACAAGTCGAAGTCCAGCCGCTCGCGCGGTTCGATCATCAGGTGGGCGCAGCGGCGTACTTGCATGGCGGATCACTCGCGGGGAAGTGCGCGCAAGCGTAGGCAGCATGCGTGCGTCTGGCAAGCCGCGCGTGCGCCGCGTTCCGGATTTGTGACCGCTGTCACTGAGCCTTCTGCGTGCGCTGCTACGGTGCGTGTCCGAATCGGAAATCCGGTTCGGGCACTCAGGGGATCACTTTTTCGGAGCACGTCATGGCTTACGCAAATCATGTCAGCAAATCGCAGATCATCGAACTGTTGGGCAAACTCGCCGAGGACGACGGCTACCGCATCCGCTTCCAGCGCGATCCGGAAGCCGCATTGACGGAACTGGATTTTCCCGCCGGCGGCTTTGCCGGATTCGTCGGCCCTTCGGCACAAAGCGGCGCGTTGGCGGACAAATCCGTTTTTGCGATCGCGCGCAAGCGCATGGTCGACGAAATCGCCGGTGAATGCCTGTGCATGGTCATTCCGAATTTTCGGCTGGACTACGGCGATCAGCGCCGTCGCAGCGCCGCCGCGTTGCAGTAATATGGCTACCGGGATCGGCTATTGCCGTCCCGGTGCAGCGCCTGCCGTGAGCCGTATACCGACGTCTCGGCAGGCGAGCCGCGTCCATCACAAACGTCTCGACAGGGGGAGATATGGCTGGTCCAAATGTCAGCAAGGCCCAGATGCTCGATCTGCTTGGCCGTCTCGCGAGCGATGACGGCTTTCGTGCCAACTTCGAGAAAAACCCAGCGTCGGCTCTGTCGCAAATCGGTCTGCCGGTCGATCAGGTCAAGATTTTCCTCGCCGACCACATCGTGACGGGGAAGTTGGCATCCAAGACGGAATTCGAAACCGCGCGCAAGAAAATTATTGGTCAAGATGACGCGGAGTGCCTGTGTATGGTTATTCCTGGCATAAAGCTGGATTTTCGCGCATACAAATAGCGCCCCGCGCTATGGCTTGTGCTGTAACGCCTGCTGCCGAGAAATGATCATCGGCAAGTCGATGTTTGGCCAAGCCCGCGAAAACTCGTTCAGTGCTTTCGTCGATTCATTCGGTTTGCCGAGATCACGCGACAACTCGGCAACACGTAGCAAAGCCAAATCCGACTGGACGACGTTGAAAGCCATCATGAATTGATTTGCACCATACTCGGCGTAGGCGCGGCCGCGGTGCGACGCTAGCCATTGTGCCTCGGCCAGCGCCGCTTCGTTTTGGCCAAGGCTTGCATAAGCATCCAGCAATGCCCGGTGCGTTAGAAATAATTCGTTGCCATCCACGAGCGGTTTGAGTCTATCGATCGCCTGTTGCGGGTGGCCGGTGACGCGTGCAAGTTCCGCATCGGCAATCGTTCGTAGGTTGTTCAACGGTGTCGATGCCCCCATTGCCGCCGCTGCCCTGTCATTCCCGAGCAACTGCTTGGCTTGTTTGGTTTCGCTGTTATGCGCGAGCAAATAAATTGCGAAAAATCTGTGGAACTGCGCTTGATCGGCATCAATGGCATTGTTGGCCGTGAACGTGGAAATGGCCTGAATAAAGGTATCAAGTTTGCTGTGTTCGTATTGGCCTAATTCGCTCTGTAATCCGAGCGCTATGCCTTGCAAGCGCATGTGAGGCGAGGCACCCAATTTCGCAGCTTTACTCTCAGCAAGATCGAGTACGCTCTCAGCTTCGCGCCAATTTCCCTGATCGACTGCCACTGCGGCGCGGATAAAGTCACTTGACAAATCCATCGACGGAATTCCCGATGATTTGTTGTTCGCCAACATCGATTCAGCCTTACCAAAGTGGCGCTGAGCAGCTTCCACCAGGGGCGCATAATCGGTCCACGCAAAACCAGCCTCTGCTGCGCGATGAAAATGTTGTGCGGACTGGACATATTGCTCATTCGCAAGATAAAGAATGCCGAGTAGATTCTCACCCGCAGCAAGATTCGGGTTTTGCGGAGCGACATTGAGCCTCGCAGCAGAGATGGCTCCCGCATAATCATTCGCACACCAAGCGTAGTACGAATACGGGCCGTTCGCCGGATAGAAATCCGGATACAGCTTCGTCAGCGATTTCCACTTTGGCAACGACGTATCCGGCGCTGTCAGCGTGCTGTGCCAGGCATCGACAAGCAGGCTGTCGCGTGCCGACAGGCGGTTCGGCGTAGCCGCCGCCAATTCGATCTTCTTGAGCGCTTCGGAGTTCTGGTCCGCATTCAGGAGCGTCCGCGCGATGACCAGATGCGCAGTGGCGAACTGGGGGTCGAGGCGCACGGCATCCTTGTAGAACGCCAGCGCGTCCTTCATATTGCCGGTGAAGTAAGCGCGCTGGCCCAGCGAGTAGGCGCGCAGCGCGTCCAGGTTCGCCGTGGCCACCTCTTCCAGCGGCTTGCTGGTCTCTGACGCCGCGGCCAGCGCTTCGCCCAGGCGCAGGCGCAGGCGCTGGTCGATCGCGTCGATGGTCGGCAGCACCGAATCCAGCCCCTTGCCATCCTCCGATTCGGTGTAGACCGTGGCCTGCGTTTTCGGATCGACCACCTCGGCGGTGACGCGCACGTGGCCACCGACTTCGGCGACGGTGGGAATGATCAGGGCGCGGGCGCCGTCGCGGATCGCCACTTCGCTGCCGACGGCGCGGTCGACGTGGGTGCGCGCCGGATCGCGCTGCATCAGGGCCAGGGTGTCGCGCACCTTGAGGTCGGACATCACGTTGACGTAGCGCGACTGCTCCAGCCCGAGCCGAAACGCGGATTCCAGCGAACCGTCGAGGACGATCTCGTGGGTGAGGTTGTTCAGGTCGCCGAGCACGACCCAGTCGCGCTGGGCGAACGCGATGGCCGGTGGGCTGCGCAGCCACAGATAGGCCGGCACGGCGACGGCGGTGGCGAGCACGATCGCTTCGACGGCCAGCATGCCGGGACGCCGCCACCACGGCACTTCGCGGTGCGCCTTGCCGGACCAGGCCGGCCGTTTGAGCGGCGCGATGCCGGACTCGCCGACTTCGTACACCTGCAGCGGTTCGGCCACGCCCTTGAACAGGTAGCGGCCGTGCATCTTCCATTGCGGCGGCGCGCGCTGGGCGACCAGTTCGGCCTGCGCGCGCTGGGCCAGCATGCAGGCGACGGAAGAAATCAGGATCTGGCCGGGCAGGGCCAGGCTCATCAACCGCGCCGCCACGGGTTTGGCCAGGCCTTCGACTTCGGTGGGCTTGGCGCCGCGCGCGACATCGGCCGGCGCGTTTTCCCACAGCATGACGTCGCCGACGTGGATGCCGATGCGCGCCGACAGCGGCAGCGATTCGGCAGTGGCAAGTTCGCGCAGGCGACGCTGGTAGTCGAGCGCGAAGGCGACCGCGTACACGGGACGCTCGAACAGCAGCAGGAAGCCGTCGGACTTGTCGATCTCCTGACCGCGATGGCGGTAGACGAGGTCGCGAGCAATGCGATCGAGGCGTTGCGCGAGTTCGGCAGCCTCGACATCGCCGAGGCGCTGGGTCAGTTGCGCGCTGTCGGTCAGATCGCAGACGACGACCGCACGCAGCAACGGCGCCGGGGTCACGGACGCCCGAATCTGCGGTTGTGCATCGTCGGCCACTGCGTTCATTTTCCCCCGCCGCGCACGGCCTGACCGCCGCCGCAGTCGAAAGATTGTGCGCCAAATGTCCGGACGACGCCAGTTTTCGGGCTACTCGGACGCAGCCACGCTCCAAGAGTTGCCACCCTGCCCCTTGGCCTGGTACAGCGCCTGATCGGCCTGGCTGTACCACGCCGACCAGTCGGCGTTGTCGGCGCACAGCCCGGCGCCGATGCTGATCGAAGCGCTGAGGTTTTCCAGCGGTTCGACGAAACGCAACGCGCGAATGCCCGAGACGATGCGCGCGGCCAGCGCTTCGAGTTCCGTCGCTTCGTTGAGCTGGGCGAGCAGGGCGAATTCGTCGCCGCCGAGGCGACAGGGCAGATCGCAGGCCGAGGCGACGCGGCCGACTTCGGCAGCGATCGCGCACAGTACCTGATCGCCCGCGAGATGGCCGAACTCGTCGTTGATCTGCTTGAAGCGGTCCAGGTCGATCAGCAGCAGCGCGAGATGGGTGCCGGCAACGCGGAATCGAGCGAGGTGTTCCAGGTGTTCGTAAAGGCCGCGACGATTGACGAGTCCCGTGAGTTCGTCGGTGCGCACCAGGCGATTCGCGGTGGAAAGCTGACTCTGCGTCTGGCGCAGCGAATCCAGCGTCACCAGCAGATCCTCGTTGCGCCGTTTCAGGCTCGCGATCAACTGTTGCTCGCTGGCGACGAGGTAGGCGAACGAGCGGCGCATGAACTGCGCGAGCAGGGCCGGTTCGTTTTCGAGCAGGAAGTCGAACGCGGGATAATCGATCACGCGCAAACCTGCGGCGCTGTGCGCGACCGCGCCAGCCACGCGCGCATGATTGCCGATGAACAGCGCGAGTTCGCCGAAGTATTCGCGCGGACCGAGCACCTTGCTCGGCAGGCCGTCGCCGAATTCCAGGCGCACCTGCCCGCTTTCGATCACGAACATGTTCTGGCCGATTTCGCCCTTGCGGAACAAAACCTCGCCGGCGGCGCAGCGGCGCGAGGGGCCGGCGCCGCGCAGCATGACGAATTCGGCGTCGGACAACTGCCGCGGCAGGTGCGGCGCCTGCGCGCGCGGCGCCAGGTTTGCCGCCACGACTTCCGTGGCGGCATCGGTTGGCACGGTGGACACGTCCGTATTCCCCTCGCCCTGAACCGGCGCATGGTAGCGCAGCGGGCGCCAATGCACACCCAGCGCGGATGACCGGGTATGCCTGGACGATGAACGGACGCAGCAGGTGAGTGAATCGCTTTCCCCCTCTCCCGCTGGCGGGAGAGGGTTGGGGTGAGGGTGGCAAGATGAGTAATCATCCCTGACGTGCCGCCGTTCGACATCCTGTCTCACCCTCACCCGCGCCTTTGGCGCGGCCTCTCCCGCCAGCGGGAGAGGCGTACAACTACGCCGCCGCTTTCTCCTGCCCGTGGAACTGCGCTTCCTCGGTCGAGCCTTTCAGCGCGACCGTGCTCGCGCCGCTGCCCTGGATCGTCTGCGTGACCGTGTCGAAGTAGCCGGTGCCGACTTCGCGCTGGTGCTTGACCGCGGTGAAGCCGCGCTCGGCGGCGGCGAATTCGGCCTCCTGCAATTCGACGAAGGCACTCATCTGGCGACGCGCGTAGCCGTGGGCGAGGTTGAACATCGAATAGTTGAGCGCGTGGAAGCCGGCCAGGGTGATGAACTGGAACTTGTAGCCCATCGCCGCCAGTTCGCGCTGAAATTTCGCGATCGTCGCGTCGTCGAGGTTTTTCTTCCAGTTGAAGCTCGGCGAGCAATTGTAGGCCAGCAGCTTGCCCGGATATTTCGCGTGCACGCCTTCGGCGAAGGCACGCGCGAATTTGAGGTCCGGCTTGCCGGTCTCGCACCACACGAGGTCCGCATACGGCGCATAGGCGACGCCGCGCGAAATCGCCTGATCCAATCCATTGCGCGTCTTGTAGAAGCCTTCGACGGTGCGCTCGCCGGTCGTGAATGGCTTGTCGTTGGCGTCGATGTCGGAAGTGAGCAGGTCGGCGGCCTCGGCGTCGGTGCGCGCGACGAGCAGGGTCGGCACGCCCATGACATCCGCCGCAAGGCGCGCAGCGGCGAGCTTGTCCACGGCCTCGCGCGTTGGCACCAGCACCTTGCCGCCCATGTGCCCGCATTTTTTGACGCTCGCCAACTGATCCTCGAAATGCACGCCGGCGGCGCCAGCCTCGATCATCGCCTTCATCAGCTCGAACGCGTTGAGCACGCCGCCGAATCCGGCTTCGGCATCGGCGACGATGGGTTGCAGGAAGTCGATGCTGTCGTCGCCTTCTGCATGATTGAGCTGATCGGCGCGCAGCAGCGTATTGTTGATGCGACGCACGACCGCCGGCACCGAATCGGCCGGATACAGGGATTGGTCCGGATACATCTGTCCGGCGAGGTTCGCGTCCGCCGCGACCTGCCAGCCGGAAAGATAGATCGCCTTCAATCCAGCCTTTACCTGCTGCATGGCCTGGTTGCCGGTGAGCGCGCCGAGCGCGTTGACGTAATCCTCGTTGTGCAGGGATTTCCACAATTTCTCGGCGCCGAGCCGCGCCAGCGAATGCTCGACGTGGACGGTGCCGCGCAGGCGCACGACGTCCTCGGCCGAGTAGGGACGTTTCACGCCTTTCCAGCGCGGGTTGTTTTGCCAGTCGATCTTGATTTGTTCGGCGGTGGGCAGCGTGGTCTTCATCGCGATCCTCGAAAGTGGTTGGGAATGCAACGCATGCAGACTAGGCTTGCCAAATACGATTTGACAATCTGAATGTTTCAATCTGTATATTTGAAATTATCAAATATGATGTATCCTGTTGAATGAAATGGCATGGAAATCGAACAGCCGTACGAAAATGAGCACGATCGCACCGAGAAAGCGGCGCGGGGCGGCAAGGGCATCCGCCGAGGCTGTCGTCCGCCACTACTACAAGGGCAACCGCCTCAAGCAGCTTCGCGCGTTCTGCTACGCAGTGAAGTTCGGAACGGTGACGCGCGCGGCCGAAGCGCTGTTCCTGTCGGCATCGTCGGCGAGCTTGCAGCTATCTGCCCTGGAAAAGGAGCTTGGCACGCGCCTGCTCGAGCGCACGCGCCCGCGCCTGTCGCTCACGCGCGAAGGCCAGATGCTGTACGACCTCGCGCGTCCACTGATCGAGGGCATGGAAGCGCTCGACCAGCAATTCCGCAGCCAGCGCCAGGGCCTGGACGCGGGCGAAGTGTCGATCGCCGCGGGAGCCTCGACGATCCAGTACCTGCTGCCGCCGCTGGTGCGCGGATTCCGTGAACGCCGGCCCGAAGTGCGCTTGCAGCTCGCCAACGTCACCGGCAAGGATGGACTCGCGCTGCTGCGCTCCGACCAGGTCGACTTCGCGTTCGGTTCCATGCTCGACGTGCCGCACGACCTGTCCTACGAGCCCGTGCACTGGTTCGATCCCATGCTGATCCTGCCGCCGGACCATCCCCTGGCGTCGAAGCCCGAGATCGCACTCGCGGACCTGTCGCCGTACGGATTGATCCTGCCGCCGCAGCGCCTGACCACGTATCGCATGATCGACCTCGTGTTCCAGCAGGCGCGCGTGCCGTACCAGGTCGCGATCGAAGTCGGCGGCTGGGAAGTGATCAAGCAATACGTGGCGATGGGGCTGGGAATCTCGATCGTCACCGGCATCTGCATCCAGCCCGAGGACGAAAAACGTCTCGCCGTGCGCAACATGCGCCGTTATTTCCCGCAGCGCAGCTACGGTGTCGTCGTGCGCAAGGGCAAATACCTGTCGCCGCAGGCGCGCGCGTTCGTGGACCTGATCAAGCCGGGAATGTTCTCGCGCCGGGATTACTTCGAGTCGGGCCACTCGGAACGCTAGACGGTGCCGCGATTCCTGCCCTGCCACGGACGATAAAATTCGCGGATCTTCGCCATGTCCGCGTCCATGTCGCCGCTCGGATGGAACAGCGGCCCGAAGCCGATGGTCTTTTCCGGATAGTGGAAGTACACCGGCAAGATAGGCACGTTCGCGGCGAGCGCGATACGCAAGAATCCACTTTTCCATTCTTTTACTTTTTTGCGCGTACCTTCTGGCGCAACTGCAAACCACAGCTTTTCAGTACCCGCAAAAAGCCCGGTGATGTCCTTGACGACATTGTGCGCATGCCGGCGATCGATCGGAATGCCACCCAGATGCCGCAGCAGCCAGCCGAGCGGCCAGAAGAATGCCTCGCGCTTGCCGATAAAGCGCACCTCAATGCGTAAACCGACCTTGACCAGAAGGGCCAGCACGGCATCCCAGTTGCTTGAATGCGGCGCAGCGATGGCGACCAGTTTGGGCACGTCGGGAAGTTCACCGGCCACGCGCCAGCCGCAGCGTGCATACAACCAGCGGCACAGCGCCGCCCCTGCCGACGGCGGCAATTGCGGCATCTGCGGCGGCGGCGCGGGAAAGACCGGCGCGCTCATTCGCGGTCCCACACTTTGCCGCGTGCTTGCTTGTGCTGTGCACGCTTCTTCTTTGCCGTGATGCGGCGTTCCTTGGAGGCGCGCGTGGGCTTGGTCGCCACGCGTTTCTTCGGCACATGCAACGAAGCGCGCACGATTTCGGCCAGGCGCGTGCGCGCATCCTCGCGGTTCTTGGCCTGGTCGCGAAAGCGGCTGGCCTGGATCACCAGCATGCCGTCGGCGGTCAGGCGGCGGTCGCGGCGCGCGAGCAGGCGCGCGCGCAAGGGCTCCGGCAATGACGGCGAATGCGCCACGTCGAAGCGCAGTTCCACCGCGCTCGCCACCTTGTTCACGTTCTGGCCGCCGGGGCCGGACGCGCGCACGAAGGATTCGGACAGTTCCGAATCGGGAATGCGCAACGTCGCCGTGACCTCCAGCATCATCAGTCCCGGAAGTTCTCAAATTGCAACGGCATCTTGATGTCCTGCGCCGCGCGCAACAATGCCATCGCCGTCTGCAAGTCGTCGCGCTTCTTGCCGCTCACGCGCAGCTTGTCGCCCTGGATCTGCGCCTCGACCTTGAGCTTGGCGTCCTTGATGCGCTTGACGATGTCCTTGGCCAGCGGCTGGTCGATGCCTTGCTTGAGCGTCACCTTCTGGCTCGCCGTCGACAGATTGATTTCCGGATCGGCAATGTCCGCGCAGCGGATGTCGATGTGCCGGCTGGCCAGGCGCTGCTTCAAGATGTCGATCATCTGCTTGAGCTGGAACTCCGCCTGCGCCTTGAGTACGACGGTGCTTTCTCCCTCGCGCTCGAACACCGCGTCGGTGCCCTTGAAGTCGAAGCGGTTGGTCAGCTCGCGCGTGGCCTGATCGACCGCATTGGTCAGCTCGTGCAGATCGAGTTTGGAAACGATGTCGAACGATGGCATGGCGAGCTCCCACGGATCGCGCGATTCTAGCAGGCGAGCGCGCCCGTCCAATCGAAACGCTCGAGTACACCCTGCCACGCCGCGTCGAGCGGCGCTTGCAAGCGCAATCGCTCGCCGCTGCGCGGGTGCGCGAACTCCAGGCGCCACGCATGCAACAGCATGCGGTGCATGCCCAGATGCATGCGCCACAGGCGATTGTGATCGCCGCGGCCATGACTGGTATCGCCGACGATGTGGTGCGAAACGTGGTGGAAATGTTTGCGGATCTGCCGATAGCGGCCGGTTTCCGGCAAGGCTTCGACCAGCGCATAACGCTGTTCAGGATAGCGGCCCATTTCGATCGGCAGCGTCGCCGTCGCAAGCCGCCGCCAGCGCGTGAGCGCGGGCTTGCGCGGACTGCGCTCGCGCACATCGGGCAGGGGATAGTCGATGTCGCCCTCAGGTTCGGGCCAGCCGCGCACCACCGCGAGGTAACGCTTGGTCACCTC
>DATJIL010000011.1:0-3673 GCA_035493385.1 Rudaea sp.
GCGCCAGCGCGTGCTGGTCAATGTGGAGAATGTGGACACGCGCGCCACGCTCGCCGGCGAGGATTGCGCGATGCCGCTCGCGCTCGCACCGGTCGGCATGGCTGGCATGATGGCGCGACGCGGCGAAGCGCAGGCAGTGCGCGCGGCGAATGCCGCGGGCGTGCCGTTCACGCTGTCCACGGTTGGCATCTGTCCGCTGGCCGAGGTGCAGGCCGCGAGCCGCGCACCATTCTGGTTCCAGCTCTACATGATCCGCGACCGCGACGTCATCGTCGCCCTGCTCGAACGCGCCTGGGCCGCCGGTTGCCGCACGCTGGTCTTCACCATCGACCTGCCGATCCCCGGCATGCGTCATCGCGATACCCGCAACGGCGTCGGCGGCAAGGGCCTGCGCGCGGCGCTGCTCAAGGCGGCTCAAGTCCTGCCGCGCCCGCACTGGTTGTGGAACGTGGCGCTGCGCGGCCGGCCGCTGACCTTCGGCAACCTGACCGAACAGGTGCCCGGCGCGCGCGACCTCACCGCATTCTGGGCGTGGGTGAATTCGCAATTCGATACCCGCGTGACCTGGCGCGACATCGAATGGCTGCGCGGTCAATGGAAAGGCCGCCTGCTGCTCAAGGGCATCCTCGACGCCGACGACGCGCGCGCGGCTGTTGATGTCGGCGCGGACGGCATCGTCGTCTCCAACCACGGCGGACGCCAGCTCGATGGCGCGGCCTCGTCGATTTCGAAATTGCCAGCAGTCGTGCAGGCAGTTGGCAACAAGACCGAAGTCCTGCTCGACGGCGGCGTGCGCAGTGGCGCTGACATCTTCAAGGCCGTCGCACTCGGTGCGCGCGGCGTGCTGATCGGACGTCCCTGGGTGTGGGCGCTGGCCGGTGCGGGCGAAGCGGGATTGCACGATCTGCTCGCCACTTTGCAGCGCGAATTGAAACTGACGATGACGATGGCTGGCGTCACCCGCATTGCCGACATTGGCGCGAACCACCTCGACAAGATTTGACGACTTCGAAGGAAATCTCCATGCCGAACGGCGCACAAGCCCTGATCAAAACCCTGGCCGATGCTGGCATCGAGGTGTGCTTCTCCAATCCCGGCACCTCCGAGATGCATTTCGTCGCGGCGCTCGACGGCGAACCACGCCTGCGCGCCGTACTCGCGCTCTTCGAAGGCGTGGCCACCGGCGCGGCCGACGGTTACGCGCGCATGGCCGGCAAGCCGGCCGCGACCTTGCTCCATCTGGGCTGCGGCCTCGGCAATGGCCTGGCCAACCTGCACAACGCGCGCAAGGGCAGGGTGCCGGTCCTCAACATCGTCGGCGACCACGCGACGTACCACGTACAGTACGACGCGCAGTTGCAGTCCGACATCGAAACCGTCGCCCGCAATGTCTCGCCGGGATTCGTGCGCACGTCGAAATCCACGGCGGATCTCTGCCGCGATGCGGTCGAGGCGATCGCAGTCGCGCGCGGACTGCCCGGCCAGGTCGCCACGTTGATCCTGCCCGCGGACGTGTCATGGAGCGAGGGCGGCGTGCCGTGTCCGCCGCCATCCGCGCCGACGCCTGGGGTTGCCGACGATGCGGCCGTGCGTGCGATTGCCGAGGCGATCCGCTCAGGCGGAAAAACCGCGCTGCTGCTCGGCGGCAACGCGCTGCGCGAGAACGCATTGCTGGCCGCCGCGCGCATCGCCGCGCACGCAGGAGTCACGCTGCTGGCCGAGACTTTTCCAACGCGATTGGAACGCGGCGCCGGTTTGCCGCCGGTCGAACGCATCGCTTATCTCGCGGAACTTGCGAGCGTGCAGCTTGCAGACGTGAGGAATCTGATCCTGGTCGATGCCAAGGCGCCGGTGTCGTTCTTCGGTTATCCGGGCAAGAAGAGTTATCTCGTGCCTGATACTTGTGTCGTGCACACGTTGGCCACGCCGGCACAAGACGCTGCCGCGAGCTTGGACAAACTCGCGCATTTTCTCGGCGCGGACAAGGCCGTGCCTGCGCTGCAAGCCGTGCGGCGTCCCGTGCGTCCACGCGGCAAACTCACCGCCGCCAAGGTGTGCAAGGCGGTGGGACATCTGTTGCCGGACAATGCCATCGTCGTCGACGAGGCGATCACCTCCGGCCTGATGCTGGGCGTGATGACCGCTGGCGCGCCGCGCCACGACCTGCTCACCCTCACCGGCGGCGCGATCGGCCAGGGCCTGCCCAACGCCGTCGGCGCGGCAATCGCCTGCCCGGAGCGTCCGGTGCTGGCGCTGATCGGCGATGGCTCGGCGATGTACACGATCCAGTCGCTGTGGACGATGGCGCGCGAGAAGCTCGACGTCACCGCGATCATCTTCAACAACGCGTCGTATTCCGTTCTCAACGTCGAACTCGAACGCGTCGGCGCGGACCGGATTGGACCGAAGGCGTTATCGCAACTGGACCTGCGCAAACCGGTGCTGGATTTCGCCCGGCTCGCGCAGGGCATGGGCGTGCACGCAGTGCGCGCGGACACGGCCGAGGATTTCTGCAAGGCGCTCGAATATGCGCTGGCTCATCCCGGTCCGCACTTGATCGAGGCGCTGGTGCCCGAATCGCTCGGCGGCGCCAAGCGCCGCGTCCTGCCGTGGATGTTGCGTGCGTTGCCGAGTTTGCCGCCGGCGGTTGCGCGCGCGATAAAGCGCAAGATTTCACCTTGACGCGCGAATTCCGGTGCCGTCGACTTGGCTGGTGTCGACCCCAACCGGACTCTCAGGAATGACGGCTTTCGGATAGGCTAGGCGCTAATTCGCTTAGTGCATCCCATGATTCGAAATCTTCTATTGATCTGCGGCCTGGTGGTGTCCCAGTTTTCGTTTGGCGCTGGAGGCCAACAAGAAGTTACTGAGGCGGCTCAGCTCATCCGTAAAGAGGCAGCTGATCATCGATTGATCCTGATCGGCGAGCTGCATGGAACGCGGGAAATTCCGAAGCTACTTGCTCAACTGATGTCAGCATACTCGACCGAAGATCCAGTTCTACTCGGCCTTGAGGTTCCCCATTCAGAGCAACCAGCATTCGTGCGCTTTCTCGCGTCCGACGGCAGTGCCAGCGCAACATCAGCATTGCTGTCAGGCCCGTTCTGGCAAGTTCACAACTCGCAACACGATGGGCGTCGCAGCTACGACATGGTCGATCTGATCAAACATGTGCGACGCCTTCGGGCAGAAGGCAGGCAGGTCGATATTCTGACGTACGACAATGAGCCAACGAAGACCGCGAACAGCGAAGCGCGCGACAAGGCGATGGCTGATCGAATACGTGAAGGGTTTGCCGCGCTTCCGCGCGGTCGATTCTTGGTCCTCGCCGGGAACGTACACGCCATGCTCGAGCGCCCAAGTAACGCACCTGCGGAAATGCAAACCCCAATGGGCACCTACTTGCGAGACCTCGATCCGTTCTCAGTAGACATCAGTGCACGCAACGGCGAATTTTGGGCATGTACAAAGCAGTGCGGAGCGGTTGCGGCACATCCCTCATCCGAGGCCAGTCAACGAACCGATGATGGACCCTACAACTTACTGGTTGTATTGCCGCGTCTATCTGTCGCCCATCTGATTGGCGCGTCCCCTCACTAGCGTCTCGGTTTTTCACATATAGCGTGTATCGACCCACGGCAGCCAGTCAAGACTTTCCGCTTCCAGGAAGCCG
>DATJIL010000012.1:0-2749 GCA_035493385.1 Rudaea sp.
GCGACGATGTTCGACCATCCCGACATGCTGCTGCGCTTCGCCTGCGCGATGCTGCTGATCGCCGCGTTCAACATGCTCTACTACCTGCGCGCGGAACGCTCCTGGGATTTCATCTACGGCATCGGCTATTCGTTCTATTCGATCCTGGCGCTGTCGTGGATTTTCCCCTACGCGGTTTGCACGGCACGGAAACAGGGCTGGCTTACTCGTTAAGCAAGCGAAGCCGGCTGCGCAGTTCATCCAGCCGCAGGTCCGCTGCCGCGCCGGGCGACGTACGCGCAGCCAGGATCGACTCCGGCGTCCTGCCCTCGCCCGCACCCGCGGCGCTGTCGGCGGCTTTTCGATAGGCCTCGCGGAACGGAACCCCAGCCGCCGCCTGCTCGATGGCCACGTCGGTGGCGTACATCTGCGGCGTGATCGCCTCACACATCGTCGCTTCGTTCCACTGCAACCGCGCCAACAAGTCCGGTACCAGCTCCAGCGCCGCCAGGCCATGGCGCACGCCGTGGAAGATCGAACCTTTGCAGAATTGAAGATCGCGCTGATAACCCGACGGCAGCGACAGCAGGTTTTCGATTTCGCAGCGCGCCGCGGCGACGCAGGCATAGCTGGCGCGCAATAATTCCACGACATCGGGATTGCGCTTGTTCGGCATGATCGAACTGCCGGTCGTGTATTCGTCCGGCAGCGACACGAAACCGAATTCGGCGGTGCTGAACAACGACAAATCCCAGGCAAGGCGGCGCAGGTCGAGCAAAGCGCTGCCGAAGGCTTCCAGCACGGCGATCTCGAACTTGCCGCGCGAGAGCTGGGCACAGACCGGCGACACCTGCAGGCGCGCAAAGCCGAGCGCACGGGTCGTGTGCTCGCGATCCAGTTTCAGGTTCACGCCATAGCCGGCGGCGGTGCCGAGCGGATTCGCATCGATCCACGCCAGCGTGTCACGCGCGCGAGCCGCGTTGTCGATAAAGCCTTCCCCGAATCCGGCAAACCACATCGCGGTGGAGGACACCACCGCGCGCTGCAAATGCGTATATCCGGGCAGCGGCAACGATTCGCCCGCGGCGCGATCCAGACAGACCTGGGCGATGCCGCGGCAATGCGTTTGCAGCAACGCGAGCTTTTCCTTCAACCACAACCGCGTCGCGACGAGGATCTGGTCGTTGCGGCTGCGCCCGGTGTGCACGCGTCGGCCGGCGTCGCCGAGGCGTTCGGTGAGCCGCACTTCGATGGCGGAGTGCCCATCCTCAAAGCGCTCGTCGAGCACAAAGGCACCGCTTTTGAAATCTTCGGTCAGCGCGTCCAGCTCGCGTTTCAGCGCGGCCGCTTCATCGACACTCACCACGCCGATGTTGGCCAGGCCTTCCACGTGCGCCTTGCTCGCCGCGATGTCGTGCAGGAAGAACTCGCGGTCCAGCAACACGTCATCGCCGGCAAGGAAGCGCATGATGTTGGCGTCGATACGCGTGTCGGATTTGTTCCAAAGCGGCTCAGTCATGGGGAATCCCGGTCAGCTCGTCGAAGCCGAGCGCAAGGTTGATATTCTGCATCGCCTGCGTCGCCGCACCCTTGAGTAGATTGTCCAGGGTAGCGACGACAACGACGCGCCTGCCATCGGCCGACATGGCGAAACCGCCAATCTCGGCATGGTGCTTGTGCGCGATGCGGCTGACCCACGGCGCTTCATCGACGACGTGCACCAATTTCTCGCCGTCGTAGGCACGCTTGAACAGCGCAATCACTTCGTCGCGTTTCATGGCACGATTCAGGTACAAGTTCGCCGTGACCGTCAGCCCGCGGAAATGCGGCGCCACGTGCGGCATGAATTCAACCGGCAGGCCGAGTTGGAAGCTGGCCTCTTTCTCGTGTGTGTGGCCGGTGAGCGCATACGGCATCAGGTTGTCGCGCAGCTTGTCAGGATCGTTCTTGTCCGACGACGTGGTACCGGCGCCGGAATAACCGGAGATGCCGAAACACACCGGTGGCGCTGCGAGCAGACCCTTCAGGGGCGCGATGGAAAGCTGCATCGCCGTGGCGTAGCAACCGGGATTGCTGACGCGTCGTTGTCCGCGCCAATGCTCGCGCGTCAATTCCGGCAGGCCGTAGTACCAGGACTGGTCGAAGCGATAGTCGGCGGAAAGATCGAGGATCAAGGCTTGCGGCGCGGATGCCTCGATGGCCTGGACGTAGGGCGCCGCCTTGCCATTGGGCAACGCCAGTATCACCACGTCGGCGCGCTTTTCCGCCGCTCCCGCCGGGTCGGGATTCTCGTAGCGCAACGCGCCGGTGTACGCGTCGCTGTGCTCGCTGACGCACTGGCCGTCGAGTTCGCGCGAGCAAACAAAAGCCAGTTCCAGCGCCGGATGCGTTGCGATCAGGCGGATCAGTTCCGCACCGGTGTGACCCCTTGCCCCGACGATGCCGATTCGTTGCCTGCTCATGCGTCCACCAGCGTCGGTTCGCGTTGCGCACAATGCACGACGCAGCGCTCGATGGCGTCGAAGTCGGCGCCGAGTCCGTACCAGAACGCGCGCCAGCGTTCCTGGCGGACGCACCCGTCGGCTTGCTCGTGATAAAACGCATTGATGCCGTTGCCGTGGCGCGAACGCCAGAACAGCTGCGGATTCTCCTCGCGCATCACCAGCCACACCGCGCGACCCAGGCCCTCGCCCTGCGCGTCGTCGAGCACGGCGAACTTGTCCAGGTACGGAAAGCCGTCCTGCATCGTCAAGATCATCGCGGCGCGATA
>DATJIL010000013.1:0-24782 GCA_035493385.1 Rudaea sp.
CGCCCCGCCCAGGTTCTGCACCTGTTGCGCGTGTGCGGCGGCATGGTTCCAGCCCGGATCGTCCGTGCTGTAGGTGATCAGGCACAGGAACAGATAGACGGCGACCGGCGCGAGCAGCAAGAACGCGGCTTCGCGCAGCCGCCGCTGCATCGCTTCGGACGGATCGCCGCCGGATTTATTCCTGGAATCGCGCGCCACCGCGTGAATCTACTTGAAATTCAGCTTTTAGGCTATTGTTTTCAAGATAATTTCATTCCTTTCAACGCCGGGTGCACGATCTTGCCGTTCTCGACGTTGATGCCGCTGGCCAGCGGCGCGAACTTGCGCCAGTGCTTGTCGCTGGCCAATCGCTGTACATACGGCAGGATAGCAGCGCAGATTGCCTGGGAGGACGTTTGCGGCACGGCGCCGGGCATGTTGGTCACGGCAAAGTGCGTCACGCCATCGACGAGGTAGGTGGGGTCGGCATAGGTCGTCGGCTTCGAGGTCTCGAAGCAGCCACCCTGGTCGATGGAAATATCCACCAGCACGCTGCCCGGCTCCATGGTCTTGACCATCTCGCGTGTAACCACGTGCGGCGCCTTGGCGCTGGGGATCAGCACCGCACCGATGACGAGGTCGGCGTCGCGCACTTCGCGCGCCACGTATTCCTCGTAGGGATACAACGCGGTCACGTTGGTACCAAGCGCCATCATTTGGGCAAGGCGATCCTGGCGCTTGTCGAAGACCACGACGTTCGCGCCGCCGGCTGCCGCCAGGGACGCGGAATTGCCGCCGGCCGCACCGGCACCCAGCACCACGACCTTGCCGCGCACGGTCGACGGCAGGCCGCCGAGCAGCTTGCCCTTGCCGCCCGCGGGCTGATGCAGCAGAGTCGTGCCGACCTGCACGGCGATGCGCCCGGCGATGATCGACATCGGTGCCAGCAGCGGCAACGAGCCATCGGCTTCCTGCACGGATTCGAACGCCACGCCGGTCAAACCGATGTCGAGCAGTTGCTTGGTGAGCTTGGGCTCGGGCGCCAGATGCAAGTAGCAGAACAGCAGATGGTCCTTGCGCAGCAATTTCAAATCGCCCGCAATGGGCTCCTTGACCTTCACGATCAACTCGCCCTTCTCGTACAGCTTCTTCGCCGTTGGCGCGATATGCACGCCGACACGGCGGTATTCGTCGTCGGTAAAGCCGCTCTTGGTGCCGGCGCCTTCCTGCACGAATACTTCATGGCCGCGGCGCACGAGATCGGCGCAGGCGGCAGGAACGAGGGCGACGCGGCCCTCGAGGGTTTTGGTTTCGGAAGGAACGCCGATGCGCATGGATGACTCCGGGTCTGATAGATTCTTGGACTTGCAGATTCTTGGGCTTGATTCGGCGCAAGAGTCGCCCCATTCTTCGGGTCTCTTGGCCCATCCCAACTGCCTGTCGAAAATTATACATGAGCACACCCAAGCATTCGCGCCTGATCATCCTCGGCTCCGGGCCCGCCGGCTATACGGCTGCCGTCTACGCCGCGCGCGCCAACCTGAAGCCCACGCTCATCACCGGGCTGCAGCAAGGCGGCCAATTGATGACGACGACCGACGTCGACAACTGGCCGGGCGACGTGGAAGGCCTGCAAGGTCCGGCGCTGATGGAGCGCATGCAGAAGCACGCCGAACGTTTCGCTACCGCCATGGTGTTCGACCATATCCACACGGCGGACCTGTCGCAGCGGCCGTTCCGGCTCGTCGGCGACAACGGCGAATACACCTGCGACGCGCTGGTCATCGCCACCGGTGCCACGGCGAAGTACCTCGGCATCGAATCCGAGGACAAGTTCAAGGGCCAGGGCGTTTCCGCCTGCGCCACCTGCGACGGCTTCTTCTTCCGCGACCAGCACGTCGCCGTGATCGGCGGCGGCAACACGGCGGTCGAAGAAGCGCTGTATCTGGCCAACATCGCCAAGAAAGTCACCGTCGTGCATCGCCGTGACAAGTTCAAGGCGGAGAAGATCCTGCAGGACAAACTCCTGGCCAAGCAGCAAAGTGGAAAAGTGGAAATCGTCTGGAACCACCATGTCGACGAAGTGCTCGGCGACGGCACCGGCGTCACCGGCGTGCGCGTCAAATCCATGTTGGACGGCTCCACCCACGACATCGCGATCACCGGCCTGTTCGTCGCGATCGGGCACACCCCGAACACCGCGCTGTTCGACGGCCAGCTCGCGATGAAGAACGGTTACATCACGATCAAGTCGGGACTCGACGGCGGCGCCACGGCGACCAGCGTGCCCGGCGTGTTCGCGGCCGGCGACGTGGCCGACCAGGTCTACCGCCAGGCCGTTACCTCTGCCGGCTTCGGCTGCATGGCAGCGCTGGATGCGGAGAAATACCTGGACAAATTGGGCCTTGCATGAGAAGCCGATGTCGGAACGGCTTGCGGTCAGGATTCATCCACGGCTGAGCGAAATCCCTGCCGCAGACTGGAACGCCCTGCTCCCCGACGACAATCCCTTCTTCGATCACGCTTTCCTTTCCGGCTTGGAGGAACACGGTTGTCTTGATGCCACACATGGCTGGACGCCGCATCACCTTGGCGTGTACGACAGCGGCAAGCTCGTTGGCGCCACGCCGCTGTACCTGAAAACCAACTCCCACGGCGAGTTCGTGTTCGACTGGTCGTGGGCCCACGCCTACGCGCGCAACGGCCTGGACTACTACCCGAAACTGCTGTGCGCCGTGCCCTATTCGCCCGTCGCGGGGCCGCGCCTGCTCGGCGCTCCCGCGTTGCGCGGGAATCTGATCGATGCAATCCGGGCCGAATGCGACCGGCTCGAGTTGTCGTCGGCACACCTGAATTTCTGCACGGACGCCGACGCCCAGGCGTTAGCCGAACGCGGCGAGTGGCTGCCGCGATTCGATTGGCAATTCCACTGGGTGAACAAACCGATTGAATCGGGCGGTTGGCGCGATTTCGACGATTTCCTCGCTGCGCTGAAACCGAAGAAGCGCAAGAACATACGCCAGGAACGCACGCACGTCGCAGCGGCTGGCGTGCGTTGCGAGATTCGCCGAGGCGATGAAATCGATGCCGAAACCTGGCGACGCATCCATCTGTTCTATTCGGCGACATTTGACGAGAAAGGCAATTATCCGGCGCTGACACTGGAATTTTTCCGTCATCTCGGGCGCGCCATGCCGGATCGCGTGCTTGCGGTACTCGCCTGGCGCGGAGTGAACCTGATCGCGGCCGCCCTGCTACTGCGCAGCCACGACACGCTGTACGGGCGTTACTGGGGGTGCACGGAGCCAACCCCTGGCCTGCACTTCGAAGTGTGCTACTACCAGGGCATCGATTATTGCCTGCGCCATGGTTTGCGGCGCTTCGAGCCGGGCGCGCAGGGCGAGCACAAGCTTGCGCGTGGATTCCTGCCGGCCGCGACGCATTCGTTCCACTACGTTGCCGACCTCCGCTTCCGGGCCGCCATCGCGGATGCGCTCGCACGCGAGAGCCAGGCTCTGCACGCCTATGGCGACGAATTACTGGCGCATTCGCCGTATGCGGAACCGGCATGATCCGCATTCCAATCCTGCAGCCCGGCAGTCTCGATTCGTTCCCGCCGGTTGAATCCGCGTTCCGAGAACCGGACGGACTGCTTGCCGCCGGCGGCGATCTTTCGCCCGAACGCCTGCTCGACGCCTACCGACACGGGATTTTCCCCTGGTATTCGGAAGGCCCGCCGATCCTGTGGTGGTCGCCCGACCCGCGCACCGTGTTTGCGACGGATCGCGTCCACGTTTCGACGCGACTGAAACGCTGGTTGCGGCATTGCGATTGGACGATCGCGGCCGACCGCAACTTCGCGGGCGTGATGCGCGCCTGTGCCGCTCCACGCGCGACCCAAACCGGCACTTGGATCACGTCTGAAATCTACTCGGCCTACTGCTGGTTGCACTCGCTGGGCCACGCGCACTCGGTCGAGGTTTACGACGGCAACACGCTGGCCGGCGGCATCTACGGCGTCGCGATCGGGCGCATGTTCTTCGGCGAATCCATGTTCAGCGCCGAAACCAATGGCTCGAAAGTCGCCCTGATCGCCCTGTGCCGCGTCCTGCGCGAATGGGATTTCGCCTTGCTCGATGCCCAGGTCGCCTCCGAGCATCTGATGACCATGGGAGCCTTTACCATGCCGCGCGCAGAATTCGTGAACTACGTCGCCAAGGCCAGTGCCGTGGCGTTTCGCAGCGGCTCCTGGCATGAGCGCTGGCCGCTGTCGACAGCGCGCGAATTGGCCTGACTTGCCGACTGTCGCGGCGCCGTGGCACCTTCGTGTAGTAGAATGCCGCGCCGCGGGCACAGCCTCAGCCCCGAAACAGAGAGCCAATGGCCAAAGACGACCAAATCGAAATGGAAGGCACGGTGCTCGACACCCTGCCCAACACCATGTTCCGCGTGCAACTGGAAAACGGCCACATCGTGACCGCGCACATTTCCGGGCGCATGCGCAAGAATTACATCCGCATCCTGACCGGCGACAAGGTCAAGGTGGAAATGACGCCCTACGATCTGACCAAGGGGCGGATCACGTACCGCATGAAATGACTGCGGTGCACTGACATGAAAACGGCGGCCCATGGCCGCCGTTTTGCTTTCAATATCGCCGGAAGTTACTCGACCCGAATTACTCGACAATGGCCGGCAGCTTCTCGTCGGCTTCGATGCGCACGTCGAGTCTGCCGTCCTTGACGCCCAAATAGACCCTGCCACCGTCGGCAAGCTTGCCGAACAGCAGTTCGTCGGCGAGCGGGCGCTTGACGCTGTCCTGGATCGTGCGTGCCATCGGCCGCGCGCCCATCTGCGGGTCGAAGCCGTGCTCGGCCAGCCAGCGCCGCGCGTCGGCGTCGACATTCAGCGACACGTGCTTCTCCTGCAACTGCGTCTCAAGCTCGATCAGGAATTTGTCGACCACGCGCAGGATGTGCTCCATGTCGAGCGACGCGAACTGGATGATCGCATCCAGTCGGTTGCGGAATTCCGGCGCGAACGCCTTGCGGATCGTTTCCATCGCGTCCGGCGAATGGTTCTGCTCGACAAAGCCTATCGTGCGGCGTGCCGCCTGCGCGGCACCGGCATTCGTCGTCATCACCACGATGACGTTGCGGAAATTCGCCTCGCGTCCGTTGGTGTCGGTGAGCTTGCCGTGGTCCATGATCTGCAACAGGATGTTGTAGACATCCGGATGCGCCTTCTCGATCTCGTCGAGCAGCAGCACACAATGCGGATGCTTGACGATCTGTTCGGTAAGCAGGCCGCCCTGATCGAAGCCGACATAGCCCGGCGGCGCGCCGATCAGGCGCGACACCGAATGCGATTCCATGTATTCGCTCATGTCGAATCGCACCAGCTCGATGCCGAGCTGCAAGGCAAGTTGACGCGTAACCTCGGTTTTGCCCACGCCGGTCGGACCGGCGAGCAGGAACGCGCCGATCGGTTTTTGCGAATTGCCCAGACCCGAGCGCGCCATCTTGATCGAGGCGGCAAGCGCGTCGATGGCCTGGTCCTGGCCGAACACGACCATCTTCAGATTGCGGTCGAGGTTTCTGAGCACGTCGCGATCCGAGGCGGAAACCTGCTTCGGCGGAATCCGCGCCATGCGCGCGACGATGTACTCGATCTCGGGCACATCGACCACGGCCTTGCGCTCGTTTTCCGGCAACAGGCGCTGGCGCGCACCGGCCTCGTCGATCACGTCGATGGCCTTGTCCGGCAACAGGCGGTCGCCGATGTGCTTCATCGACAAATCCACGGCAGCCTTCAGCGCCTCGGCACTGTATGTGACCTTGTGGTGTTCCTCGAAGCGCGACTTGAGGCCCTTGAGGATTTCCACCGTCTCGCCGGCACTGGGTTCGACGACATCGATCTTCTGGAAGCGCCGCGCCAGCGCGCGATCTTTCTCGAACACCCCGCGGAATTCCTGGAACGTGGTCGAACCGATGCAGCGGATCTCACCCGAGGCGAGCATCGGCTTGATCAGGTTGGACGCATCCATGGTGCCGCCCGACGCCGAGCCCGCGCCGATGATGGTGTGTATTTCGTCGATGAACAGCACCGCGTGCGGCTGTTTTTTCAGCTCCGCGATCACGCCTTTGAGGCGCTTTTCGAAATCGCCGCGGTACTTGGTGCCGGCAACCAGCGCGCCCATGTCCAGCGCGTAGATCGTGCAGGTCTTGAGCACCTCGGGCACGTCGCCCTCGACGATGCGCTTGGCCAGGCCTTCGGCGAGCGCGGTCTTGCCGACACCGGCCTCGCCGACGAACAACGGATTGTTCTTGCGTCGCCGGCACAGCACCTGGATCGTGCGCTCGACCTCCTCGGCACGACCGATCAGTGGATCGATCTTGCCCTGCTTGGCAAGTTCGTTGAGGTTCGTCGCGAAATCGGTGAGTGGATTGCCGCGCGGCTCTTCGCCGGCCTCGCCTTCCTTGCTCGGCTCGCTGGCGGATTGCGGGTGGCTCTCCTGACCGATCTTGGCAATGCCATGCGAGATGTAATTGACCACGTCCAGGCGCGAGACTTCCTGCTGGTTGAGGAAGTACACCGCATGCGAATCCTTCTCCCCGAAGATCGCCACCAGCACATTGGCGCCGGTGACTTCCTTGCGGCCCGAGGACTGCACGTGGTACACGGCGCGCTGCAAGACGCGCTGGAAGCCCAGCGTTGGCTGCGTGTCGCGCTCGTCGTTGGTCGGCAATACCGGCACGGTTTCGACGATGATGTTCTTCAGATCCTTGCCGAGCCTGGCGCTGTCCGCGCCGCAGGCGCGCAGCACCGCCGACGCGGACGGATTCTCCAGCAGCGCCAGCAACAGGTGTTCCACGGTCATGAACTCGTGACGCTGCTCGCGCGCGTCCTTGTAGCACTGGCCGATGGAGAGTTCGAGGTCTTTGCTGAACATGATGTACTCGGAGAGGGAATACAGCCTAGATAGGGTCTTTTACGCCTTTTCCAACGTGCACAACAGGGGATGCTGGTGCGAACGCGAAAACTCGTTGACCTGGGTGACCTTGGTTTCGGCGACTTCGCGCGTGAACACGCCGCACACGCCCTTGCCGCGCGTATGCACGTGCAACATGACCTGCGTGGCCAATTCGCGGTTCATGCTGAAAAACGTCTCCAGCACCGCCACCACGAATTCCATCGGCGTGAAATCGTCGTTGAGGATCACCACTTGATACAGCGGCGGGCGCGCGACTTCCGGCCGCGCCTCCTCGACCGCCAGGCCGCGTTGATGTTCTTGTTCGGTATGCTGCGACATCGTTGACATGGACCGGTTTTCCGCTTCGATTATAGCGCCCGTACCGCGGGCGCAATGCCTCTTTGTAAGGCCTGCTCGTGTAACATTCAAGCATGAATCGGACCACTTCCGCCCATCCGCAAAACGGCTCCATCTGGCGGCCCGACGTGACGGTTGCCTGCATCGTGCCGCGCGCCGGGAAGTTCCTGTTGGTCGAGGAAGACGTGCGCGGGGCGCGCGTGCTCAACCAGCCTGCCGGGCATCTTGAACCGGGCGAATCCCTGCCCGCCGCCGCCCTGCGCGAAACGCGGGAGGAAACCGGCTGGGACGTGAGCCTGACGCATTTGGTCGGTATCTACCAATGGGCGAACGACAATGGCGCTTTTCTGCGCTTCACCTTCGCCGCCGAACCGGTACGCCACGATCCGGCGCGCCCGCTCGACGCCGGCATCGTCCGCGCTCTGTGGCTGACGCGCGACGACATCGCCGCGTCGCGGAATTTGCGCAGTCCGATGGTGTTGCGCGGGATCGACGATTACCTCGCCGGCAAGCGCTCGGAATTGGCGAGCCTTGCTTGTCTGCTGGACGCGCCGTGAACATCGTCGTCGGCATGTCCGGCGGCGTGGATTCCTCCGTCGCCGCCCTGCTGTTGCAACGCGCAGACCACGACATTGCCGGCCTGTTCATGCAGAACTGGGAGGAAGACGAGCGCTTCGGGGAATGCCACGCCGAACGCGACCGCGCCGACGCCGTGCGCGTGTGCGCCACGCTCGGCATCGCATTCCATGCACGCAACTTCGCCGCCGAATACTGGGATCGCGTCTTTGCGCACTTCCTCGCCGAGTACCGCAATGGGCGTACGCCGAACCCGGACGTGCTGTGCAACCGCGAGATAAAGTTCAAGACCTTCCTGGACGAAGCGCGTGCGCTGGGTGCGGAAAAAATCGCGACCGGCCACTATGCGCGTACCGACGAACGCGACGGCACTCATCGCCTGCTGCGTGGCGTCGACACGAACAAGGACCAGAGTTATTTCCTCTACACGCTGGGACAGGAGCAGCTTGCCGCCACGCTGTTTCCGATTGGCGAGCTGCCAAAACCCGAAGTGCGCCGCCTCGCGCGCGAGGCCGGATTGCCGACCCACGACAAGAAGGATTCGACCGGCATCTGCTTCATTGGCGAACGCGATTTCCGGGAGTTTCTCAGTCATTACATTCCCGCGCTGCACGGTGAAATCCGCACGCCCGACGGCAAGCGCATCGGCGAGCACGACGGCACGATGTACTACACCCTCGGCCAGCGCTCGGGTCTTGGCATCGGCGGACGCCGCGACGCCGGCGGCGAGCCGTGGTACGTGGTCGGCAAGGATGTTGCCGCGAATGTCCTCTTCGTTGCGCAGGGCAACGCGACGCAGTGGCTGGATTCCACGCGCCTGAGCGCGAGCGAGTTGAGCTGGACGGCCGCTACGCCACCATCCGGCGAATTTTCCTGCACCGCGAAAACGCGCTACCGGCAGCCCGACCAGGCCTGCCGCGTGCAAATGCGCGATGATGGCTGCGTGGTGGAATTCGACGTGCCGCAACGCGCGGTAACGCCGGGGCAATCCGTGGTGTTCTACCGCGACGAGGAATGCCTCGGTGGTGGCGTGATCGACGCCACGAATGCACCGTTCGGAGGGCTGGCTTCGTGAGAGAAGGCCGCGTCATCGCGTTGGCTGGGCTGTTCCAGGCGCTCGCCCTGGTACGTGCGATCGCGCAGCGCGGCGGCTGCGACGCCCAGTCCGCGCGCGCAAGCCTGGCCAGCATATTCCGCATCGACGCGGACAGCCCCGCCGATGTGTATGCCGGCGTCGGCAACCTGCGCCTCGGCCTGGAGACTCTCGTCTCGCAACTCGACGAAAGCAGCAAACGCGATCTCGTGCTCACGCGCATGGCGGTGCAGGTACTGCGCCTGGAACGCACGCTCATGCGCAACAACGCCGCGTTGTCCGCCCTGCGCGGCGGCATCGACGTCATGCGTCCCCTGCTTGCGCAAGTCGAATCCGGCACCCTCGATCCCGGCGGACGCCTCGCCGAGCTGTACGCCAACACGCTTTCACGCCTGCAACCGCGCATCATGGTCGAAGGCAATCCGGCCTTCCTGCAGCAATCGGCACAAGTCGACCGCATCCGTGCCCTGCTCATGGCCGCCGTGCGCGCCGCCGTGCTGTGGCGCCAGCTCGGCGGCAACCAGTGGAGCCTGATGTTCCGCCGCCGCCAGTACGCCATGCTCGCGCGCGGCTTGCTGGCGGCGTGCGCAATCGAGGGGAAATGAGCGCGTTCGGAATCGGTTTCACCGGCACGTAACCCGCTTGGCCGATGCTGCGGTTCTTCCGTCTTGACCAAACCGCTTGGCGTATAATTACTGGCTTCCCGCGGCCGCTGGGGCCGCCTGATCCTGCAAGGAGCCCGCCATGACCGACTCGTTCTCGACCCACGCCCCGCTCGAGGTGGACGGCAAGCGCTACCGGATCGCCAGTCTCGCCAAGCTCGGCGAACGCTTCAATCTGGCGCGCCTGCCTTACTCGATGAAGATCCTGCTCGAGAACCTGTTGCGGCACGAGGACGGCGTCAATGTCACCGCGAAGGAAATCGAGGCAGTCGCGAACTGGGACGCGAAGAAGGAACCCGACACCGAAATCGCATTCATGCCAGCGCGCGTCGTGCTGCAGGATTTCACCGGCGTGCCCTGCGTGGTCGACTTCGCGGCCATGCGCGACGCCATCGTGCGCCTTGGCGGCGACGCGAAAAAGATCAATCCGCTGATTCCGTCCGAACTCGTCATCGACCATTCCGTGCAGGTCGACGTGTTCGGACGCGCCGACGCGCTGGAACAGAACGTCAAGATCGAGTTCGATCGCAACAAGGAACGCTACGCCTTCCTGCGCTGGGGCCAGAACGCCCTGGACAACTTTAAGGTCGTGCCGCCGCGCACCGGCATCGTGCATCAGGTGAACCTCGAATTCCTTTCGCGCGTCGTGATGGTGCGTGAGCTTGAAGGCAAAACCTGGGCCTACCCCGACACGTTGTTCGGTACCGATTCGCACACCACGATGGTGAACGGTCTTGGCGTGCTCGGCTGGGGTGTGGGCGGCATCGAAGCCGAAGCCGCAATGCTGGGACAACCTTCTTCCATGCTGATTCCGCAGGTGGTCGGATTCAAACTCACGGGCAAGTTGCCGGAAGGCGCAACCGCGACCGACCTCGTGCTGACCGTTACCCAGATGCTGCGCAAGCACGGCGTGGTCGGCAAGTTCGTGGAATTCTTCGGCGACGGCCTGCAGCACCTGCCGCTGGCCGACCGCGCCACGATCGGCAACATGGCGCCCGAATACGGCGCGACCTGCGGCATCTTCCCGATCGACGCCGAGGCGCTGAATTACCTGCGTCTGTCCGGACGCGACGAGGGCCATATCCGCCTCGTCGAAACGTATGCGAAGGCACAGGGCATGTGGCATGCGCCGGATTCTCCGCATCCGGAATATTCGTCGACGCTGGAATTGAACATGGCCGACGTGAAACCGTCGCTGGCCGGTCCCAAGCGCCCGCAAGACCGCGTCCTGCTCTCCGGCATGCGCGAGAGCTACAAATCCGCGATGCAGGCGCTCGGCACCAACGGTGCGCAAATGGAGAAACAAAAACAACGCTTTCTCAACGAAGGCGGCAGCACGGCCGTCGGCACGGCCGCAAGCCAGGCCGAGGGCGCACCGGATGCTTGTCCCGACGCCGAACATTGTCAGCTCGAGAACGGCTCGGTGGTGATCGCGGCGATCACTTCCTGCACCAACACTTCGAATCCCGCCGTGATGATCGGCGCGGGCCTGCTGGCGCGCAAGGCCGCCGCGCGCGGCCTGAAACCCAAGCCCTGGGTCAAGACTTCTCTCGCGCCCGGCTCCAAGGTGGTTACCGACTACCTTGAAAAGACCGGCCTGCTGGACGACCTGGACAAACTCGGTTTCTTCCTCGTCGGCTACGGCTGCACCACCTGCATCGGCAACTCGGGCCCCTTGCCCGAGGATGTCAGCAAGATGGTTGCCGCCAACGATTACGCCGTAGCCGCGGTACTCTCGGGCAACCGCAACTTCGAGGGCCGCATCCATTCCGAGGTGAAGATGAATTACCTCGCCTCGCCGCCGCTGGTGGTGGCGTTCGCGATCGCCGGCACCATCGACATCGACCTGAGCACGCAACCGCTTGGCAAGGGCAGCGACGGCAAGGACGTGTACCTCAAGGACATCTGGCCGTCGAACAAGGAAATCGGCGACATCATCGCGCGCACGATCGGCCCTGACATGTTCAAGCACAACTATGCCGACGTTTTCAAGGGCGATTCGCGCTGGAACGGCATCGACGCGCCGCAAGGCGAGCGCTACGGCTGGGACGCGAAGTCCACCTACATCAAGAATCCGCCGTATTTCGACGGCATGACCATGCAACCGGGACGTGTCGCCGACATCCGCGGCGCGCGCTGCCTCGGCCTGTTCGGCGATTCGATCACGACCGACCACATCTCTCCGGCCGGCAACATCAAGGCGACATCGCCTGCCGGCCAGTTCCTGCAAGGGCGCGGCGTGACCAAGGCCGACTTTAATTCCTACGGTTCGCGCCGCGGCAATGACGACGTGATGGTGCGGGGCACCTTCGCCAACATCCGCATCAAGAACCAGATGCTCGGCGGCGAGGAAGGCGGCAACACCCTGCACTTCGCGTCGGACAAGAGCGGGAACCGCGAAAAGCTGCCGATCTACGATGCGGCCATGTTATACAAGAAGGAAAACGTGCCGCTGGTCGTGCTGGCCGGCAAGGAATACGGCACCGGTTCCTCGCGCGACTGGGCAGCCAAGGGCACGCTGCTGCTCGGCATCAAGGCGGTGATCGCCGAGAGTTTCGAGCGCATCCACCGCTCCAACCTGGTCGGCATGGGCGTGCTTCCGTTGCAATTCCGCAACGGTGAAAACGCGCAGTCACTGGGGCTCAAGGGCGACGAAGTCTTCGACATCGCCGGCCTCAACGACGGTGCCGCGAAGGAAGTCGAGGTCGTGGCCAAGGGTGCCGCGGGCGAGAAGAAATTCAAGGTCCGCGTGCTGCTGCTGACGCCGAAGGAAGTCGAGTACTACCGCCATGGCGGCATCCTACCTTATGTGTTGCGTCAGCTTGCGGGCGGTGCGAAAGCAGCTTAAAGCTTCTGTTGCCAGGCAGCGTTGAAGCACTTCCATTCACCGCCTTCGCGTTTCCAACCGCTGGTAATCGCGTAAATCGATCCGTGCTCGGGCAGTAATCCGCCCGAGCCGCCGATCAGCGTGACGGTGACGTGCGCGGTTGCGCGGTCGCCTTGCAGGTCTACGTCGATCGGCCCGAGCGTCACGCCGACGGACTCGTTGCGCAACACCTCCGCGCGCAGCAGGTTGTGCAGGCCATCACGGTCGGCCTGCCCATCGTTGCCGGTGAAATCGGCGCTGACGTGGCGCATGAATTCGCGCGGCTCGCGCGCTTCGGCCGCCGCCTGCATCGCCGTTATGGCGTCGCGGATGCGCTGCTCATCGGGGGTGCGATGACATCCCGTGAGCAGCAACACCCCGATCAGTACCGGGACCCATTTCATGCGCCCATCCTGCACTTTTGCGGACTGCGCCGCAATGCAGCTTGCCGGGCTTTCCTGCCCGTGTTGAAATCGGCGCTACTGCGCAATCGGGGAAGCGACACGACATGAACGATAAGGAACGGCCCGATTTTCAACGGCCCGATCTCGAGCGGCCCTGGCTGGCCAATTACCCCCCGGGCGTGCCGGCTCAGGTCGATACGAAACAGTTCAGCTCGCTAGCCCAGGTCCTGGAAACCGCCTGCGACCGTTTCGCACACCGGCCGGCCTTCGAGAACATGGGCCGGACGCTGACCTACGCGGACATCGACCGGCTCAGCCGCCGCTTTGCTGCGTATCTGCGCAACGACATCAAGCTCGAACGCGGCGATCGTGTCGCGATCATGCTGCCGAACGTCTTGCAATATCCGGTGGCGATCTTCGGTGCGTTGCGTGCGGGACTCACGGTCGTCAACACCAATCCGTTATACACGGCGCGCGAACTGCGTCATCAGTTGCACGACGCCGGCGTAAGCGCGATCGTGGTGCTCGACAACTTCGCCGCGACACTGGCCGAAGTCCTGCACGACACGCCGGTCAAGCACATCATCACCACCGGCCTCGGCGATCTGCTCGGCATGCCGAAATCGGCACTGGTGAATTTCGCGGTCAGGCACGTCAAGAAGATGGTGCCGGCGTACCGCATCGATCATGCCATCCGTTTCAAGACCGCGCTCGCGCGCGGCGCACGCACGGCGCCGCCCAAAGTCGATGTCGGTCAGGACGACATCGCCTTCCTGCAATACACAGGCGGTACGACGGGCGTGGCCAAGGGTGCCATGCTCACACACGGCAATCTGGTCGCCAACATGCAACAGGCCTCGGCCTGGATCGACCGCGACGTGCGCGAAGGCGAGGAAGTCATCGTCACCGCGATTCCGCTGTACCACATCTTCGCACTGACCGCGAACTGCCTGGTGTTCATGAAGTTCGGCGGATTGAACCACCTCGTCACCAATCCGCGCGACATGCCGGGATTCGTCAAGATCCTGCGCGGCATCCGCATGACCGCGATCACCGGCGTCAATACGCTGTTCAACGGCCTGCTCAACACGCCGGGATTCGACAAGGTGGATTTTTCCGCCCTGCACCTGACCCTGGGCGGCGGCACCGCGGTGCAGCGCAGCGTTGCCGAACGCTGGAAGAAAACCACCGGCGTGACCCTGGTCGAAGCCTACGGCCTGACCGAAACCTCGCCGGCCGCGTGCATGAATCCGCTGGACCTTGCCGATTACAACGGCTCGATCGGCCTGCCGATCCCGTTGACCGACGTCGTCATTCGCGACGACGACGGCAATTCACTGCCGGTCGGCCAACCCGGCGAGTTGTGCGTGCGCGGTCCGCAGGTGATGAAAGGATACTGGCAGCGCCCGGACGAAACCGACAAGGTGCTCGACGCCGACGGTTGGCTGCACACCGGCGACGTCGCGCGCATGGACGAAAAAGGCTATTTCTACATCGTCGACCGCAAGAAAGACATGATCCTGGTGTCCGGATTCAACGTCTATCCGAATGAAATCGAGGACGTGGTCGCGCATTGTCCCGGCGTGCTCGAAGTCGCCGCCGTCGGCATTCCCGACGAAAAATCCGGCGAGGCGGTGAAGATCGTGGTGGTACGCAAGGACCCTGCCCTGACCGCCGAGACGATCCGCGCGTATGCCAAGGAAAACCTGACCGGCTACAAACTGCCGAAGGTCATCGAGTTCCGCGATGCGCTGCCCAAGACACCAGTCGGCAAGATCCTGCGCCGCGAATTGCGCGATCCGCCAAAAGCAGCGGGCTGAGCCTCAGTCGTCGAACGGCTCGATCTTGTCCGCATAGCCCCCGAGCAGATTCCAGAGCGGAACCTCTTTTTCCGGCGGGATGCGTGCGTAGGCAAACCCCAGGTGGTGCGCGGTAATGCGCGCTACGGTGGCATCGACATGGATGTTGAGTTCTTCGCCGATGACCATGTCGAGCGCGTAGAGATCGCCGATTTTCCCCTGCCATCCCTCGGGACGCATGACCATCGCACCCGTGGCGGAAATGTCCTCGACCTCGCTGGGCCATGCTTCCGCGCCATGGATGAGCAGCACCGCCGAACGCATCGGCTTACGCGCGTGCCGGAATCCGCTGTATTGTGTGGTGTTTTCGCCCACCTGACCCACCAAATCGACTCGACCAACCAGTATTAGCCAAGCGCATGGCAAATAGCAACCGTGCCCGCGGCTTGGTCAATCCCATATGTGAACGCACTAGCTATAAAGACACAAGCAAGTCTCTTGCCAGAGCGGCACCGCAATAGTGGAAACCCCTTAATTCCGGGCATTGCCGGAATTGTGTACCGTAGCCCGAGACAATCGGCTATTGGCCTATTTCTTGCTCTTCGTCAATCAGGGTTCCAGACCAGATTCGGTCCGCCATGGGTTCAGCGCACCTTATAACGACCCACACTCCTATTGAGCCGCAACTGCTGTACGATTCTCGCGCCGCCAAGGCAGGTCGAGCACTTCATGATATTCAATCTCATCGAAGGCGTACTGGACAAATCGGATAAAGGGCTTCGCGACGTCCTGCTAGCCCAGGCGAAAGTGCGTGTTGCGGTCGCAATCCCAGTTATCCTGACCGACATCGTCCTGTATTTCATCTTGCATAACGGCGTACCGTTTTGGTTCGCATGGCTGACCGTTGGCTACGCCGTCTACGCCGTAATTCCCTTCGTGCTGGCTCGCGGCGCTGCATCCGCGGCGTTGAGGTCCTTGCTTGTCTGCAGCGCGATTTCCGATCCATTGGTGCTTTCGATCTGGATCGCGTCGACCGACAAGTTCGGCGGGATCATCGCCGGATTCTATCTGTTTACCACTCTCGGATTCGGCTTCCGCACCGGCCGACCATTGATGTACCTTTGCCAGATCACCTCGATCTGCACTTTCTTTCTGATATTGGCATTCGCGCCATATTGGCAGGAACACCTGACATTCTGGGTGGCGCTACTTGTGCCGCTGATTGTCGTTCCCCTCTACGCCGGGACTCTCATCGATACTCTACGCGATGCGCGCGAACACGCGGAACGTCAAAGCCGAGCCAAATCAGACTTGCTTGCAAAGGTCAGCCACGAGTTGCGCACGCCGCTCACCGGCATCATGGCAACCACCGAACTGCTTTCGATCGAGAACAGCGACTATTCCGTACGGCGCCGCACCGATACCATTCTTTCGCTCTCCGAGAGCCTGCTCAGCGAAATCAACGATCTGCTCGACGAAGCGAAATACAGTAGCTCGGCAATCCACCTGTCTCCGACTCCGATCGATTTGCGCCGAAGAGTCGAAAACCTTTCCGAAACCTTCGGCACCTTGGCGCGCAAGAAGAACATAGCGTTCAGTACCAGGATTGACCCGACATTCGCATCCACCGTGCACGTGGACGGGCACCACCTCGACCGCATCCTGCTCAATTTGATCGGCAATGCGATCAAGTTCACCGAGACTGGTGCCGTGGACATGTCGGTAGATATCGTGGCTTCGACACCCGAGAGCTATCGCTTGCGTTTCACCGTCACTGACACCGGCATTGGCATTCCCGAAGAATTCCATCAGAAATTGTTCCAACCGTTTTCGCAAGTTGACCAGGGTACGAACCGGCGCTACGGCGGAACCGGCCTGGGTTTGGCGTTGTCCCGCAGAATCGTCGAAGCCATGGGCGGCGACCTGCGCTTCGAAAGCGAAATCGGCAAGGGCAGCCGTTTCTGGTTTGAGCTTGGACTCGAACGCTGCGCCGCGCTGCCCACCGGGAAACCTGTCGAACTGGACAACGCCCGGCCGGAGACGATGCGAATTCTGGTAGTGGAGGACAATCGAACCAGTTCCGCACTGATCAGGGAACTGTTGACCCTGGACGGTCACGAGGTCGAAGTTTGCGATAGCGGTATCGCGGCGCTCGAATTGCTTTCACGGCGATCGTTCGACGTGCTGCTGCTGGACTACAACCTCGGAGACATGGATGGAACGCAGGTTTTGCGAACCTATCGCTTCGGCCGACCGGATGCCGCACCGGCGATTTTCCTGACCGCCGATGCGACCGCGCAAACCACCGCGCGTTTGCTGGAGGCAGGAGCTGCCGGAATCGTGTACAAACCAATTGTCCGTGCTGATCTCCGGGACGCGCTCACCTGTCTGACCTTAACCGACGGCCGGATTGCCACCACCGTATCGTCGACCCTTGCCGCCGCGCCCATCGCGGCGGATGTTGGTCGCCTGGAACGCCCGACATTGCGCGTCGTTCCGGTAAGCGCTCTCGACGAAGGCACCCTCGATGAATTGCGCAGCCTGAACGCTACCAATGCCGGCTTCCTGCGCAAATTGCTGTCGCAAGCCGAGATCGACATTGCCCGCGCTTGCCAGCAGCTTTCCGACGCTTTCGCCAACCGTAGCTACGCAATCGTTCCGAATGTCGCGCACGCGCTCAAGGGCGTCAGCGCCAACGTCGGTGCCGTGCGGCTCGCCACCTTGGCAGGTACGCTACTGCAGATGTCGAGCGATGAATTCGAAGCGCACGGAGACCGCCTGGCTGCGGATCTGCGCGAGTGTGCACGCATCACCGTCGTCGCATTGCGCCAGGCCATCGCCGATTCGGCTTCCTCAGGCGGGAGTACCGGCACGCTGCATTTGAATTAGCATGTCCATGACCCGCAGATCACCCTCGCCAAGATCCATGGCGATATCCACCCAGTCCTCGACGACGCGGTGCAATTCCTCCCGATTCAGCGGCGCCAGGCGCGAACGCGCGCGTTGCAGGGCAAGCCTTGCCGGCGCATGTTTGCGGTGGTCAGCGATGAACTTCTCGACCGCCAGAACCCCCTGCCCACGCGGACAGATTTCATCGACAATCCCCATCTCCAGCAATTCCGCTGCCGGGTAAATCTTGCCGTTGCGCATCATGCGCTCGGCCTGCCAAATGCCGATGCGGCGTGCGAGCAGGCTCATGCCGCCAGTGCAAGGAAACAACCCGAAAAGTATCTCGGGAAGTCCGAATTCGCTTTGCTCCTCGGCGATCAAATAGTCGGACGCCAATGCCGCTTCGAAGCCGCCACCGAGGGCACGGCCTTGCACCAGCGAAATCGTCGTCGTGTGGTTGGCTTGTTCGGCCCACTCGAGAACCATATCCGCGCATCGCATCGAATAATCGCGCAGACTGCGCCGATTCCCATCGCGGATGCACTCACGAAAGTGAGTCAAATCGCCACCCAGACTGAAATAGTCCGGATGCGCCGACTTGAGCACGAAATAATCGATAGGCTGCACAGTATTGGCGCTCGGCCACACCATTCCACCATCGCGAAGTGTGCCGTAAAGAACGTCGAGATCGCTGAGCAGATCCAGCGAAAAGCTCTGAACCTCGCCGACGCATGCCTTGGTCATGCTGACCCACAGCGTGTTGTGCGGGCTGCTCCGAAAGTTCGTCGTTATGCGAGACGATGGTTGCAATAAAGGTGCAAGTTCGACGACAGACATGTCCGATTCTCCGATTCGCCGCCACGCAGATCATGGCCATCAGATTGTATACATCAGACGCCATCGGAAAAGGACTTGCCCCATATCCCGGAATCGCGGGAAACCACCAAAGCAACATTCGTGCCGCCAAATCCCGCTGAAAGCGACATGGCGTGCCGCAGTGGACGGTCGAACACAGGTTGACGGGCTACGTGGTTGAGCGCGCACGCCGGATCGATTTCATTCAGATGCGCCGTAGCCGGGAGAAAGGAACGATTCACGGCTAATACCGTTATCGCCAGCTCAAGCGCGCTCGCGGCACCGAGCAGGTGCCCATGGATGGCCTTGGTCGAACTGACCGGCACGTTTTCGAAGACGGCAGCGATCGCCTTCGCCTCGACGGGATCGCCGCCCGGCGTCGCGGTAGCATGTGCATTCAGATAATCGATATCGGCAGCTTGCAGATCGGCATCTTCCAGCGCCGCCTGCAAGGTGGCGATCTGGCCTTCGGATTTCGGTGATCCGATGTGATAACCGTCCGAAGCGATGCCATATCCGCTCATGCGAGCGTAAACCCCGGCGCCGCGACGTTCTGCGGACTCACGTGCTTCCAGTACAAAAAACGCGGCCCCTTCGCCAAGTACCAATCCGTTGCGATTCTTGTCGAATGGACGGCAGCTCCGCCCGACATCGATGGCATCGGGCTCGGCGAGCGCACGCAGACCGGTCCACAACGCAGTAAAGGTGGGAATCAGGCATGCCTCCGCACCGCCGGCAACTGCGACATCCAGATACCCGTCGCGGATTGCACGGTAGGCATCGCCTATGGCAGCACCAGACGACGTGCAGGCACTGCTGTGAGTCATCACCGGACCGAGAATTTGCTGGCGTATCGAAATCTGCGCCGGCGCGGAATTGAGCATGCAAGCCATGATGGTGTAAGGCTTGGCGGTACGCTTGCGCTGGACATGGAAATCTCCAACCCAGTCGTGCTCGACTTTCACGCCACCGCCCACCGAGCCAAAATACAAACCGGCGCGCCTTCCGTATGTATCGAAGCATGAAATTCGAGCATCTTCCGCAGCCTGTCGCGCGGCCAGCACGGCAAGCTGACTACAGCGGTCCAGGTACGGAAGTTCGAGTTTGGTGAACTCGCCGGAAAAATCCTGTTCGATCAATCCGGCCGGCAGCCGCATGCCGAATTCAGGCGCCTCCCAAATACGGATGCCAGACCGGTTCTCGCGTACATGCCCGATCAACTGTGGAACGCCGATACCAATCGGCGAGAATACACCGATGCCGGTGATCACCACCTCGCGGCGTGAGTCCATCTTATTTGTCCGACACCAGATTGCGCTCGATCAATGCAGCGATGTCGTCGATTGTCGGATTTGCCGGCATCGCCAGATCGCGCAGTTTGATGCCCAGACGATCCTCCACTTCGAGCATGACATCGAGCATCATGATCGAATCCAGGCCCAGTTCGCGCAACGGTGTTTCTCCGAGCAACCGTGCGCGCGGCAACTCGAAGCGCTCGACAAGAAAGTCGACGACCATCGTCTTTACGCGTTCCGTCCCCAGTCCGTTCGTCATTTCTCTACCCTGTTCGTGTCGGACGATGGTGCACGCGCAAACGCGGCGTGGCAAGCCCGGCATCGTGTCGGTAGCCTGCTCGAGCCCGCGAAATCGAATTGCGTGATCCGGCCGCCGCGGTTAAGGTAACGCCCGCATCAGGCAGATTTGTTCGACGGATGTCGGGGCGCGCAACAACGCTTCCACGCATGCAGGATCGAACAGCGTGCCGCTGTGCTCACGCACGTAAGCAGTCGCCTGTTCCAGTGACCATGCCGGCTTGTACGGCCGCTCCGAAATCAGCGCGTCGAAAACGTCCGCTAGCGCGACGATGCGAGCGACCAGCGGAATCTCGCTGCCACGCATGCCATCGGGATAGCCGCTGCCGTCCCAGCGCTCATGATGACGCAAAGCGACCGTCGCACCGATCTGCACAAAACGGCTCTGGCTGTCGCGCAGGATTTCATAACCGATCTGAGGGTGTTTGCGCATCGCCACAATCTCCTCATCGTTGAGACGGCCGCGCTTGAGCAGGATCGCGTCCGGCACGCCGATTTTTCCGATGTCGTGCAGCGGAGCGGCCAATTCGAGCATGCGCACTTCATCGTCCGGCATGTACAGGCCTTCGGCGATCAAACCGGCAAAACGGGCCATGCGCACCAGGTGCGCACCCGTGCCGAAATCGCGGAACTCGATCGCGCGCGCCAGCCGGTAAAGCATCTCACGCTCGCGCTCCTCGACTTCACGCAAGCCTTCGAGAACCTGCCGTTCCAGGGAATACGCCCGCTCCTTGACCGTCTCTCCCTGCTGGCGCAGACGCAACAGGTTGCGGCAACGTGCGCCCAGTTCGCGCGGCTTGACCGGCTTGACGAGAAAATCGATGACGCCGGATTCCAGCGCGGCTTGGCGCACCGGTTCGTCGCCCACGATGCTGATCAGGACGATGGGGACGTCGCGCTTGTGGATCGGATGGCGGAACTGGCGCGTGAATTCCAATCCATCCATGCCGGGCATGCGGTAATCGAGCAGGAGCAGGTCGATCTTGTTGCGCTCGGACCAAGTGAGCGCCTGGATCGGGTCCTCGAAATCCGTCACGCTGATGCCGGGATTGATCTGCTCGACCACTTCGCGCATCATGGTCCGCGCGGATTGCTGATCGTCGACGATGAGCACGTTCACGTTGCGAACTCTCCGATGAGAGGGCACATCCGTTCGACCCGAACGTATGCAAATCAATGCGTTTGAATCACTTCTTCTTGAAGAATAGCATTAGTGCGGGTGCAAGTGTGAATTCAAGTCTTGCGGCCGGCAGCCAGCGCCAGGGACTCGAAGGATTACGGATCAGCTTTCCGGACGCATGTACGGGAACAGCAGAACGTCGCGAATCGACGGTACGTCGGCAAGCAACATCACGAACCGGTCGACGCCGACGCCGAGCCCGCCCGTAGGCGGCATGCCGACTTCCAGTGCGCGGATATAGTCGGCGTCGAAGTGCATGGCCTCGTCGTCGCCGGATTCCTTGGATGCCACCTGGGCACGGAAGCGTGCGGCCTGGTCCTCCGGGTCGTTCAACTCGGAGAAACCATTCGCGATTTCCTTGCCGCCGATGAACAGCTCGAAGCGGTCGGTGATTTCCGGATCGGCATCGTTCGCGCGCGCCAGCGGCGAGACTTCGGTCGGGTGCATGGTGATGAAGGTCGGCTGGACCAGCGTCGCTTCGACCGTCTTTTCAAAAATCTCCAGGACGATCTTGCCCCAGCCATATCCGGCCTTGACGTGGACGCCAAGCTTTTCGGCATGCGCGGCGATCTTCGCGCGATCGCGCACGTCTGCCCGCGCGATCTGCGGATTGTGCTCAAGCACGGCGTCCACCATCGACCAACGCCGGAACGCAGGTCCGACATCGATGTCGCGCCCTTCCCAGGTCAACGCGGTTCTGCCTGTCGTCGCGCGTGCGGTCTCGCGGATCATGTTTTCGGTAAGGTCCATGACCTCGTTGTAGGTGGCGTAGGCCTGGTACAACTCGAGCATGGTGAACTCGGGATTGTGCCGCGTGGAAACGCCCTCGTTGCGGAAGTTGCGATTGATTTCGTAAACGCGCTCGAAGCCGCCGACGACGAGGCGCTTGAGGTACAACTCCGGCGCCACGCGCAGGTACAGGTCGATATCCAGTGCATTGTGATGCGTCACGAATGGCCGCGCGACGGCGCCGCCGGGAATGACGTGCATCATCGGCGTTTCCACTTCCATGAAGCGGCGCGGTTCGGCTTCCAGCCACTGGCGCATGAAACCGATCGCGCGCGAGCGCAGGGCGAACGTATGCCGCGCCTCCGGTGTAACAATTAAATCCACGTAACGCTGCCGATAGCGTTGCTCGACATCGGCAAGGCCGTGCCACTTGTCCGGCAAGGGGCGCAACGCCTTGGTGAGCAAGCGCAGTTTTTCCACTTTGACCGAGAGTTCGCCCGTCTTGGTGCGCATCAGCGCGCCTTCCGCGCCGACGATGTCGCCGACGTCCCAGGACTTGAATGCCTCGTAGGTGTCGCCGACGGCATTCGCCTGGACGAACAACTGGATACGCCCGGTCATGTCCTGGATATGCACGAAGCTGACCTTGCCCTGGCCGCGCTTGAGCACCATGCGGCCGGCAACTTGCACGCGCCGCGCGGCGGCTTCGACCACGGCCGCGTCCTTGCCGTCGAACTCGGCCTGCAGATCGCCGGCAAATGCATCTGGCCGGAAATCGTTCGGGAAGGCAATGCCCTGCCCGCGCAACGCACGCAGCTTGTCGCGGCGCTCGGCGATGAGTTTGTTTTCGTCCTGCGGCTGATTTTCGTCGGTCATGTTGCGTTTTCCACAAAGTCACGCATCGGCGCGCTTGGCACCCGCTTCCAGCCCCGCCTTCAGGCTAGCCTCGATGAATCCATCCAGGTCGCCGTCCAGCACCTTTTGCGTGTCAGTGCGTTCGATGCCGGTGCGCAGGTCCTTGATCCGCGACTGATCCAGCACGTAGTTGCGGATCTGGCTGCCCCAGCCGATATCCGATTTCGTTGCTTCGAGCGCGTCCTTCTCGGCGTTGCGCTTTTGCACTTCCATCTCGTACAGCTTGGCCTTGAGCATCTTCATCGCGCGGTCGCGGTTCGCATGCTGGCTGCGTTCGGTCTGGCAGGCGACCACGATGCCGCTCGGCACATGCGTGATGCGCACTGCCGATTCGGTCTTGTTGACGTGCTGGCCGCCGGCGCCGGATGAACGGTAAACATCCGTTTTCAAGTCCGCGGGATTGATCTCGATGTCGATGTCGTCGTCGACTTCGGGCGAGACGAAGATCGACGCAAACGAGGTGTGCCGGCGATTGTCCGAATCGAACGGCGACTTGCGCACGAGGCGATGCACGCCGATCTCGGTCTTGAGCCAACCGTAGGCGTAGTCGCCCTCGACGCGGAACGTCGCGCTCTTGATGCCGGCGACTTCGCCGGCCGAGACTTCCAGCAATTCTGTTTTCCAGCCGCGCGCCTCGGCCCAGCGCAAGTACATGCGCAGCAGGATTTCCGACCAGTCCTGGGCCTCGGTGCCGCCGGCGCCGGCCTGCACGTCGACGAAGGCGTTGTGCGAATCCATCTTGCCCGAGAACATTCGCTGGAATTCCAGCGTCTCGACCTTGGCGGCGAGACCGTCCACGTCGTCGGATACGGCCTGCGCGGTGCCTTCGTCGTTTTCCGTGGCGGCCAATTCCAGCAGATCCTGCGCGCCGCTCAACCCATCGGTGAGGGTGCGGATGCCATTGACGATCTTGTCGAGCTGGGCGCGTTCGCGGCCCAGTTGCTGGGCGCGCTCGGGGTTGTCCCAGACGTTCGGATTTTCGAGCTCGCGGCTTACTTCTTCGAGGCGTTCGCGTTTCGAATCGTAGTCAAAGATACCCCCTGAGCGACGCGAGGCGGCTCGCAAGGTCGGCAATGCGGTAGGCAATCGGGTTGGTTTCGATCATGGCGCAGGGGCTGTGCAAAAGGATTGCACATGGTAGCAAAAAACCGCGCCTCAGCCGCAGTCCTGCAGGTGCCGGACCAGCAATTGCAGCGACTGCCGGCCATTCCATTCGTTGACGTCCAACTGGAACACCGCCCGCAGTCGCGCCGGTGGTGGCGCACCGCAATAACTGTTGAAGGCAATGGCGTCGAGCGGGTCGCCGAGCGCGGCTTGCCGCAACTTGAACTTGAGATGCTTCTCGCCCACCACCTTCCACGATTCCACCGCAAACTCGCCCTCGAATTCCGGTTCGGGAAACGCCTGTCCCCACGGCCCGGCATGGCGCAACTGCTGCGCGAGATCGAGGCTGAAATCCTGCGCGTCGAGTTCGCCATCGGTGAATGCGACGGCATCGAGCATGTCGGCAGTCAGGCGTCCCCGGGCGACGATGTCGAATGCCTTGCGGAAGGCTTCCAGATCGGCACGATTCAAACTCAGACCCGCTGCCATGGCGTGCCCACCGAAGCGCTGAATCAAACCGGGATGGCGCGCATCGACTTCGGCCAGCGCATCGCGCAAATGGAATCCCGGAATCGATCGACCTGATGCCTTTATCTCGTGGCTTCCCTCGCCCGCCGGTGCACAGGCGATCACCGGCCGATGCAGGAACTCCTTCAACTTCGAGGCGACCAGACCGACTACGCCGTGATGCCAATCCACATCGAACAGCACCACGCCAAGCGGCAGCGCGTCCGCGCCGCGCGCAGAAATCCACTTTTCCACTTCCGTCTGCGCCTGCACGGTCATCTCATCCTGCAATTCGCGGCGCT
>DATJIL010000014.1:0-4098 GCA_035493385.1 Rudaea sp.
CGAATCCACGTAGGCCAGCGCCTGGCCCTTCTTCACGTGATCGCCCGGCGCGACCAGCAATTTGCTGACCGGACCGGAAATCGGCGCGAGCAGGCTGGTGGAACGCTCCTGGTCGAAATCGACCGTGCCGTTGATGTGGATGGCCTTGTGGAACTTCGATTCGGCCACGGTATACAACTGCACATGCTGCAATTGCGCGGCCGTTAGCTTCACGTCGCCGGGCGCTGCCGATGCCGGCGCGTTCACGCTGCCACCCGACGAACATCCACCGAGCAGAAAACCTGCGGCCAAAACCACCGACAAATAACGATTCGGCGAACAAAAAAATTCAGTCTTCATGTTTGCTTCCGGATAAATCGGCGTCATGCCACCAGCCGCCGCCGAGTGCGAGATACAAGGCCGCGGTATCTGCATAACGAGTGGCCTGTGCCTGGATCAGCGCGATGCGCGCCTGCTGCCACGCTTGTTGCGCATTGAGCAGTGACAGCTCGTTCGCGTAGCCAGCCTGCGTCTGCCGCTGCGCCAGGTCGAGCGTCACCTTGGCCGCGTCTTCGGCGGCGACAGCAGCCTGCAACGCCTTGGCATCCTCCTCGAGCGCGGTCAACGTGTCGGCGACATTCTGGAACGCGATCAGCACCGTGCTGCGATACTGCGCCGCGGCCTGCACCAGTTGCGCTTTCGCCGCACGCTCGGCATGCAGCAGCTTGCCGCCTTGGAAAATCGGCGCGGCGAGATCCAGACCCACGCTCCAGAAACCGGTGCCGGCCTTGAACACATCGGCAATCTGCAACGCCGAACTGCCCGCGTTCGCGCTCAGCGTGATCTGCGGCAGGCGACTGGCGATGGCGACGCCGACCTGTGCGCTGGCCGCATGCCAGTTCGCCTGCGCCTGGCGTACGTCGGGACGTTGCTCGACCAGTTGCGACGGCAGGCTCAGCGGCAAGTCCTGCGGCAGCTTCAGGCTCGCCAAATCGAAATCGGCATCGCGTGCCTGCACCGGGAATTCTCCGGCAAGCACCGCGATCAGATGACGCTGTTGCTCGAGCTGCTTGCGCAACGGCGGCAGGCCGGCCTGGGTCTGCGCGAGCTGGGACTCCTGCGCGGCGAGATCGAGCCGGCTCGCGTAACCCTTGTCGAACTGGTAGCGCAGGATTTCGACGGATTGCGTTTCGATGTCGACCAATTGTCCGGTCGCCTTCACCTGCTCGCGCAGTGCGGCCTCACCGACCGCCGCGTTCACGACGTTGGCAGCCAGCGCGATATGCGCGGCGACCAACTGGAAGCGCGCGGCCTGCGCCTGCGCCTGCAGCGATTCCACCGTGCGCCGGTTCAGGCCGAACACGTCCGGCACGTAGGACACGCTCAACTGCGGCGTGAACAGGCTGTACTCGAGGGCGTTGTTGCTCGGCACCGGCGCCAGCGAACCGGGCTGCTTCTGCCGGTTCGCGGAGAAATCCGCGTCCACCGCGGGAAAATACGCACCGCGCTGGGCCAGCGTGTTCTCATGCGCCACGGTCAGTGCCGCGCGCGCGGCGGCAAGATCCGGATTGTTCTTCAGCGCACGTTCGATCAGCGCGTTCAATGGCGGCGACTGGAACAGCGTCCACCAGTCGCCGGGAATATCCGCGCCGCTGTCAAAGCGTTGCGCATCGCCACCCGCTACCGGCGCACTGGCCGTTTGCGCTGGCAGCGCGCCCGCGTCGTAAGCCTTCGCGTCCGGCGCGTCGGGCTTGTGGAAATCCGGCCCGACCGCGCAGCCGGCGAGCAGCAATGCCGCGCACGCGCAAGTTGTCGCTTCGAGCTTCCACATCGCCATGCCGGATCCGCCGCAACCGGCGGTGCCGGTCTTGCAACGATATAATGTATCAGAAAATCGTTAAGGAATGCCGAAGATGCTGCGCTGCGCAAGTCGGCTTCAGTGTGAAGGTCGTCCGAGCGCCGTCATCGCTGCCGCCAGCCAGCGCAGTTGCACGCCGTTGCGCGTCGCGTAGTCCGTGCCGGTATAGCCGAACCAATCCCAGCAGGCTTTCGGGTTCGCGGCAACGCCCGAGCGCGTCTGCGGATAGAGTACGGCCACGTCGTAGGCATCGGCCCAGCGGTTGAACCCGGCCTCCTTCACGAAAGCCTCGCCGACGCTGTCGACGTTCTGCAGGCAGCCGTGCAGCGCGACCAGCACGCCGCAGCGACGGCCCTTCGCGCAGGCGGGCGGGATGTAGGCGACGCCCGCGTCCGCCAGCGCCGCATCCTTGCCATCGGACTGCAACGCTTTCTGGTCGAAATGCTGCAGCTTGCCTTTGGCTTCAGCCACTTTATGCAGCGGCGCACCGTACAGCGCATGGAACACGGCGCCGGCACCATCAAACCCGCACTTGCCGAGGAACGGCGTACCGACCTTGCCGCAGTCGATTCCCGCGGATTCGGTCGGGAACGTGTGGCTGAAGTCGTGGCTGCCGTCCCAGGTGACCGCCAACGACGACAACGCCGGCACGGCGGCCTTGAGTGCAGCGTAGAAATCGACAGTGGCATGGGCCACGGATTCGGCGATCACCGGATCCTGCTTGCCGTGCAAAATGTATACTTTGCCGTGCGCCAGCTTGGTCAGCGGACCGATCTCGCCCTTCGCGGCGCGCTCCTGCGCGAGCCTGGCCAGTGCGGCGGGATCGGGCGCCGGCGAGCCTTTCATGCAAGTGGTGACGGCGGTGGCGACGCTGTCCTGCGCGCAATCCCAGGGGCCGCCGGCGATCAGCGCCGCACCGTGGAAAATTTCCGGATAGGCCAGTTGCGCCTGCTCGGCCATGTAGGCGCCTGCGGACATGCCGGCGACGGCGACGCGGGCGTGATCGACGTGCAGCTTCGGCAGCGCGGCGTCTGCGGGTGACGCCGCGTGCGCGGTCATGGTCAGCAATGCGATGGCCAGCGCTGCGATACGGAATTTCATGGCGGATACCTTTTCAGTCGATCCAGTCGCGCGCAATGCGGCGGGAGGCAAGATACAGCAGCACGGCCGCGATCACGTAGAAGCCCAGGCCGTACAGGAACGCATATTTGATCGAGTCTTCGCCATAAACCGGCTTGAGCAGATCCGATACGCGGCCGAAAAAGTACGGCCCGATGCCGAGGCCGACCAGGTTGTTGATGAGCAGGAACAGCGCCGACATGGTGCTGCGCGACGACGCCGGCGCCAGGTGCTGCACGGCGGTCAGCACCGGTCCGAGCCAGACCAGCGCGAGTGCGTAGGGCAGCAGCAGCAACGCGAACGTCTGCAACGGCGTGGTTGCCTCTATCGCCAGCGCGTACAACGGTGCGGCAAGCAGAAACGCCACGGCGGGAATCAACGCATAGGCGCGCTTGTTGCGCGTGCCGAGCCGGTCGGCGAGCCAGCCGCCCGCTGCCATGCCCGCTATGCCGCCGATGAACAGCACTGCGGCGAGCAATTGCGAACGCGCGACGATGTCCATGTGCAGCGTGCGCGCCAGGAAGGTCGGCAGCCAGTACATCAGGCCGTAGGCCACGAGCGACGAGCTGCCCGAACCGAATGCGAGCAGCCAGAACGTCGGCTTGTCCATCGCCAGCCGGGTGACGGCGGCGAGGCCGAGTTGCGGCACCACCGTCGCCTGGCGCGGTGGATCGCGCACCAGCCAGAGGAACACTGGCGTCAACAGCACGCCGAACGCGCCGATCGCGATGAAGGCGAAGCGCCAATCGACCGCCTTGGCGACGAGGCCGCCGAACAGCACGCCCAACGCGCTGCCGATCGGAATCCCGAACGAGTACGCAGCCAACGCACGCGCGCGCGAATGCGGCGGAAACCAGTCCGCGATCAGGCTGTACGCCGGCGCGACACCGCCGGCTTCGCCGACGCCCACGCCCATGCGCGCCAGGAACAGCACGGCAAAACTGCCCGCCATGCCGCACATCGCGGTGAAGCCGGACCACAGGAACAACCCCGCGGAGATTATCCACACGCGCGAAAAGCGGTCCGCGAGCCAGGCGAACGGAATCGCGAGCAGCGAATAGAACAGCGCGAACGCGAAGCCGCCGAGCAGGCCAAGATCGGTGTCCGACAAATGCAGGTCGGCGGCGATCGGTTCCTTGAGG
>DATJIL010000015.1:0-4213 GCA_035493385.1 Rudaea sp.
GTGAACACGAGGCCGACGAGCTTTTGCTTCTCCGCGACAGGCACGTCGCGATAACCGAAATGCGTGGTGTCGTGATGCTCGCTCATCTCAGATCGAAAACGCCCACACGAACAAGCCACAGCCCCCAAGGCCGAGCAGCAAGGAACCGACCCAGACGAGACGCTTGCGCGTGAGCGCCGCGACCGCGCCGAGCGCGATCGCGACTTGCAGCATCGCGACCGATTGGGCAAAGAAATGATGGCCGTGCATCAGGTGCTCGGCTTCCTCGGATTTCGCGTCGCGCTCGTGCTCCAGCGCCTTGGCCTCGTCGCTGGCCTTGCGCTGGTCATCGGCATATTTCGCCAGCGCCGCGTCGATTTCCGCGGGCGGAGGCTTGTCCAGCGCGACCCAGGTGCTGCGCGACAACTCGGTCACCGTCGCGTTCAGGTTCTTGGCCGGGGAATAACTCCACTTGTCCGAGGCCTCGGCTTGCAGGCGCGTGGCCTCGGTCTTGAGCGCCAGCGCCTCGTTCGCGCTGCCGCCGGCCTTGAGCGAGGCGACCGACGCCAGCGCCGCGAACACCGCGGTGGTCAGCGCGATCGTGCGCAGCAGCGTGCCGCCCTCCTTCTCGATTTCCTCGTCGATGGCCTCGCGCAGCTTGTCGGTGTCGACTTCGGGTGCTTCGGGCATGGCTGTATCCTTGTGCGCGGCAGCACGGATTCTAGCCCAACCACGCAGACTCAGCGCGACAGTCCGGCCGCGGCCAGCGCATCCAGATACGCCTGCCAGTTGGCGTCGTGATTGACGCCCAGATCGTGCAGCACGTCCCAGGAAAAGATGCCGGTGTCGTGGCCGTCGTCGAAGCGCAGCAGCACGCCGTAATGGCCGACCGGTTCGATCGCGGCGATATTCACGTCGCGCTTGCCGTGCTGCAGGATGCGTTGGCTCGGACTATGCCCCTGCACTTCGGCGCTGGGCGAGTTGGTGCGCAAATACTCGCAGGAAAGTTTGAACGTCTCTCCCGTATCGAAGCCGACTTCGAGGATATGCGAGGCGCGATGCAAGGTGATTGCGCTGACGCGCGGCTTGCCGCTCACGAGGCCGGCAATGCTTCGGGCGGCAATGGCACCGGCGGCATGCCCGCGATCTTCGCCAGCAGCAGCATGTACTGCGTGCCGAAGCCAATCGAGCCGATGCCGGGGAATTCATAGGCGCCGGTGTCCGGATACCAGGTCGCGTTCGGATCGACTTCCTGCAGGATCAGCGCGTCGGATTCGGCGCCGGTGAGGCGGCCAATGTAGCTGACCTCGCCGTTTTCGTCGTCGAGCATGTTGAGCGAAAGCATCGGCGTGAGGCGCGCGGCGGACTCGGCGATGGCCTGCCAGTCGTCGAGCTTGAAATCCGTCAACTGCGGAATCTGCTCGCCGTTGAGTTGCAGCGCCTTCTCTACGAATTCCTTGCCGGGATCCTGTTCGACCGCGTCGATGTCACCGACCGCCAGCGCGAGGAAGCCGTCGAATTGCATGGCGTCACTGACTTCGGCGATCAGGCAGAATTCGGCGGCGAGGCCGATGACGAAACCGTGCACCCAGCCCGGCGAAATCTGCGAGCGCGCGATCTGCACCGGCACGCGGCTTTCCAGCGCCTCGCGCAGCTGCGCGCGCGTGCCGCGACCGCGAAACTGCACGACATTGCCTTCGCGATGGTGTTTGATCGGTGCCATGGTGCGAATTGTACCGGTTCGCGTCGCGTTACAGAATGTAGCGCGACAAATCCTGATCCTGCACCAGCGCTGCGAGATGGCCGTCGACGTAGCCTGCGTCGATCGTATACTTTTCCCCATCCTGGTCCGGTGCCTCGAACGAAATCGCATCGAGTAGGCGTTCGAGCACCGTGTGCAGGCGGCGCGCGCCGATGTTCTCGGTGCGCTCGTTCACCGCAAACGCTATTTCGGCCATGCGCCGCACGCCGTCGGCGGTGAAATCCAGCGCCACGCCCTCGGTCGCCATCAATGCGACGTATTGCTTGGTCAGCGCGTGGTCGGGCTCGGTGAGGATGCGCTCGAAATCGCCGGCCGACAGCGCGGACAATTCCACGCGGATCGGAAAGCGGCCCTGCAATTCCGGGATGAGGTCGGACGGCTTGGCCAGCGAGAACGCGCCCGAAGCGATAAAAAGAATGTGGTCGGTCTTGACCATGCCGTGCTTGGTCGAAACAGTCGAGCCTTCGACCAGCGGCAGCAGGTCGCGTTGCACGCCTTCGCGCGAGACGCCCGCGCCGCTCCACTCGCCGCGTTGCGCGACCTTGTCGATTTCGTCGATAAAGACGATGCCGTTCTGTTCGCAGTTGTCCAGCGCCTGCGTCTTGAGCTCCTCGTCGTTGACCAGGCGCGCGGCCTCGTCGTCGATGAGCAGCGGTCGCGCCGCCTTGATCGCGAGCTTGCGCGTCTGCGTCTTGTTGCCGGCCATGGATGAAAACATGCCGCGCAACTGCTGGGTCATTTCCTCCATGCCCGGCGGCGCCATGATTTCCACACCCACGTTGACCGCGGTTTCGATTTCGATTTCGCGCTCGTCCAGCGCGCCTTCGCGCAACTGCTTGCGCAGTTTCTGGCGCGTTTCCGAATCGCTCGTATCCGGCTGTTGCGGCTCACCCATGAAGCCATGCAACTGGCGCTTCGGGATCAGCGCGTCAAGGATGCGCTCCTCGGCGCGATCCTGCGCCTGCGCGCGCACCTGTGTCTTGGCCTGCTCGCGCGCCATCTTCACCGCGGCATCGGCGAGGTCGCGCACGATCTGCTCGACATCCTTGCCGACGTAGCCGACCTCGGTGAATTTCGTCGCCTCGACCTTGATGAACGGCGCGTTGGCGAGATGCGCCAGGCGCCGCGCGATCTCGGTCTTGCCGACACCGGTCGGACCGATCATGAGGATGTTCTTCGGCGTCACCTCATTGCGCAGCGCGGGATCGAGCTGCATGCGCCGCCAGCGGTTGCGCAGGGCGATCGCGACCGCGCGTTTGGCTGCATTCTGGCCGATGATGTAGCGGTCGAGTTCGGTGACGATTTCGCGGGGAGTGAGTTCGGACATCAAAGCTCTTCAATCGTGACGTTGTGGTTGGTATAGATGCAGATATCTCCCGCGATCTTCAGCGCTTTCTCGACGACTTCGCGCGCGGACAACTCGGAATTTTCCATCAGCGCTTTCGCCGCGGCTTGCGCATACGGGCCGCCCGAACCGATGGCGATCAATCCGTTCTCGGGTTCGAGCACGTCGCCATTGCCGGAAATGAGCAGGGACGCGTCCTTGTCGGCGACCGCGAGCATCGCTTCGAGCCGGCCGAGGCGCCGATCCGTGCGCCATTCCTTGGCCAGTTCAACCGCTGCACGTGTGAGGTTGTTGCCGTGCTTGTCGAGCTTGGCCTCGAACAATTCGAACAAAGTGAACGCATCCGCCGTGGCGCCGGCGAATCCGGCGAGCACGTTCGCGTCCTTGCCCAGCCGGCGCAGCTTGCGCGCGTTGGCTTTGACCACGGTGTTGCCGAGCGTGACCTGGCCGTCGCCGCCGATGACGACTTTCCCATCGCGGCGCACGGAAACGATGGTGGTGGCGTGAAAGGAATCGGACATGGCGGCCTCGCTGTTGCGAACGTGAACAATTGAGGGCGGCCCGCCACGATTGCAAGGGTCTCAGCTTTTGCGCCGCGCCCGCGGATGCGCCGCGTCATAAACCTTGGCAAGGTGCTGGAAGTCGAGGTGCGTGTAGATCTGCGTGGTGCCGATGTCGGCGTGGCCGAGCAGTTCCTGCACCGCGCGCAGGTCGCCGGAGGATTCGAGGACGTGGCTGGCGCAGGAGTGTCGCAGCAGATGCGGATACACGCGCTTCCACACGCCTTGATCCTTGGCGCGACGTTTCAGGCGCGCACGCACGCCACCCGGCGTCAGCGGTTTGCCGAGACGCCCGCGCACCAGCGGATCGTCGGCGCCGGGATGGTCCTGCTCGCGCAACGCCCGCAACGCGGCGATGGCCTTGCCGCCGACCGGCACGATTCGCGTCTTGCTGCCTTTGCCGGTGACGCGGATCATGCCCTCGGCCATGTCGAGGTCGCGCCAGCGCACCGAGGTCAGTTCCGACACGCGCAGGCCGGACGAGTATAGAAGTTCCAAAAGTGCACGGTCGCGCACGCTTTCCGGATCGTTTACCGGAAAATCCAGCAGCGCGCCGACTTCGTCCAC
>DATJIL010000016.1:0-19388 GCA_035493385.1 Rudaea sp.
CGGCCGACGCGCTTCATTTCGTCGAGCCGGGTTTCCAGGCCGACCGAGAACAGCAGCAGCACGACGCCGATTTCGGCCAACACATCCAGCGCTTCCGAGGGCTGCACCCAGCCGAGCAGGGACGGTCCGACCACGCAGCCGATCGCGATTTCGCCGACCACGCCCGGCAGCTTCAGCCGCTGCGCGATCTCCGCGCCCACTTGTGCGGCGACGAAGACGATGAACAGGCTGAGTAATATGGCGCTGCTGTGATCCATCGGATTCACTCATCGTTCGCCTCTCCCGCTGGCGGGAGAGGCTGCGCCGAAGGCGCGGGTGAGGGTGGCAAAAGTTGCGGGAAGGTATGTCCGTTGGGTAAACCACCCTCACCCCAACCCTCTCCCGCCAGCGGGAGAGGGGGAAGTACCGTTGCGTTTTCAATTCAATCGCCGGATGCTACCCGATAGCGCACCGGAACGGGGAATGGCATGGCGAAGCAGGCGTCGACAATCCGCGAACCCATGGCCAAGGTCGACACCGCCTGGCTGCGCATGGAAAGCCCGACCAACCTGATGATGATCACGGGCCTTTTGATCTTCGGCCAGCGCATGTCGCGGACGCAGCTCAAGAAGGCGATCGCCGAGCGCTTTCTCGCCTATCCGCGCTTTCGATCGAAGGCCGTCGACGACGGCTCTGCGGCATTCTGGGAAACCGACCCAAAATTCGACCTCAACTGGCACGTTCGCGTGGCCAAGCTGCCCGCCAGGTCCGGCAAGGCCGAACTCGAAGCCCATGTCAGCGAACTCGCTTCCACGCCGCTGGATCATGCGCGGCCGCTGTGGCAGTTCCAGTTGATCGAAAAATATCAGGGCGGCAGCGCGGTGGTCGCACGCATCCACCATTGTTATGCGGACGGTCTGGCGCTGGTGCAGGTGATGCTGTCGCTCACCGACGCGGCGCCAAAACCCGAAAAGCGCGCGCCGTTGGCCAAAGCCTGGCTCAAAAAGGATCAGGGCGGCGTGGTTTCGCGCCTGCTCGCGCCCACGCGCGCGGGACTGGGCAAGGCGCTCGCGCTCGGCGAACTGGCCCTGGAAAAGGGCGGCGCGTTCCTTCGCCATCCGGCGCTGGCCGCCACCATGGCGCGCGAGGGCTCGGAAATCGCGCGTGAACTCGCGGTGGCGCTGAATTTGTCCGACGACCCGCCGACGCGGTTCAAGAAGGGCGCGCTCGGCGCACGCAAGCGCTGCGCCTGGGCCGAACCTCTGCCGCTGCGCGAGGCCAAGACGGTCAGCCGCATCCTGCGTTGCACGGTCAACGACCTGCTGCTCGCTTGCGCGGCGGGCGCGCTGCGCAGTTATCTGCTCGCCATCGGCGAGAAGGTCGATGGACTCACCATCCGCGCCACGGTGCCGGTCACGCTGCGTCCGCTCGAACACGCCAAAAAACTCGGCAACCACTTCGGCCTCGTGTTCCTCGACCTGCCGGTCGGCGAGGCCAATCCGCTGCGCCGGCTTGAGTGCGTGGCCGAGTCGATGCGCGCGCTCAAGCGCAGCAAGCAGGCCGCGCTCACGTTCGGATTGCTCGCGGCCGTGGGCATGGCGCCGGTCGCGTTGCAGCGCATGGCGCTGGACCTGTTCAGCCGCAAGGCGACGACGGTCGCGACCAATGTTCCCGGTCCGCAGATGCCGTTGTACCTGGCCGGCTGCGAAGTGAAGGAACTCATGTTCTGGGTACCGCAGAACGGCACGGTCGGCATGGGCGTGTCGATCCTGTCGTACAACGGCCGCGTGCATTTCGGCCTGATTGCCGACGCCAGGCGCGTGCCCGATCCCGAACCCATCGTGCAGCGTTTCGTGCGCGAGTTCGACAAGCTCGCACTGATCACGATGATGGAGGATTGGTCCGCCGACATCGTCGCCGGCGATGCTGCGGCGACGCTGGAGCGCTACGCCTGAATTTGCGCATGTTGTATATTTTCGCGACGGTCGCACGATTGCGTTTCCCATCCAAACCGCACGGGGCTACGTCATGGACAGCATTCGCGCACGTTGTCACTTTTCTCACTCTGATCTCGGCGCACAACGCCAGCTTGCAGTCGCCTGCGCAGTGGGACTGCTGACACTGGGGTTGGCTGCCGGCGCGTGGGCCGGCACCGTGCCGGACGGTGTGATCGGTGGTCAGGGCGCTTGCAATAATTCCTGCGGAGGCTCTGCCGGAAACGGTGGGGGAGGCGGAGAGTCTGGCGCTCCAGGCTTTACAGGTATCAATGGGGTTGGCGGCAACGGCACTTCGACGGTCGCGTGTCCCAATACGCCGCCACTTTCAGGAGGATCTTTCGGAGGACCGGGTGGATCTCTGGGATTGCCGGCGACGCAGACGAGCACTGTGTCCGGAACGATTGCCGGCGGCGGCGGTTTGCCAGGAGGAGTCAATTCCTATGCGCCGGGCGGCGGCGGCGGTGGGGGCGGCGATGGCGTATTCGCGGATTCCGGCATCGTTTTGACCACGGCACCAGCCGCCGTCATTCGCGGAGGCAACGGCGGGGGCGGTGGTTCTGATGTTTCGGGCTACCCCGGTTGCACCTCGGGCGCGGGCGGCGGAGGCGGCAACGGGGTTGAATTCGCAGGTTCCGGGACCCTGGCCAATTCCGGCGGCATTTATGGTGGCAGTGGCGGTGCATACGGAACAGGAAATTATGGTCCTCCGGGAGGCAGCGGCGGCGGTCACGGTGTGGTAGGAGCCGGTTTGACCATCACGAACAGCGGCAGCATCGGCGCTGGCGCGGCCGGCAGTCTCAGCAAGTTCGGCATACCCGGCACGGCCGGCACGGCTGGCGATGCGATTCTGTTTGAAGGCGGCGCCAACACACTCAAGTTGCTGACCGGTTCCACGATCACCGGCGCTATCGAACTGGCCACAGGCGCCAGCGCATCGATTCAACCGCAGAACAGCGGATTGACCTTGTCGAGCAATGTCGTGCTCGATGCAAGCTCGTCCTCGGCAGGTTTCGACACCACGTCAGCGCCCTTGACCGCATCCGGCGTCATTTCCGGAACAGGCAGCATTTCGGTGGCAGGTTCCGGTGCCAATCCGCTGATTCTATCGGCGACCAATACCTTCACCGGCGGCACCACCGTGAACTCCGGCATTCTGCAAATCGACGGCGCGATTGGCCAGGTGACTATCGGCGGCGGCGTCCTGGATGGCATCGGCGCAGTCGGCAACATCACCGCCAGCGGCGGCAGCGTGAGTCCCGGCGAATCCGACCAGATGTTCGGTGCGCTGACATCGAACGGCACTGCGAATATCGCGGCCGCATCTGCGCTTTCAATTCGCAGCACCGATGGCGTGATTTGTTCTGCGTTGAACGCCGCCGGCGCGCTGACCCTGGCTGGCACCTTGTCTATCCGCTTCGAGAACGCACCAGAAATCGGCGCGACCTGCACGATCGCCACCGGCAGCGGCGTCAACGGAACCTTTGCGAACGTCCAGTCCGCGCCCGCAACGGTTACGGTTATCTACAACGCGACCAATGTCCAATTCATAGTCACCGCCAGCGACGACATCTTTGCCGATGGGTTCGATGGCGGGGCGCATTAGACCGCCTTGCGCGGCAGGCGCAGGAACATCAGCGCCGACAGCACCGTCACGCCGCCGAGAATCAGCATGGTGACGCGGAACGCGGCGATGTAGTTTCCGCCATCGTGCGGGCCGTTGCCGATGTACAGGGCCATCAGCAGGGATGCGAAGGCGATGCCGAAACTGCTCGACAGGTTCTGCACGGTGCTGGTCATGCTCGCGCCCATGCTCGCCTGCGCGTGGGAAAGATCGACGAAGCCGAGCGTGTTCATCGCCGTGTATTGCAGCGACATCACGAAGCCGTAGACGAACACCTGCACGCAGATCAGCCAGATCGGCGTCGCCGCGCTCATGCTCGCGAACGCCATCACCAGGATGCCGGCGAGCGCCGTGTTCCAGAGCAGCACGCGGCGGTAGCCCTGGTATTTCAGGATCGGCCCGACGAAGAAGCGCATCAGCAACATGGCCAGTGCCTGCGGAATCTGCAGGGCGCCTGCCATGACCGCCGAATAGCCGAAGCCAACCTGGAACAGCAGCGTCATCAGGAATGAAATGCCGCCGACGCCCAGGCGCGCGGCGAAACCGCCGTTGAAGGCGACGCGAAAGCTGCGGATGCGCAACAGGCGCAGGTCGACGATCGGTGCGTCCACGCGCATCGAGCGGCGCCAGTACAGCGCGAGCGCGGCCAGCGCAACGATTGCGAACACGAATCCCTGCGCGTAGACCGCTTCGCTTAATTGTTCCAGTGCCCACGACAATCCGCCCGCGCCGAGCGCGAACAGCAAGAATCCGGAGACATCCAGCGGCGCGCGTGCGCCGTGGTAGTCCGGCATGGCGCGGCGGGCGAGGAAAAGGCCGACGATGCCGAACGGGATGTTGACGAAGAAGATCATCCGCCACGACACGTACATGGCGAAGAAACCGCCAAGCAGCGGGCCGATGGCCGGACCGATCAGTCCCGGAATCGTCGCCACGCTCATGGCCTGCACGAACTCGGATTTGTCGAACGCGCGCACCAGCGCAAGACGCCCGACCGGCATCATCATCGCGCCGCCGAAGCCCTGCACGACGCGCGCGGCGACCAGCATCCACAGGTTTTGCGCTAGTCCGCAGGCGAGCGAGCCGAGCGTGAACACGAGGATCGCCCACCAGAAAATCTCGCGCGTGCCGCGACGATCGGCCAGCCATGAACTCAAGGGAATGAACACCGCGAGTGCGAGGGTGTAACTGGTCAGCGCCGTGCGCAGGTCGAGCGGGGCGATGCCCATGCTGTCCGCGATGCTCGGCGTCGCCGTGTTGACGATGGTCGAGTCGAGCATCTGCATGAAGAACGAAAACGCGACCAGCCAGAGCAGGGCACGTTTGGCGGGAGCGTCCAGCACCGGTGCGGCGGCGATGTCCTGAGTAGGTGCTGCCTCGGCGTCCATGGGCCGGGAACTATACTCGAACAGGATTTACGCGAGCTGAGCCTTCGCCCATTCGGTGTCTAAGCGTTCCATCGCATCGCGCGGTTTGAGCTTCGCTGCTTTGGCGAATGCTGCGGCGGCATCGTCTTCGCCTTTTCCGCCGTGCAGCAGCAATTGCGCGTTGCCGAATTCGATCCAGGCGATGGGCGAGTCCGGCGTGAGCTTGAGCGCTTCCTTGAGTTGCTTTTCCGCCTCGGCCGCACTCGCACCATAGGTGAACTTGGCCAGCATGCCGCCGACCTTGCCGACGATTTCGGCGTGATAAAGACCGAGCGCAGTGCGCGCCTCGGCGTGTTTGGGCGCGAGCTTCAGCGCAGTGTCCAGCGACGACTTCACCTTGCCGGCGATGCCCTGCGCCAGCGCCTGCGCGATGGACAGGCTCTGGCTGTAGCGACCGAGCGCGAACGCGCGGCGGTAATGGCTATTGGCTTCATCAGGCAAGGCGGCGATGGCCGCTTCCGCAAGCTCGGCGAGTTCTGCGTAGCGGGCCAGCTTGTCCTTGTCGGACTTGAGCAGGTAGGCCGCATGGATGCCGCCGGCCTTGATTGCGACCGACGCACCGAGTGCCTTCAACGCAACGCCGGCCTCGAAGCTTTCCTGAAAATCACCACGATGGAATGCGCGCCATGCATCTTGCAGTTGCGCCGCGATTTTTGCCGCGTCCTTGCCTAGTTTGCCATTCGCCTTGAGCAGTTTCGCGACATGCTTTTCGTCCGGGAACGGCTCCAGATCGCCGGCGTGTAGCGCCTTCCAGGCCTTGGCCAGCTTGTCACCGGTGTAGTCGTATTCCTTGTCCGGATGCGCAAACGACGCCCACTTCGATTTGGCCATGTCGGAACCCTCGATGCGATGCGCAAGCATAGCGCGCCAACGGGTAAACTGCGCCGATGACAATGAATGCCGCCATCGTCAGACGTGCCGCCGAACTGCGGGAGCGCCTGGCCGACGCCAATTACCGTTACCACGTCCTCGACGAACCGAATATCCCGGATGTCGAGTACGACGCGCTGATGCGCGAACTGGAAGGCATCGAGGCCGCACATCCCGACCTGCGCACGCCGGATTCGCCGACGCAGCGCGTGGGTGCTGCTCCGTCGCGCGAATTTGCGGAAGTTCGACATGCGTTGCCGATGCTGTCGCTGTCGAATGCGTTCAGCGACGAAGAAGTCGCGGACTTCGCGCGCCGCATCCGCGAACGACTGGTACGGGGCGATCTCGAATTTTCCGTGGAACCGAAATTCGACGGCCTTGCGATCAGCCTGCGCTACGAGGACGGCGTGTTCGTGCAGGGAGCGACGCGCGGCGATGGCGAAACCGGCGAGGACGTCACCGCGAATCTGCGCACCATAAAAGCCATTCCGCTGCGCCTGCGCGGAAAAGACGTGCCACGCCTGCTCGAAGTGCGCGGCGAGGTCTACATGCCGCGTGCCGGCTTCGAGAAATACAACGCGACTGCGCGCGCTGCCGGCGGCAAAATCAAGCCGCTGGTCAATCCGCGCAACGCGGCCGCGGGTTCGCTGCGCCAGCTCGATCCGCGCATCACGGCCAAACGTCCGCTGGCGTTCTATGCGTACGCGGTTGGCGTGGTCGAAGGTGCCGATCTGCCCGCCACGCATTCTGCGATGATGAAAAAATTGCGCGACTGGGGATTCCCGGTCAGCAGCCTCATCGATACCGCGACCGGCGCGGACGGATGCCTGGCCTACTTCCGCCGCATCGGCGCGCAGCGCGACACGTTGCCGTTCGACATCGACGGCGTGGTCTACAAGCTCGACGACCTCGCCGCGCAGCGCGAACTCGGTTTCGTCGGGCGCACGCCGCGCTGGGCGATCGCGCACAAGTTCCCGGCGCAGGAACAAACGACCACGGTCGAGGCGATTGATATCCAGATCGGCCGTACCGGTGCGGCCACACCGACGGCGCGGCTAAAGCCGGTATTCGTCGGCGGCGTCACCGTCACCAACGCGACCCTGCACAACGCCGATCAGGTCGCGCGCCTGGACGTGCGCGTGGGCGACACCGTGATCGTGCGCCGTGCCGGCGACGTGATCCCGGAAGTCGTTTCCGTGGTGCTCGACAAGCGTCCCGCCCGCACGCACCCGTGGAAGATGCCGGCGCATTGCCCGGTATGCGGGTCCGCCATCGTGCGCGACGAAGGCGAAGTCGTTGCGCGCTGTTCCGGCGGCTTGAGCTGCGCCGCGCAGCGCGTGCAGGCGATCTTCCATTTCGCCTCACGCCGCGCCATGGACATCGACGGCCTCGGCGAACGCTACATCGAGGATTTGTGCGACCTCGATTACGTCCATTCCGTTGCGGATTTGTACAAACTCACGCTCGACGATTTGCTGAAGATGAAGCGCCTTGCCGACGCGCGCGACGGCACCACGCCCGAGACGGTGAAAAACGGCAAGATCGCGACGAAATGGGCGGAAAACCTCATTGCGGCGATCGCGCACAGCAAACGCACGACGCTGGATCGCTTCCTGTATTCGCTCGGGATACCCGATGTCGGCGAAGCCACGGCCAAGGCGCTGGCGCGTTATTTTGGCTCTCTCGATGCATTGAAGCAGGCTAGCCAGGACGAACTGATGCAGGTGCCGGATGTCGGTCCGATCATGGCTGCGCACATCGCCACGTTCTTCGCCGAAGAGCACAATCGCGAGGCGATTGCGCAACTGCGCGCGGCGGGAGTGGAATGGACCGAATCCAAACCGCAGCGCGAGGTGCAGGGTGCGCTCGCCGGCAAGGCCGTCGTGTTGACAGGGTCGCTGGTTTCGCTCACTCGCGACGAAGCGAAAGAAAAACTCGAAGCGCTCGGCGCGAAAGTTGCCGGCAGCGTGTCGAAGAAAACGAGTTTCGTCGTCGCCGGTGCTGAGGCCGGTTCCAAGCTCGACAAGGCGAACGAATTGGGTATCGAGGTCTGGGACGAAGCGCGGCTTGTGGAGTTTCTGCGTGCGCAGGAATGAATCGCTGCGCGCCGCGTTGGAGCTGCGCGCACGCCTCCATGCGCTGATCCGCGCGTTCTTCGCCGCACGTGGCGTGCTGGAAGTCGAAACGCCGGTGCTATCGGCCGGCGCGAATACCGAGCCGAACATCGCCAGTTTCGCGACGCGGTTTTCCGGGCATGCCGATTCCGGGTCGCGCGAGCGCTGGTTGCGTACCTCATCCGAATTCGCGCAGAAGCGCCTGCTTGCTGCGGGCGTTGGCGACAATTTCGAACTCGGCCGTGTGTTCCGCGATGGCGAGGCGGGGCGCCGGCACAATCCTGAATTCACGATGCTGGAGTGGTATCGCGTCGGCTGGGATCATCGGCGGCTGAGCGACGAAACCATCCGGCTCGTACAGGACGCGCTGGCTCTGGTCGGCAAACGTGCTGAAGTCCGCAAGATCGCGTATCGGGATTTGTTCCACGAGGCTATCGGCCACGATCCGTTCTCGGCAAGCGATACGGAATTGCGCGCCGCGCTCGGTGACGTGCGCGTCGATCCATCGGGATTGGGGCGCGACGATTGGCTGGACCTGCTGTTGACGCATCGCATCCAGCCGAATTTTCCCAATGATCGCATCACGGTCGTGTTCGACTATCCGGCATCGCAATGCGCGCTGGCGAAAATCCGTCCGGGCGATCCGCCAGTCGCGGAACGCTTCGAGTTGTACGTTGGCACGCAGGAGCTGGCCAACGGTTATCACGAATTGACCGATGCGGTCGAACAGCGCGCGCGCTTCCTGCGCGACAACGTGCGCCGTCGCGAACGCGGCTTGCCGGAGTTGCCGCTGGACGAAATTTTTCTCGCCGCACTCGAAAGCGGTTTGCCCGATTGCGCCGGCGTCGCGATGGGTATCGAACGCCTGCTGATGGCGATGATGACTACGGACGATATCCGCGATGTGCTCGCATTCGATTTTGCGCGTGTCTGACGATCAGAATTCCAACTCCAGCGCCGCGCACAGGTAATCGACCATCGGCGCCATGCGCTTGTACGTAGCCACGGCGAAGGGCTGCAATTCGGATGAGCAGGCGAGCGCTTCGCTGAACTGTTCACCGGCGGCGTAACTCTTGCGCTTCAAGTCCTCGATCAGTTCGTGATCGATCGGATAACCCCGCGGCGGGCGGGTCAGGCTTTCGCCCCAGAACGCGAAATGCTCGCGGAATGTCTTGCCCTGCGTGGCGCGCTTCCATGCGGCGGGATTGTCGGCGAGGAAATCGCGAATGCGCTTGAGCGTGGGCGATTCCGGATGCCAGATGCCGCCGCCGGCGAAACAATCCCTGGGTGCGATGTGCAGATAGAACGATGGCGCGGCGACTTCGCGGCGGCGCTCGTGGAAAAGTCGCGCGCCAGCCCAGGGTTTGTACGGCGTCTTGTCGTTGGCGAAGCGCGTGTCGCGATGCACACGGAACAACGAGCCGCCGGCCTTGCGCGGATCGGCGCGCATGTGCGTGCTGATCTTCGCGAGCGGGATTTCAAGGTCGGCGATCAGTTGCAGGAACGGCTCGCGTACGTGGCGCTCGTAGTCGGCCTGGTGTGCGTGGAACCACGGCCGGTTGTTGTTGCGGTCCAGCGCGCGCAGGAACGCGAAGGTGTTCCTGGAAAAATAGGTTTTGCTCATGGCGATGCGATGGTGTAGTCGATGTCCCGCGCGACATGATGGCCCCATTGTTCGAGCTGGTCGAGCAAGGCCTGTTGTGCGCCGCTCGTCGTCGGATCCACACGCAGCGCGGCAATCTGTGTGAAATATTCGTCCAGTGTCACGCTCGTCAGCGCCGTCGATTCGGCAAGGCGCCTGCGGCGGAATTCCGCCCAGTGCTCGCGCTCGGCGGCATCCAGCGTTGTCGGAAAATTGCGCGCGCGGTAGCGGAACAGCAATTGCGCATAACGTGAATCCCGGAATGCGTCCGTGTATTCGCGCAAGCCTGCCGGTGGCGTGCCGCGGACCTTGGCGAACAGGCGCTTGTCGGCGTCGCTCGGAAACCCCGTGTAGATCGCCAATTCCGGATCGAGGGTTTCTTTCGTCTCGCGTTCGACGGCAAAAACGCGCCGCACTTTTTCCGCAATATCCGCCGCGCGCTGCAATGCATCGAGGTGTTTCTCGCATTGCGCGACGTCCAGATCGATGCGCCGCGTGTCTACGTCCTTGAGAACGGATAATGGCGCCAGCGCCGGCGACTTGTTTGCGTGCACGGTCTTGAGCGGGATGCGCGTGAATTCTTCCGGCAAGTCCGCTCTCGGCGTGAATACCAGATCGTGGACTTCATTCGCGTCCAATTCGATCAGCGGGGCCGGATCGACGCCCAGGTCGTAGACGATCACGCCGTTGGGCAGGCTCGGATGTGCGGCCAGCGGAACCACCATCGCCGTGCATCCGCGTTCGGCGGGATAGCGCGAAGAGGTGTGCAGCACCGGCGTGCGGTGCGCGTAATCCAGGTACTTGAACGCTTCGGCCTTGCGGCGCAGGCCGAAATAAAAATCCCACAGGCGCGGCTGCGCGCGCTTGAGCAGGCGCGCGAATGCGATCGTTGCCTGCACGTCGGACAGCGCATCGTGCGCCTGCGTGTGCGCGATGCCGTTCGCGGCGGTCAGGTCGGTGAGCTTGAAGCTCGGTTGCCCTTTGTCGTTTATCGGCCATTCGATATCTTGTGGCCGCAGCGCGTAGCACATGCGCGCCAGATCGATGATGTCCCAGCGCGAGTTGCCGTCTTTCCATTCGCGCTCGTAGGGATCGTAAAAATTGCGATACAGAAGATTGCGCGTGAACTCGTCGTCGAAGCGGATCGAGTTGTAGCCGGTGCCGCAGGTGCCGGGTGCGCGCAGTTCTTCGTGGATGCGCGCGGAGAATTCGGCTTCGCCGACGCCTTCGCGCATCGCGCGCTGCGGCGCGATGCCGGTGACCATGCAGGCGCCGGGTTGCGGCAACACGTCCGCTGTTGGCTGGCAAAAGATGGACGTCGGATCGCCGACGGGTTCAAGATCGAGCGTGGTGCGCTGACCGGCGAATTGCACCGGGCGGTCGCGCCGCGCGTCGGTGCCGGAAGTCTCGTAATCGTGCCAGTAGATGCTCGCCGCCGCACTCATGCGGTGCAGGTTAGCACGCAACTCAAGCAGCGTTTCCGCCAGTGACGGCATTGTCCTGGATCAGTTCGAGCTGTCCATTCGCCGCGCGCAGCGTCGGCTGCGGCTTGCCGATGTAGAACCCCTGGGCCTGGTCGACGCCACAGGCGTGCAGGGCGCGCAGGATTTCCGGGCGGTCGACATGCTCGGCGACGGCGATCTTGCCGATCGAATGCGCGATGTTCGTGATCGCGCTGATGACGGCGAGATCGACCGGGTCGTTGAGCAGTTCGCGGATGAACGAACCGTCGATCTTGAGGAAATCCACGTCCAGATGCTTCAGGTGCGCGAACGACGAGAAGCCGATGCCGAAATCGTCCAGCGCGAAGCGGCAGCCAAAGGGTTTCAGCTCGGCGATCAGATGGCGCGTGGCTTCCAGGTGATTGATCGCGCCCGCTTCGGTGATCTCGAAAATCACCGCGCGCGGATCGACGTCGAACTCGACCAGACAATCGGTGATGAAGCCGCCAAGGTTGCCGTGGGCGAGCGATTGCGAGGCGAGGTTGATCGACAGCCCCATCGGCGAATCATGGCGGTTCTGTTCGCGCAGCGCCTGGAAAGCGTGCCGGATCACCCAGCGATCGATGTCGGCGACCATGCTGAAGCGCTCGGCCGCGGGCAGGAACGCGTTCGGGGCGACCAGCGAGCCGTCCGGCGCGCGCAGGCGGATCAGTATTTCGTAGAACATGCGCTGCTGCTGGCCGTGCAGACGCTGGTAGCGCGGCCACAACGCGCCATGTTGTTCCGGCAGGTGCTCGTAGTCGAGGTTGGCCAGCGGCAGGATCGGCTGGAAGCACAGCGCGAAACCGTCGTTCTTCAACGCCGATTCCAGGCGCGCCGACCAGCCCAGTTCCATGTCCATGCGTGCGCGCTGGTCGGTATCGGCGGAAAACACGTGGATCTGGTTGCGGCCATTGCGCTTGGCCAAGTGCAGGGCCACGTCGGCAGCGGCCATCGCTTCGCTTTGCGAGGGCGTGTGCTGATCGAGCCGCGCCACGCCGATCGAGGTGCCGACACGGTAGCTCTTGCCGCCGTAGACGAAGGGCAGGGCGCCGAGCGCCTTGCGGAATTCGTCGGAGATCTGCGCGACATCGGCATTGTTGACATTGCGCAGGATCACCGCGTACTCGTCGCCGCCCATGCGTGCGATGTGGTCGCTGGCGCGCAGGCGCGCGGACAGGCGCCGGCCGATTTCGACCAGCAACTGATCGCCCGCGGTGTGGCCGGCGGTGTCGTTGATGTATTTGAAACGGTCGAGGTCGAGAAACAGCAGCAGCGACACCTGGTCGGTGCGCTTCAGCCGAGCGATCTCTTGCTCAAGCTGGGTTTCGAACCAGGCGCGGTTGTTGAGCTTGGTCAGCGCGTCGTGGCTGGCCTGCCAGCGCAGTTCTTCTTCGAGCATGCGCCGCGCGGAAATGTCGCGGAATGCGACCACCGAGCCTTCGCGGCGGCCTTCGACCTGCATCGGATAGACCGTGCATTCCACCGGTACCGGGTGCTTGGCGCGGCTCCAGAACACGGTCTGCCAGCCGGGTACCTGGTTGCCCTGCGCGTAGCATTGCGACAGGAAGCAGGCGCTGCGTGGCACCGCGGTGCCGTCCTCGTAGCTGTGGTGAAAACTGTCGTAGGCGGATTCGCCGACCAGGTCGTCGACCGTGTCGTAGCCGAGCATGTCGAGCGCGGCGGGATTGATGAACTGGATCGTGCCGCGCCCATCCACGCCGTACACGCCGTCGCCGACGGAACTGAGGATGCTTTGCAGGCGGCGGCGTTCTGCGTCGACCGATTTGCGGTCCTGCACGGCGCGCGCGAGCGAGCCCAGGCGGGCGAGGAACAGTTCCCGCGCCTCGCTCTTGAACAGACACTCCAGCGCGCCCGCGGACAGCGATTCGTTGATGACGCGATCGGAATAGGTGCCGGTGATGACGGCGGCGAGCACGTTCGCAGTGCGCGGATCGTTCTTCAGCCGCTGCACCAGCACCGTGCCCGGATCGCCGGGCATGAAATAATCGACGATGGCGAGGTCGAACGCGGTCGCCTGCGCCTTGCGCCAGCCGTCCTCGACGTCCTCGGCGGTTTCGACCAGGTAGCCGTGCTTCATCAGCAGGCGGCGGAACGCGATGCGCACCGTGGCCGAGTCGTCGACGAACAACACACGCAGGTGCGATTGGCCGCCGACGTCCAGGTCCTGCGTTACCGGCGACGGCGGATTGAGCAGCTTGGCCATCGCCTCGGCGCATTCGCTGTAGTCGCTCCACAGCAAAAGACCGGTGCTGGCGCGCTTCATCATCCAGTTGACTGCCGCGCCGTCGTTGTTGTCGGCGAGCAGCAGCACGGCGAAGTGCTCGAATTCGTCGCGATGCAGTACCGAGAAAACCTGTTCGGCAATCGGGTCGCTGTGCTCCGGCCAGCCGATGACGATGCCACGGAACCCCAGCGTCGTACTGCCGAGGCGCTCGATCACCGGCAGGGCCTGGGCGTAGTCGGACAACTCGCTGACCGCGAATCCGCGCGCCGCAAGCAGCCCGTGCATCGCGCGCCGGCGCGTTGCGGAAGGTTCAACGAGCAGGATGCGGTCCACGGAGCTTCCCCTTGAAGCGCCAGACACAAGCGCCGAAGTCTAGTAGTGCATGAATCCATGCGCAAATCGTGCCGGACTGGGCAGATTCGCGGCACGGATGCTAAGGTACGGACAACTGGACAGGAAGAATCGCCGCATGAACCTAACAATGCCGCACGAAGACAATCTGATCTGGATCGATCTGGAGATGACGGGACTCGACACGAATGCCGACTCCATCCTCGAAATTTCCACCATAGTTACCGATAAAACATTGAATATATTGGAAGAAGGTCCTGAATTCGCGATCCATCACGATCTTGCGCGGCTGCAGGCGATGGACGACTGGAACCGCAAGCAGCACGCCAAGTCCGGCTTGTGGCAGCGCGTGCTGGATTCCACCGTGGACATGGCGCAGGCCGAGGCGCTGACCGTGGATTTCCTGAACCGCTGGGTGCCGGCCGGCAAATCTCCGATGTGCGGCAATTCAATCTGCCAGGACCGGCGTTTCCTGCATCGCCTGATGCCGCGGCTGGAGCGATTTTTCCATTATCGCAACCTGGACGTGTCCACGATCAAGGAACTGGCGCGGCGCTGGGCGCCGGAACTGGCCAAGGGCTTCACCAAGGAATCTACGCACACCGCGTTGAGCGACGTGCACGATTCGATAGACGAGTTGCGGTACTACCGGCAGTTCATGGGAGCGTTGGGCGGAACGTCGTCCGCCTAATCGGCGATCTGTACGAGCTTCATCCGTCCGCCCGCGCCGGCCTTGATCATTACCTGATTTTTCCGACAGCCGAATTTTTCGGCGACCAGCGCGATCAGTTCAGCATTCGCCTTGCCATCGACCGGCGGCGATTTGATTTGCGCGAGCCACGCGCCGTTGACTTGTTCGAGCGAACTCGCACGCGCATTCGGTTTGACTTTCACCGACAAGGTTTTCATGGCCGCGCGGCGAGCGTACGCAACAGATTCTGCGCAGCGCCGAGGCGCTCGGCCGCGCCGGGCAGGGGCATGCGGATCTTGAGTTTGTCCTGGCCATCCAACGCGTAGGTTTTCGGCTGCGACTGGATCAGCCGAATCACGGTCAGCGGATCGACGTTCGGGTTCGGCTTGAACACGATGCGTCCGCCATTCTCGCCAAGTTCGAGTTTGCGGATGCCGAGCGCGTTCGCGCCGAGCTTGAGTGCCGCGGCGGCGAACAGGTTTTTCACGCTATCCGGAAGTAAACCGAACCTGTCGATCATCTCCACCTGCAGGTCGCGCAGCGCATCCGTGTCGCGCGCGCTGGCGATGCGTTTGTACAGGGTCAGGCGCGCGTGCACGTCGGCGAGGTAGTCGTCGGGGATCAAGGCCGGGACATGCAGCTCGACTTCGGCATCGTGCTCGCTGGTGAGGTCGAAATCCGGCACCTTGCCTTCTTTCAGCGCGCGCACCGCACGGTCGAGCAGTTCGGAGTAGAGGCCGAATCCGATTTCCTCGATCTGGCCGGATTGTTCCTCGCCGAGCAGCTCGCCGGCGCCGCGAATCTCCAGATCGTGGGTAGCCAGAGTGAAGCCGGCGCCCAGTTCCTCCATCGCGGCGATGGCGTCGAGGCGTTTTTCCGCATCCGCGCTCAGCGCGCGCTTGTCGGGTACGATCAGGTAGGCATAGGCGCGATGGTGCGAACGCCCGACGCGGCCGCGCAACTGGTGCAATTGGGCGAGGCCGAAGCGGTCCGCGCGGTCGATCAGGATGGTGTTCGCGCTGGGCACGTCGATGCCGGATTCGACGATCGTCGTGCACACCAGCACGTTGAAGCGTTGCCGGTAGAAATCCAGCATCACCTGTTCGAGCTCGCGCTCGGGCATCTGGCCGTGGGCGATGCGGATGCGCGCATCAGGCACGAGTTCGGCGAGATCGCGCGCGGTGCGCTCGATGCTGTCGACGGCGTTGTGCAGGAAATACACCTGCCCGCCGCGCCCGAGTTCACGCTGGAATGCCTCGCGCACCGTGGCCGTATCGTAAGGTGTGACGAAAGTCTTCACGGCGAGACGATGCTCGGGCGGCGTGGCGATGATGGACAGGTCGCGCAGGCCGGACATCGCCATGTTCAGCGTGCGCGGAATCGGCGTCGCGGTGAGGGTGAGCAGGTCGACTTCGGCGCGCAGTTTTTTCAGGGCTTCCTTGTGGCGCACGCCGAAGCGGTGTTCCTCGTCGACGATGACGAGGCCCAAATCCTTGAACTTCACGTCGGCTTGCAGCAGCCGATGCGTGCCGATCATCACGTCGATCTTGCCGTCGCGCAGTTTGGCCAACGCCTCGTCGGTTTCCTTTTTCGACTTGAAGCGCGAGATCACTTCCACGCGCACCGGCCAGTCGGCGAAACGGTCGCGGAAATTCTGGTAGTGCTGCTGGGCGAGCAACGTCGTCGGTACGAGCACGGCGACCTGCTTGCCTGCGGTCGCGGCGACGAAGGCCGCGCGCAGCGCGACCTCGGTCTTGCCAAAGCCAACATCGCCGCAGACCACGCGGTCCATGGCCTTGCCCGAGGCGAGGTCGGCGATCACGGCCTCGATCGCCTGCATCTGGTCCGGCGTTTCCTCGAACGGGAATGTGGCGGCGAATTGCGCGTACAGCGCGCGGTCGTAGGCAATGGCACGACCCTGGCGTGCTTCGCGCTGCGCGTAGAGGGCGAGCAGTTCCGCCGCCGCATCGCGGACTTTTTGCGCCGCCTTGCGCTTGGCGCGTTCCCAGGCGTTGCCGCCGAGCGAATGCAAAGGCGCCAGTTCCGGCGCGGTGCCGGAATAGCGCGAGACGAGATGCAATTGCGCGACCGGCACGTAGAGCTTGTCGGCATTGGCGTATTCGATGACGAGGAATTCCCCGCCGCCGCCCACGTCCAGCTTGGTCAGGCCCTGGTAGCGGCCAACGCCATGGTCCGCATGCACGATGGGCGCGCCGATGGCCAGCTCCGACAGGTCGCGCAGGACGGCTTCCGGATCGCGGGCAACGACCTTGCGACGGCGCGTCTGCTGCGCGCGTTCGCCAAGCAACTGGCGCTCGGTGAGGACGGTGATCGGCGGATCGGCGAGGGCGAAACCGTCGTCGAATGCGGCGACGGCGGTCTCCAGCTTCATCGTGCCTTTGAGGAATTCCTGCCACGAATGCACGACCTGCGGATGTAGATCCGCCTGGGCAAGCTGATCGAGCAAGGCTTCGCGGCGGCCTGCGGAATCCACCGCGATCAACACGCGTCCAACGTAGTTGTCGAGAAAGCGCTTGAGTTCGGCAGCAGGTTCAGCGCCACGCTGACTGATCGGCAACATCGGTGCTGGAAGCGCACCAAGGTCTACGGCGTGCGGATTCGCACCAGCTGCGACGAATTCGGCGCGCAGGTGCTGATTCAACTGCTCGCGCAGCCGGTCCGGCGGCAAATAAAGTTCTGCAACGGGCAGGATCGGCCGTTCGATGTCGTGGGCGCGACTGTCGTAGCGCGCCTGTGCCTGCTGCCAGAACGCATCGGCGGCGGCGAGTGCGTTTTCCGCGAGCACGAACAGCGGATTCGCGTCGAGGTAATCGAACAGGGTTTCGGTGTGCTCGAAGAACAACGGCAGGTAGTACTCGATGCCCGCCGGCGTCGCGCCTTCCTTCAAATCCTGGTAAAGCGGGCAATGGCGCGTATCGATGGGAAAACGTTCGCGCAGCGTGTTGCGAAAGGCCTTGGTCGATTCGTCCGTGAGTGGGAATTCGCGCGCTGGCAACAAGTGCACTTTTTTCACTTTGTGCAGCGAGCGCTGCGTCTCGGGATCGAAGCTGCGGATCGATTCGATTTCGCGGTCGAACAATTCGATGCGATACGGCTCGGCAGTTCCCATCGGAAAAATGTCGATCAGCGCGCCGCGCACGGCGAAGTCGCCCGGCTCGTTCACCTGTGGCACATGGCGGTAGCCGGCGGCCTGCAGCCGCTGTTGTTCGGCGGCCAGGTCCAGGCGCTGGCGCAGTTCCAGCATCAGGCTCGATCCACCGATGAAGCTGCGCGGTGTCAGGCGTTGCAGCAGCGTCGCGGCGGGCACCACGAGCACGCCGCGACTGATCGACGGCAGCCGGTAAAGCGCGGCGATGCGCTGCGAGACGATCTGCGGGTGCGGCGAGAACAGATCGTAGGGCAGGGTTTCCCAATCCGGGAAATGCAGGACTTCCAGATCGTCTCCCGAAAAAATCCGCAAGTCGGATTCCAGCGCGTGCGCGGCATGCGTGTCGTGGGTGACGGCGACGACGATTCCGGCATGGCGGCGCGCGGCTTGCGCGATCGCGAGCGCGGCGGCGCTGCCGGGTGGGCTGATCCAGAAGGCGCGACGATTCACATCGCGCGGCAGGGGAGTTTCGAACAATCGCATGCGAGTCGCCAACAAAGACAGCGCCGAAGGCACTGATGTGCCCGGCGCGGGACGCGCAGTTTAGCGTGTGCGGCATGTATGTGCTGAGACAACGTGACTTTCGGCAGGGTGGGAGAGCTTCACAAGTCTTTACGCTGCGCCGCGCGCCGCCGCGCGATAATCGCGGGCATTGCGATTTTGCCGCGGGAGATCGTGTTGTACGGGATTCGTTTTGGAATCGTGTGTGTCGCCGTCGCGCTTGCCGCCTGTTCGGGAAAACCGTCCGCGCCGCGCAGTGAGGCCGTGCCGGTGGAAACCGCGCGCGTCGTACAGAAGGCGATGCCCGAACTCGTGCAGGCCGTGGGCACGGTCGAGGCGATCGACAGCGTTGCTGTGAAATCGCTGGTCGACGGGCAATTGCTCGACGTGCACGTCAAGGATGGCGATGCCGTTACGCGCGGCGAGTTGTTGTTCACGATCGACCCGCGCCCGGCGCAGGCCGCACTGGCGCAGGTGCAGGCGACGCTGGCGAAAGACGTGGCCGCGCGCGATCTGGCCAATGCGCAGGTCGAGCGCTACGCGCCGGTCGCGAAGAAAGGCTTCATTTCCGCGGATCAGATGCAGCAGTACGTGACCGCGGAAGCCGCGGCGGCGGCGAGCGTCAAGGTCGACCAGGCGAACGTCGAGGCGGCGAAACTCGCGCTCGGCTACACGCGCATCACCGCGCCGATGGACGGCCGCGCCGGGCGCGTGCTGGTGCAGGCCGGCAACCTGGTCAAGGCGAACGACACCAATCCGCTGCTCGTGATCAACCGCATTGCGCCGATCTACGTGAACTTCGCCGTGCCCGGGCGCGACGTCGAGCGCGTGCGCGAGGCGCAGGCGCAAGGCGAACTCCCGGCGCAAGCCTGGGTCGAGGGCGCTGCGTCGCGCACGAATGGAAAAGTGGCCTTCGTGGACAACGCGGTCGATCCGGCCACGAACACGGTCAAGCTGCGCGCGCAATTCGCGAACGTGGATCAGGCGTTGTGGCCCGGACAGTTTGTCGACGTGTCGATGACGCTCGCAACCGAGCCAAACGCGCTCGCAATCCCGGCCGCGGCGGTCAAGCAGGGCCCGGATGGCGACTATGTCTTCGTCGTCAAGCCCGACTCGCGCGCCGAACAGCGCGGCGTGAAAGTCGCGCGCGACGTGAACGGCGAAGCCGTGATCGCGAGCGGTTTGCGCACCGGCGAGACAGTCGTGACGGATGGCCAGTCGCGTCTTGCCGACGGCACGCCGGTGCGCATCCTGCAAGCCGCGAACTGAGCAGTCGTGAGCGTCTCTGAAATTTTCG
>DATJIL010000017.1:0-9776 GCA_035493385.1 Rudaea sp.
CCGTGTAGGAAATCGACTACGCCGCGCGCACAATTCGCGCATGGATGCTTCCACCCGGAAAATCGTGCACATCGACATGGATGCGTTCTACGCCAGCGTCGAACAGCGCGACAATCCGAAGCTGCGCGGCAAACCCGTGGTCGTTGCCTGGCGCGGCGCGCGCTCGGTGGTGTGCGCGGCGTCCTACGAGGCGCGGCGCTTCGGTGTTCGCTCCGCGATGCCGGCGGTGCGCGCCGAGCGTCTGTGTCCTCACGCGATCTTCGTGCCACCGGATTTCACGCGCTACCGCGCCGTGTCCAGGCAGGTACGCGAGATCTTCCTGCGCCACACGGACCTGGTCGAACCGCTGTCGCTCGACGAGGCCTATCTCGACGTCAGCGCGCCGAAATCCGGACTGGATTCGGCCACCGCCGTGGCCAAATCCATCCGCGCTGCGATCGCGCAGGAAACCGCACTCACTGCTTCGGCGGGCATCGCGCCGAACAAGTTCCTAGCCAAGATCGCTTCGGACTGGCGCAAGCCGGATGGTCTGTTCGTGGTGCGTCCGCACGAGGCCGAGGCCTTTCTCGCGCCGCTGCCGGTCGCGAAGATTCCGGGTGTTGGCAAGGTCATGGACGCCCGCCTCGCCGCGCTCGGCATCCGCACCTGCGCGGACATGCGCCTGCGCGACGTGCGCGAACTGGAACGCCAGTTCGGCCGCTACGGGCGGCGCTTGCACGAACTGGCGCGTGGCATCGACGAGCGACCGGTCGATCCCGATCAACTCGTGCAGTCGATTTCGACCGAGGACACCTTCGAGCGCGACCTGCCGCTGCCCGCCATTGAAGCGACGGTGCATGCGCTCGCCGCGAAGACCTGGGCGGCAAGCCGCAAGACCGAGCGCATCGGCCGCACCGTGGTGCTCAAGCTCAAGACTGCGGATTTCCACATCCTCACGCGCAGCTACACACCGCCGCTGCCGCCGCAGTCGGAAAGCGAATTCGTGGAGATCGCCGCGTCGCTCATCGCGCGCGTGGAACTGCCGGCGACAACGCTTTACCGGCTGGCCGGCGTGGGCCTGTCGAATTTCCGCGACGCGGAGGAGTTCACGCAGCCGGAGCTGTTCGACGCGGCTACTTGAGCCACTCGTGGAATTTCTTGCGCGCCTTCGCCACCTTCGGCGCCACCACGAGCTGGCAATACGGCTGCGTGCCGTGCAGGCGGAAATATTCCTGATGATAGTTTTCCGCCTTGTAGAACACAGTGAACGGTTCGATTTGGGTGACGATGCGGCCATTCCATTCGCCGCTTGCTGCGGTTTCGGCGATGGCCTTTTCGATCGCCGCCTTCTGCGCGGCATCACGGTAGAACGCGACGGAGCGGTACTGTGATCCGACGTCGTTGCCCTGACGGTCGACGGTGGTCGGATCATGAATGGTGAAGTAGACGCGCAGCAGCACATCCAGCGGCATCACGGACGGATCGAACACGATCTGCACGACTTCGGCGTGTCCGGTCGTGCCGCTGGAAACCTGTTCGTAGTCGGGATTGGCGACGTGCCCACCGGCGTAACCCGAAGTCACGCTGACCACACCCTTGAATTCCTCGAACACGGCTTCAAGGCACCAGAAGCAGCCGCCGCCCAGGGTGATGGTTCGCGCATTCGCCGGCATCGCGGCTTTTTCGACGGACGCGGCCTGCGCCCCGAGCGAGGTGACGATCATGAGAATTCCTGCGAGCAGTTGGCGGAGCATGGAAGGTTCCAGCGAGGCAGTCGGATAACAAGACCACGCCGCACGCCGCATTCTTTCAATGCGGCGTGAACCACGCAGCCATCACACCCCCAGCGGATTGGGTTTCTCCGGATCGAGTTTCCAGGTCTTGATCGCGCGGGCGACGTCCTTGGCCGTCATCTTGCCATCGGCGGCGAGTGCGGCGACGGCGGCGTGGGCGATCCAGCGCGCGTCGATCTCGAAGAATTCGCGCAGGTGTTCGCGCGTGTCCGAACGCCCGTAGCCGTCGGCGCCGAGCGCGGTGAAGCGGCGCCCGTCGGGCACGAACGCGCGCACCTGGTCGGCGACGGCGCGCACGTATTCGCTCACCGCCACCACCGGGCCGTCATGGCCGTCGAGGCATTGCACGAAATGCGAGGCGCGCGGCTTGGCTTCCGGATGCAGGCGGTTCCAGCGCTCGCAATCGTAGGCGTCGCGCGACAACTCGCTGAAGCTCGGGCACGACCACACGTCTGACTTGACGCCGAATTCCTTGTCCAGCAATGCGGCGGCGCGAACCGCTTCGAGCACGGAGCCGCCCGCTGCCAGCAACTGCACGCGCGGCTCGTTCTTCTTCGGCTTGCCGGCGTCCTGGAACAGGTACATGCCCTTGACGATGCCCTCGTAGCAACCTTCGGGCATGTCCGGATGGACGATGTTCTCGTTCGTGGTGGTGATGTAGTAGAAGACGTCCTGTTGTTGCTCGAACATCTCCTGCACGCCCTTGTGCATGAGCACAGCGACTTCATACGAAAACGTCGGATCGTAGGCGCGGCAGTTCGGGAAGGTGCTGGCCATCAGGTGCGACGCACAATCGGAATGCTGCAAGCCTTCGCCGGGGAAGCTGCCGCCGGCCGTGGCGCCGATCAGGAAACCGCGCGCGCGCTGGTCGCCGGCCGCCCAGATCAGGTCGCCGACGCGGCGGAAGCCGAAGAACGAGTAGTAGATGAAGAACGGCAGCATCGACTTGTTCGACAGCGAATAGCTGGTGCCGGCCGCGATCCAGGCCGACACGCCACCGGCCTCGCTGATGCCTTCCTGCAGGACCTGGCCGTCCTTCGCCTCGCGGTAGTACATGAGCTGGTCGGCGTCCTGCGGCCGGTATTTCTGGCCTTCCGGCGCGTAGATGCCGATCTGGCGGAACATGCCTTCCATGCCAAACGTACGTGCCTCGTCGGCGACGATCGGCACCACGCGCGGGCCGATCGCCTTGTCGCGCAGCAACAGGTTCATGCCGCGCACCAGCGCCATCGTGTTGGAAATCTCGCGCTCGCCCGAGCCCTTGGTGATCTGCGCGAATTCGGCCAGCTCCGGCGCCTTGAACTTCTCGTCGGTATGGCGGCGGCGTTGAGGCAGGAAACCGCCAAGCGCCTTGCGCCGTTCGAGCATGTACTGCACTTCCGGCGAGTCCTTGCCCGGATGGTAGTAGGGCACCTCGTGCAGCTTGTCGTCGGGAATCGGAATCTGGAAACGGTCGCGGAAATGGCGCACCGAATCGTCGTCGAGCTTCTTCTGCTGGTGCGTGGGATTCTGCGACTCGCCGGCCGCGCCCATGCCGTAACCCTTGACGGTCTTGGCCAGGATCACCGTCGGCATGCCCTGCGTGTTCACCGCCGCGTGATAGGCCGCATAGACCTTGTGCGGATCGTGGCCGCCGCGGTTCAGGCGCCAGATATCGTCATCGGAAAGATTGCGCACCATCTCCAGCGTTTCGGGATATTTGCCGAAGAAATTCTCGCGCGTGTACTTGCCGCCGAACGCCTTGCAGGCCTGGTATTCGCCGTCGACGGTTTCCATCATCAGCTTGCGCAGGATGCCGTCCTTGTCGCGCGCCAGCAGCGGATCCCAGTAGCTGCCCCACACGACCTTGATCGCGTTCCAGCCGGCGCCGCGGAACACGCCTTCGAGTTCCTGGATGATCTTGCCGTTGCCGCGCACCGGGCCGTCGAGGCGCTGCAGGTTGCAGTTGACGACGAAGATCAGGTTATCCAGGCCTTCGCGTCCGGCCAGCGAGATCGCACCGAGCGATTCGGGCTCGTCCACTTCGCCGTCGCCGAGGAAGCACCAGATCTTGCGGTCGGTCTTGGGCATCAGGCCGCGGTTTTCCAGATACTTCCAGAACTGCGCCTGATAGATCGCCTGGATCGGTCCCAGACCCATCGACACCGTCGGCATCTGCCAGTAGTCGGGCATCAGCCACGGATGCGGGTACGACGCCAGCGCGCGTTCGGGTGCGACCACTTCGAGGCGGAACAAGTCCATCTGCTCGGCGTCGATGCGGCCTTCGAGGAAGGAACGCGCGTAGATGCCGGGACTGGAGTGGCCCTGGTAGCCGATCAGGTCGCCCGGATGTTCGGCGCTCGGCGCGCGCCAGAAATGGTTGAAGCCCACGTCGTACAGCGTCGCCGACGAGGCGAAGCTCGCGATGTGGCCGCCGAGCGAACCGGGTTTGCGGTTGCAGCGCACCACCATCGCCATCGCGTTCCAGCGCAGGATGCAGCGGATGCGCCATTCCATGTTGGCGTCGCCGGGGCTTTTCGCCTCGAGCTGCGGCGGAATCGTGTTGATGTACTCGGTGGTCGGCGAGAACGGCAGGTGCCCACCTGCGCGGCGCGTCTCGCCGACGAGTTTTTCGAGCAGGAAATGCGCGCGCTCGGTGCCTTCGGCGTCGATCACGGCTTCGATGGATTCCAGCCAATCGCGGGTTTCGGCCGGATCGGGGTCCTGGTTGAGCATGGCGGTAAGGGGGTTGTTCATGCGGATCCTCGCGTCGGCGCGTCACGTTTCGCGCCAGATGATTGAAGCGTTTTCGTCAGTTTACCCGAGCGTGCAACCGGCGGCACGCGGCGAGCGCGCCCTTGCGCCATGGCGGCGGCGGCATCTACAGTGGCGGCTTGCAATGCGGACCACATTCCCTTGGCGCAATCCGGCAACACCGACCCGGCAACGGCCCATCTCATCGCCCTCGAAGCCGACATCAAGGAAGGCCGGATCGATGCGGCGATTGCCCGCCTCAAGGCATTCGTCGCGGCGTATCCCACCGATGTCCGTGCACACTTTTTCGATGCGCTCATCGCACGTGCCAGGAGCGACACCCGCAACGAACTGCTCGCCTTCAAGCGCGTGACCACGCTGGCGCCGCGATGGGCGCCGCCGTTCGCGGAACTGGCCGTGAGCTTGTTGCGCGAGGGTCGCCATGCCGAGGCCATGACCGCGGCCGACACGGCCGTGGAATTGGCGCCCGACAAGCGGCCGATGCTCGATGTGGCCATTGCGGTGGCCGTCAAGGCGGGCTTTTCGACGGTCGCGCTCGCGTACATGCGGCGCACCCATGCGCTATGGCCAGCCGACCTGGTCCTCGACCGGAAGATCGGTATCTTGTTGACGATCTTGCAGCGCTACGACGAAGCGGAAACGCATTGGCGCAGATTGCTGGCGCAACATCCGCACGATACGCTGGCCGAAGTCGATTACGGCTACACGCTCACCGCGATGGGCCGGAACGACGATGCGGTGGCCTTGCTCGAACGCGTACTGCGCCGCGAACCCGGCAACGCGAATGCCACGTTCTTCCTCGCCGCCGCGCGCGGCGAAACCCCGGCTTCGCAGCCGCCCGGGCTCGTCCAGGCGATCTTCGACGGCTATGCCGATCGTTTCGACCAGCAGTTGGTCGGAAAATTGAAATACCGCGTGCCGCAACGCGTCGCGGAAATCGTCCGCGCGCAACAACGCCCGCGTCTCGACCTGCTCGACCTGGGCTGCGGCACCGGGCTGCTAGGCGTGCACCTGGGCAAGATCGACGGCAAACTGGTTGGCGTGGACCTGTCGCCGCGCATGCTCGAACAGGCCCGGCGTCACAACCTGTACACGGACCTGAAACAGGCCGACCTGCTTGCCGTCCTGCGCGAAACGGCGCCCGCGTCGTTCGACATCGTGACGGCGAACGACGTATTCATCTACGTCGGCGATCTCACGGCCGTGATCCCGGCCTGCTTCGACGTGTTGCGTCCCGGCGGCGCGCTGATCTTTTCCTGCGAAGCGGCGGACGTCGCGGAAGGCGCGCTCGTGCTGCGCCCGAGCAAACGCTATGCGCACTCGCGTGCGTCGATCGAGGCGCTGTGCCATAAGGCCGGATTCGCCCGTTGCACGATCGAGGCGATCGACGTGCGGCTCGAAAACAACGCGCCAATCCCCGGATTCATCGCGATCGCGGAAAAGGCCTGACCGCGCTCAGGCCGGCGCTGCCTGCGCGCGGATCTGCGCCTCGACGCAGGCGATCGCGGTCACGTTGACGACGCGGCGCACCGTCGAGGCCGGCGTGAGCACGTGCACGGGCTTGGATACGCCCATCAGGATCGGGCCGATCGCGACGCCTTCGGTGAACTGGCGCACCATGTTGTAGGCGATGTTGGCGGCATCCAGGTTCGGGAACACGAACACGTTGGCGCGGCCGCGCAGCAGCGAGTGCGGGAAGATGCGCGTGCGGATGTCCTCGTTCAACGCCGTATCGGCCTGCATCTCGCCGTCGATTTCCAGGTCCGGCGCCTTGTCGCGCACCAGTTCCAGCACCTGGCGCATCTTGCGCGCGCTGGCATTGTCGTGGCTGCCGAAATTCGAATGCGACAGCAGAGCCACGCGCGGCGCGATACCGAACAGTTTCAGGCGCAATACGGCTTGCAGCGTGGCCTCGGCGATCTGTTCGGCCGAAGGCTCGTATTGCACGTGCGTGTCGACGAAGAACCATGTGCCGCGGTCGTTCTGCACTGCGGTCATCGCCGCCGGCGCGGATACGCCGGGATCAAGCGGCAGCACGTCCATGATGTGGCGCAACTGGCGCGTGTAGCGACCGACGATGCCGCAGATCATCGCGTCCGCTTCGCCGCGCGCGACCATCAGTGCGGCGATCAGGGTCGGTCGCGAACGCACCAGTGCCTTGGCCAGCGGCGGCGTGATGCCGCGGCGTTCGGTCAGCTTCAGATACAGGCCCCAATAATCGTTGTAACGCGGATCGTCGTCGATGTTGGTCAGATCGAAATGCTCACCCGCGCGGATGCGCAGGCCGAGCCGCGCGATGCGCTTTTCGATCACCGCAGGGCGGCCGATCAGAATGGGTTTTGCCATGCCCTCGTCGACCACGGTCTGTACCGCGCGCAGGATGGTGTCTTCCTCGCCCTCGGCATAAACCACGCGCTTGACGTCGGCCTTGGCGCGCTCGAACACCGGCTTCATGACCATGCCGGTGCGGTAGACGAACTGCGACAGGCGTTCGCGATACGCGTTCAAGTCGGTCATCGGCCGCGTCGCCACGCCCGAATCCATCGCCGCCTTGGCCACCGCGGGCGCGAGTGAAACCAGCAGGCGCGGATCGAACGGCTGCGGAATGAGGTACTCCGGCCCGAACGCGAGCAACTGGTCGCCGTAGGCGCGTGCGGCGACGTCGGAAATCTCGCGCCGCGCAAGTTCCGCGATCGCGCGCACGCAGGCGACCTTCATCGCCTCGTTGATCGTGGTCGCGCCGACATCCAGCGCGCCGCGGAAGATGTACGGAAAGCACAGCGCGTTGTTGACCTGGTTCGGGTAATCCGAGCGCCCGGTGGCGATGATCGCGTCGGGGCGCGCCGCGCGCGCGAGTTCCGGAAGAATCTCAGGCGTGGGATTGGCGAGCGCGAGGATGATCGGCCGCGCCGCCATGGTCTTGACCATTTCGCCGCTGAGCACGCCGGCGGCGGAAAGTCCCAGGAAGATGTCCGCGCCCTTGACGATGTCGGCCAAGGTGCGTGCCTTGGTGTCGCGTGCGTAGCGCTGCTTGGCCGGGTCCATGTCGTCCGCGCGCCCTTTGTAGAGCACGCCGACGCGGTCGACAACGAGGATGTTTTCCGGTTTCACGCCAAGCTGCACGAGCATGTCCAGGCAGGCGATGCCGGCCGCGCCGGCGCCGGTGGATGCGATTTTCACCTCGCCGATCTTCTTGCCGACCACGGTCAGTGCGTTGAGCACCGCCGCGCCGACGATGATCGAGGTGCCGTGCTGGTCGTCGTGGAACACCGGGATCTTCACGCGTTCGCGCAACTTGCGCTCGACGGTGAAGCATTCCGGCGCCTTGATGTCCTCGAGATTGATGCCGCCGAAAGTCGGCTCCAGCGCGGCGATGATGTCGACGAGCTTGTCCGGGTCGCACTCGGCGACCTCGATGTCGAACACGTCGATGCCGGCGAACTTCTGGAACAGCACGCCCTTGCCTTCCATCACGGGTTTCGCCGCGAGCGGGCCGATGTTGCCCAGGCCCAGCACGGCCGTGCCGTTCGTGATCACGGCGACGAGGTTGCCGCGCGCGGTGACCGTGGAGACCTCGCCCGGATCGGCGACGATCGCGTCACACGCCGCCGCCACGCCGGGCGAATACGCAAGCGCCAGGTCGCGTTGCGTGACCAGCGGCTTGGTCGGCGAAATCCGGATCTTGCCCGGCGGATTGCGCCGGTGGTAGTCGAGGGCGGCTTGCTTCAGGTCGTCGGCGGTGGACATGGCATAACGCTCGCAATCCCGCATCCAATGCGGGTTTGCGAGCTTAGCACAGCGTGCGTTGCGTCAATCGGCGGCGGGATGTCCCAGGTAATCCAGCGCCGCCCGCAGCATGGCCCGGGTGCCGACCTCAAGTGCGCCTTCGTCGAGGAAGAACTTCGGCGAATGGTTGCTCGGCGCGGTCGCGGCATCCTGCCCCTGCGCAGTGGCTCCCACGAAAAAGTATACGGACGGCGCTTTCGCGCCGCGCGGGAGGTAGGGAAAGTCCTCCGACGCCGTCCAGCGCGGCGATTCGATGACATGATCCTTGCCGAGGGCGGTTTCCAGGCTCGCGCGCACGCGCGCGGTCAGCGCCGGATCGTTGGTGTTGACCGGGTTGCTGCTGTCGGCGGACAACGGAATCTGCGTATCCACGGTCGCCCCGTTCGCCGCGGCGACGTGCTCGGCGATGTTGCGCAGCGATGCCAGCGCCTGTTTACGCATGCCCTCGTCGAACGTGCGCACGGTGCCCTGTAGTTCCGCCGAATCGGGCACGATGTTGAAGCGCGAGCCGCCGTTGAAGATACCGAACGTGACCACCGCCGGGTCGCCGCTGATGTCGAGCTGGCGGCTGACGATGGTCTGCGCGTCGGTGACGATTTCCGCCGCCGTCACGATCGGATCGATACCCTTCCACGGCATCGCGCCGTGGCTCTGGCGGCCGTGCACAACGATGCGGAACGTGTCGGAACTGGCCATCGCGCCGCCCGCGCGCACGCCGACCGTGCCGACATTCAGCGTGCTGACCACGTGCATGCCGAAGATCGCATCCGGATGGAAATCCGCGAACACGCCGTCCTTGACTATCTGTGCAGCGCCGCCGGTCTCGCCCTGGGGTACGCCTTCCTCGGCGGGCTGGAAGATCAGCATGACCTGGCCGGGTAAATCCTTCTTCATGCCGGCGAAAACCTCGGCCAGGCCGAGCAGCATCGCGGTATGTGCATCGTGCCCGCAGGCGTGCATGACGCCGACCGTCTTGCCGAGATATTCGCCCGTCGCCTTCGAGGCGAACGGCAGGTCGACCTGCTCGGTCACCGGCAGCGCGTCCATGTCGGCGCGGATCGCGAGCTTCGGCCCCGGCCTGCCGCCGACCAGCACGCCGGTCACGCCAGTGTGCGCGAGACCCGTGCGTACCGTGTAGCCGAGCTTGTTCAATTCGTCGGCGACGAGCTTGGAGGTGCGCACTTCGCGGTTGGACAATTCCGGGTGCTGGTGGATGTCGCGACGCCAGGCGACGATCTGCGGCAGCACGGCGTCGACGCGTTGCGCGTCCGTTTGCGCCGCCGGCGCGGCGCCGCTGCCGAGCGCGAGCAGCAGCGCTGCAAAAAGCCTGTGTGCGTGCATGTTCGTTCCTCCCGATCAGACGCCGAGCACGAGATCTTCCGCTTCCACCTTGTCCAGCCGGATGCGATTTGCGAACAGCGAAAACGCGAGCGCGCCGGCCAGGCCGTTCGTGCGCTGCATCCA
>DATJIL010000018.1:0-14864 GCA_035493385.1 Rudaea sp.
TCTGGCGGAGTACGGGCTGAATCTCGGCTTCGCCTTCCAGATTGCCGACGACGTGCTCGACTACGTCGCCGATGCCGGCACGCTCGGCAAGAACATCGGCGACGACCTCGCCGAAGGCAAGGTCACGCTGCCGCTGATCTATGCGCTCGAACGCGCCGATTCCGCGCAGTCGGCGCACATCCGCCGCGCCATCGAAACCGGTGGACTGGATGCGCTCGACGCCATCCTCGCCGCGATCCGCGGCAGCGGCGCGGTCGCACGGGCACGCATGCGTGCACAAGGCTACGCCGACGCGGCCAAGGCGGCATTGACCACATTGCCGCAAACCGCAGCGCGGACCGCGCTGGAAGCCCTGGCGGACTACGCCTTGCAGCGCGACCACTGACCGCGCCGCGCTTTGGAAATCGGTAACAGCGCCGGGCTAAACTGGCGCCACGCCATCCTTGGGAGTCCGTCATGCGCCGTCTCGCCCTGCTGCCCGCTTTGTTGCTTACCGCACCGGTATTCGCCGCGGCGCCGCAATACGCCGTCGTGCATCGCTACCCCATCGGCCAATCCGGCGGCTGGGATTACCTCGCCTATTCCGCCGATGGACATCGTCTGTATGTCAGTCGCTTCGACCGCGTACTCGTGATCGACGCGAACACCGGCAAGATCGAGGCGACGATTCCCGGCACCGACGGCGTGCACGGCATCGCCCTGGTGCCCAAGCTCGGACACGGCTACACCAGCAACGGCCGTGCCGATACGCTCACCGAATTCGATCTCGCCACGTCCAGGGTGCTGCGCACGATTCCAGTCGAAGGCCACAATCCCGATGCGCTGATCTACGATGCTGCTTCCGGACACCTGTTCGCCTTCGACGGCCGCAGCAACGAGGCCAGCGTCGTCGATCCGGTCGCAGGCAAGCTGGTGACGAAGATTGCGCTGTCCGGAAAACCCGAGTTCGCCGCCAGCGACGATGCCGGCAATGTCTACGTCAATATCGAAGACACCGCGCAACTGGCGCGCATCGATTCGGCCACGAACAAAGTCACCGCCGTGTGGAAACTCGCCGATTGCGAGGAACCTTCCGGACTCGCACTCGACGCCGCGCACCATCGCCTGTTCTCGGTCTGCCAGAACAAACGCATGGCCGTGACCGATGCGCAATCGGGGAAACCTGTGGCCAGCGTCGCGATCGGAGAAGGTCCCGATGGCGCCGGATTCGACGCCAAACGTGGACTCATCTACAGCACGAATGGCCACGATGGCACGCTCACCGTCGTGCACGAGGACGATCCCGACCATTACCGCCCGATCGCGAACGTGCCGACGCAGAAGAGCGCGCGCACCCTTGCGCTCGATACGGACGGCAACCGCATCTTCACCGTCGCCGCGCAGTTCGGGCCGCGTCCCGCTCCCACCAAGGATCAGCCGCATCCGCGGCCGGCCGTGGCGGAAGGCAGCTTCAGCGTACTCGTCGTCGGCGAATCCGGCGGCCGATGAGGAAACACGCCGCCCGCTGCGCGCTTTTGCCGCTGCCGGCAACACTGTTGGCAGCCCCGCTATTGGCAGCATTGGGCGGCTGCGCGCTCTACCACGCGCGTCCGCTTGATCAAAATGCAACGCCGGCGGATGCATCGACACTGGCGCAGGCCGCGCAGCAGGTCACGGCGCCGCGTCTGGCGCCTTTGCCGATTCCGCCGCAGGGACCGTGGACCGACCTGCAACTGGCCGACATCGCCATCGTCGCCAATCCCGACTTGAAAGCGTTGCGTGCGCAAGCCCACGTCGCCGACGCGCAGGTATTCGCCGCGGGTCTGTTGCCCGATCCGCAGATCGGTATCGGCGTGGACGATCCCGACGGCTCGGGCGTCGTCAACGCCTACACGCTCAGCGCCGGTTTCGATATCGCCGCCCTGCTCACGCGCCACAGCCGGGTCGCCGCCGCGCGCGCGAACGCCGAACAGGTGCGCCGCGACATCGCCTGGCAGGAATGGCTGGCCGCGAACCAGGTGCGCCTGCTGGTACGGCGTTACCAATTCCTCGAACGCCAGCACGACATTGCCGCACACGCTGCCGACGCAGCAGAAAAACTCCTTGCGTTGACGCAGGCCGCCGTCGATCAGCACAACGCCAAACTCGACGACCTCGCCCTGCGCCGCGTCGCCGTGCTCGATGCGCGCGCACGCGAGGGCGGCCTGGCACGCGATGCCGAAACCGCGCGCCAGCAATTGAATCAAGCGGTCGGCGTGGCGCCCGACGTGCGCCTGCCGATCGTCGATGCCGCTGCGCTGCACGATCCGTTCACGCTCGATGCGGCAACACTGGAAAAGCAGGCGCTGACGGATCGACTCGACCTTGCCGCGCTGCGTGCCGGCTACACCTCGCAGGAAGCCGCGGTCCGCGGCGAAATCCTGCAACAGTACCCGCTGCCGACGCTCACTCTCGCCCGCGCGCGCGACACCACGCCCGTGTACACGAAAGGCGCTTCGTTGAATTTCAGTTTGCCGCTGTGGAACCGCAATCGCGGCGGTATCGCAGTGGCGAAGGCAACGCGTGAACAACTGCACGCCGAATACACGGCACGCGTGTTCGATGCGCAAGCATCCATCGCCGCGCAGGTGGAATCGCTCAAGCAGATTGCCGCGCAACGCCAAGCGCTCGACGCGCAGCTCGAAAAATTACGCGACGAGATGCGTCCGCTGGAACAAGCCAGCGAGCGCCGCGACGTGGCTCTGGTAACCTTCGAGACCGCACGCGCGGCCTTGCTCGACAAGGAAATCGCGAGCGTTGCGCTGGCGCAGGCGCAGTCGGAAGGAGAAATTGCACTGGCTATCGACGTTGGGGCACTCGTATGGAAATGACTCTCCGAATCGCGCTTTGGTTAGCCTGTGTGCTTGCCCTTGCCGCCGCGCCTGCCGCCCACGCCGACGAAGACGACGCACAACCGGCGGTGGCTGCGGTGGCAACCGTGCGCGTCGCACCGGCCACGCTCGCGCCCATGAAAAATTCCCTCACTGCCTTCGGCACGGTGAGTTTTTCCGCCGACGCCCTGCAAACCGTGTCGGTGCCGTACCAGGCGCGCGTGGCCAGCGTCACGGTCGTCGCCGGTCAGGCGGTACGCAAGGGCGATGCTTTGGTCGTACTCGCGCCGACCGCCGCCGCCGCGCTGGAACTGCAGCGCGCCGGCAACGACGCGCAGTTCGCGCGCAAGGAACTGACGCGCACGCGCGAGCTGTTCGCCCAGCATCTGGCGACGAATACGGACCTCGCCACCGCTGAACAGGCCGCACACAATTCGGATGCCACACTGGCTTCTGCCAAAACGCGCTTCGGCGGCATGGGCGAACGTACGCTGCGCGCCACGCACGACGGCGTGGTCGCCGACATCGCCGCGCATGCGGGCGAAATCATCGCCGCGGATACGGTGTTCGCGCATGTTGGCGACACATCCGGTCTGCGCCTGGATCTTGGCGTCGAACCCGCTGCGATCGCACAGGTGCATGCGGGCGAGACGGTGAAATTTCATTTGCTGCAGGATGCCGCTGCGACATTGCAGGCCGTCGTGGACCGCGTCGGCGGCCAGATCGACGCACAGACGCGACTGATTCCGGTCGTCGCGAAACTCGCCGATTCGGCGCAGGCGCCGCCAGGCGCCGCGGTAAGCGCGCAAATCGAAACCGGCTCCAGCGAACCGGTGCTCGGTGTGCCACGCGCTGCGGTTCTCTACCAAGGCGGCAAGGCCTATGTGTTCGTGGTCCAGTCGGGCAAGGCCGTGCGCCGTTTCGTCGATGCCGGCGTTGACGACGGCGAGCGCGTCGAAATCCGCTCCGGCCTCGCCGCGAACGAATCCGTCGTCGTGCTCGGCAATTACGAATTGCAGGACGGCATGGCGGTCAAGGCGCAATGACCGGCGCCTGGCTGACCCGGCATCAGCGCTCGATCCTGCTGCTGATCCTGATCCTTGCCGCCGGCGGCATCGCCACGGCGTGGAACCTGCCGGTCGCGCTTTTTCCAAACATGGATTTTCCGCGCGTGGTCATCGCCATCGATGCCGGCGATCGCCCGATCGAACGCATGGAAGCCGAGATCACTCGTCCGCTGGAGCGCGTGCTGCGCGGCGTGCCCGAAGTGCAGCGCGTGCGCTCGACGACCAGCCGCGGCTCGGCGGAAATCGCGCTGACATTCCCGTGGGGCGCGAACATGGCGCAGGCGCTGCTGCAGGCACAGGCGGCGATGAACGGCGCCCTGCCTTCGCTGCCGCCGGGGGTTTCGTTCGATGCGCAGCGCCGCGACCCGACCGTGTTTCCCTCCCTGGGCCTCACGCTGACTTCGGCCACGCGCGATCCGGTCGCGCTGCGCGACTTCGCCACGCTGGAACTGGCACCCGCGTTGAGTGCGATCTCCGGCGTGGCCGACATCGAAGTGCTGGGCGGGCGTACCGGTGAGTATCAGGTACTGCTCGATCCCGCGCGGCTGCGCGCCTACGGCCTCGCCAGCGCCGACGTGGTGCAGGCGCTCAACGCCGGCAATGCGGTCGAAGCTGTTGGCCACATCGAGGATCGCTATCGCCTGTACCTGACGATTGCGGATTCGCGCCTGCGCGGTGTCGACGACATCCGTCACACCGTCGTGAAAACGGTGAACGGCCAGCCGATCACGATCGCGGACCTGGGCAGCGTGCAACTTGGCCAGCAGCCGGAATGGACGCGCGTCACCGCGAACGGCGGCGACGCCGTGCTGATCAACATCCGCCAGCAGCGCGGCGCGAATACGGTTGCGCTGGTGCACAACGCGCGCGCGCGCCTGGCGCAGTTGCGCGCGCAGATCCCGTCCGATGTCCGCGTCGGCACCTATTACGACCAATCCGAACTGATTCTCGCCTCGGCGGACAGCGTGCGCGATGCGATCCTGATCGGCGCCCTGTTCGCTGCGCTCGTGCTGTTCGCGTTCCTGCGCAGCGCGCGCGTCACCCTGATCGCGGCGCTGACCCTGCCCGTCGTCATCGCGATCACGGTTCTGCTGCTGAGCGTCTTCGGCATGAGCTTCAACATCATGACACTCGGCGGCATGGCCGCGGCGGTCGGGTTGATCGTGGACGACGCGGTGGTGATGATCGAACATATCATGCGTCGCGCGGGCGCGGAACGCGCGGCGGGTGATGCCACCGTGCTGCGCGCCGCGCAGGAAATGCTGCGCCCGCTGACCGGATCGTCGCTGGCGACCATCGTCGTGTTCGCGCCGCTCGCGTTCCTCGGCGGCGTCGCCGGCGGTTTCTTCAAGGCGCTGGCGCTGACCATGGCTTGTGGCCTGGCGGTTTCCTGGGCGCTGGCCGCACTCGCGCTGCCGCTGGTCGCCGCACGCCTGATCCGTGTCGACGACGCGCAGCGCATGGAGCAGGCCGAACGCTGGATCGCCGGCACGCAGCGCCGCTACGCCCAGCGCATGCGACGCCTGCTGGCGCGTCCGCGCTGGGCGCTGCCCGCCATCGCGATCTGCATCGTCGTTGCGGCGTTGTCCTACTGGCGGCTGGGCACCGGCTTCATGCCGCAGATGGACGAAGGCGGCTTCGTGCTCGATTACGTCAGCGTGCCCGGCACCTCGCTCGCCGAAACCGACCGCCTGCTGCGCCAAGTCGAGACCATCATCAAGTCCACACCCGAGGTCGACGACTATTCGCGCCGTACCGGCGCCCAGCTTGGCGGCGGCCTGACGGAAGCCAACGAGGGCGACTTTTTCATTCACCTCAAGCCGACGCCGCGGCGCGGCATCGAAGACGTGATGAGCGAGGTGCGCACGAAGGTCGAAGCGCAAGTGCCCGGCCTGCGCATCGAGACCACGCAGCTGATGGAAGACCTGATCGGCGACCTCGTCGCCACGCCGCAGCCCGTTGAGGTCAAGGTTTTCGGCCCCGATCCTGCCACCGACCGCGCGGAAGCGGTCAAAATCGCCACCGCGATTGCTAAAATACCCGGTGTGGTGGAGGTCTTCGACGGGGTCAAGATTGCCGGCGACGCGATCGAGGTTCGCGTCGACCGCGTGCGCGCCGCGCTGGACGGACTCGATCCGGATGCGGTGACGCGCCAGCTCGAAACCGAACTCGGCGGCAGCCTGGCCGGGTCGATCCGGCAGGGCGAAAAACTGGTCGGCATCCGCGTATGGACTCCGCAGGATCTGCGCCAGCGCATCGCCCAGCTTGCCGCTCTGCCCTTGCGCGCGGCGGATGGGCATACACTGCCGCTGGGGCGGGTGGCGGATATTTCCGTTGCCGAAGGCCAGCCCGAGGCGAACCGCGAGGACCAGCGGCCGCTGGTGGCGGTGACGGCACGGCTGGACGGGCGGGATCTGGGGTCGGCGATGAACGATGTGAAGGCGAGCGTGGCGAAGATGAAATTGCCGATCGGCGTGCAGGTCGAGTATGGCGGCCTGTACGGGCAGCAGCAGGATTCGTTCCGCGCGATGGCCCTGGTGTTCGCCGGTGCGCTGTTGCTGATCATCACCCTGCTCATGTTCATGTACGAGAACATCGCCGTGGTCGCGAGCATTCTCGTCGCGACGTTCTGTTCGCTCGCCGGCGTGTTCGCGGGACTGTGGCTGACGAATACCGAACTGGACCTTTCATCGATCATGGGCCTGACCATGATCCTGGGCATCGTCACCGAAATCGCGATCTTCTATTTCGCCGAAATCGATTTCGCGCACCGGCCCGACCTGGCTGCGCTGATCGAAGCCGGCAGCATGCGCATGCGCCCGATCCTGATGACTTCGCTGATCGCCATCCTCGCGTTGTCGCCGCTCGCGCTCGGCATCGGCACGGGTTCGGCCATGCAGCAGCCGCTGGCAATCGCCATCATTACTGGGCTGATCGCCGCCGTGCCGATCGTGCTGATCCTGATGCCGGCGGTTTACCTGTTGCTGGCACGCGCGCCGCGCGAGGCTGTCGCGTGACCGCGCGCATCACGCTCGCGTTTACCGCGGCGGTCTACACGCTGTTGTCCGCCTGCGCACTGAATACACCGCTGCCCGACCTGCATGCGGACATGCCGGCGCGCTGGCATAACGCCGCGACCGAGTCGTCCAGGCTCGGCCCGGCACCGGACCTGGACTCGTGGTGGCACGCGTTCAACGACGCGCAACTCGACACGCTGATCGAGCGCGCCCTGCAACAGAACCTGACCCTGCAGCAGGCGACCTTGCGCCTGCGCGGCGCGCGCGCGCTGCAGCACCGTTCCGGCACCCAGTTCATGCCGCAGCTGAATTTCCACACGTTCTCGCAACCGGATCCGGCGGCAACGACCAGCTATTACGAGATCGGTTTCGACGCGCAATGGGAGCTGGGCTTCTTCGGCCGCGGCCGCGGCAACGCGCGCGTCGCTGCCGCCGACCTGCAGTCCGCCGCCGCCAGCGTGACCGCCGCGCGCGTGAGCCTGGTTGCCGAAGTCGCGCGCAACTACATCGACCTGCGCGCGGCGCAGGCCCGGCTGACCCAGTTCGATCGCATCGTGCAATTGCGCGAGCAAAGTCTCGATCTGGCCAAGACCCGACTGCGCTTGCGCCTCGCCGCGCAGGACGATGTCGACAAGATCGCGGGCGAACTCGCGCAGGCACGCGCGGATGCGGCCGAACCCGCCGCCGCGATCGCGCAGGCGCAGCAGGCGCTGGACGTGCTGCTCGCGCAGCCGCAGCCGGATTCCACCCTCTCTGCCGCCGGCCCGCAGCCGGTGTTGGCCGATGTGCATTTCGCACAGACTCCCGCCGACCTGCTGCGCACGCGCCCGGAAATCCGCCAGGCCGAACTCGACGTGTTGCGCGCGGCTGGCGAACTCGGCATCGCGCGCGCCGACCTCTGGCCGAAGCTCGGACTGGGCGGGACGCTGATCTCATCCACCCGTCTGGTGGGCGATGTGGATCGACCGAACAAGGCGATTCCCTCGGCCGGTCCGATCATCGACATTCCCTTGTTCGACTGGGGCGCCCGCCGCGACATGGCGGACGCACGCGAAACGGGCCTGCAGGCCGCTGTACTCGGCTACCGCCAGGCCGTGCTCGAAGGCGTGGCCGAAGCCGAAAGCGCGCTGGCGCAATGGCAACGCGACCGTACCCGCGCCGTTGCGGCGCAAACGCAGCAGCAACTCGCCGAAAACGCGCAGGCACGCGCGCAAACCTTGCAGCGCATCGGTCTGGCCGACAAGGCCGACGATGCGCAGGCAGGAATCGCGCGGGCGCAGGCGGAGCTGCAGGCCTCGGTCGCGCAACGCGACGCCGCGCTCGCCTTCATCGCCGTGTACAAATCCTTCGGCGGCGCGCTGCCGCCACTGGCCATGCCATGAGCGTGGTCGCGCTCGCCAGCAAGACGCTGTTCTACGAGTGGCGCAAATTCCTGCCGGCCGCGCTCGCCGTCGCGTTTTCCGGACTGCTGCTGCTGATGCAGGCGGCGCTGATGTTCGGCATCTTCGACAGCGCCAGCGTGTACGTGAACAAGTCCGCCGCCGACCTGTGGGCCGGCTATCCCGGCACGCAGACCATCGAACTCGGCCGGCCGATTCCGCTCGACACGGAAATGGCGCTGCGCATGGATGCGGACGTAATCCGCGTGGAACCGTTCGACTGGATCGACGGCGACTGGCGCGGCCCGGCCAGCCACGGCAGCGTCTCGGTATTCATTTCCGGCATCGATCCGGCGCCCGACGGCCTGATGTTCGCGCAGGCGATTCCGCTGGCGATGCGCGCCATGCTCAACGAACCGGACAGCGTGATCGTCGATGCCGCCGAGCTGCCCAAGCTGGGCCTGGCCATCGGCGACAGCGCCACGCTCAACGGGCATCGCGTCAAGATCGTGGCCGCCAGCAACGGCCTGCGCGCGCTCGGCGGTGTCAACATCGTCACCTCGCTCGCCACCGCGCGGCGCCTGAACACCGATGCAACCATGGCCGACCGCGTCGCCTACTACGTCGCCAGGCTGCGTCCCGGCGCGAATGCGGACAAGGTGCGCGACCGCATCGAAAAGGCCTGGCCGCAACGCCGCTTCACGGTGTGGACGAAGGCCGAATTCGCGCACACCGCGGCGACCTACTGGATGTTCGAAACCGGCGCGGGCCTGGGCTTCGTGTTCTTCACTTTCATCGTGTTCCTGGTCGGCACGGTCATCACCAGCCAGACCCTGATGGCGGCCGTCGCCAGCCACGTGCGCGAATACGCCATGCTCAACGCGCTCGGCGCAGGCCACGGCGCACTGCGCCGAGTCGTGCTCGAACAGGCGCTGATCGTCGGCAGCTTCGGCATCGTCGCCGGCGCGGTCGTGTGCGCGGCACTAATGCTGCTCGCGCACAGCCAGAACGTCCCGGTCAGCTTCGATGCAACCGCCGCGATCGGCTGCGGCGTACTCGTCCTCGTCATCGCGCTCGTTTCCGGCGCGATGGCGGTGCGCACGATCGCGCACCTGGAACCGGCAAATCTGTTGCGCTGACCATGTCCACGGCCCACGCACTCGTTGCAGAAGGTATCGCCAAAGCCTACACCACGGGCAAGATCGCCACGCGCGTGCTCGAGGACTTGTCGATCGCACTGGAAGAACGCGAACTCGCTCTCGTGCTCGGGCCATCGGGTTCCGGCAAGAGCACGCTGCTGGCGATCCTGTCCGGCCTGCTGCGTCCCGACCGCGGCCGCATCGTCGCGCTCGGCGAGGATTTGTGGAAATTGTCGCGCACCGAACTGGAACGCTTTCGCCTGCACCACACCGGCTTCGTGTTCCAGGGCTTCAACCTGTTTCCGGCGCTGACCGCGGTGGAACAGGTCATGTTGCCGCTCGGCTATCTGGGCCTGGACAAACGCACCGCGCAGAACCGCGCACTCGCAGCGCTCGAGGAAGTCGGCCTCGGCTCACGCGTGCACCTGCGTCCGCTGGAGATGTCCGGCGGCGAGAAACAGCGCGTGGCGATCGCGCGCGCGCTGGCGAAGAAACCGCAGTTGCTGTTCGCGGACGAGCCGACCAGCGCACTCGACAGCGTCAACGGCAAAATCGTCATCGACTCGCTGCATCGCATCGCGCGCACGTTTGGCACCACCGTCGTCTGCGTCAGCCACGATCATCGCCTCGCCGCCAGCGCCGATCGCATCATCGCGATCCAGGATGGCCTGATTCAATCCGATACAGTCCAATCCGATACCACGCGATCGGATAAACTACGTAACGGCGCCGCGCTGGCGGACGCCTCGCAACCGGAACTTGCTCCATGACCCGCTCGTTCGTCCATCGCATCGTCATCGTCAGTGCGGTATTGGGCGCGCTTGGCGCCTGTTCGCGCGAGGCCGCGAATTCCACCGCGGCGCCGGCCGCCGCTCCCGCCTACGCGGCAATGGCGCGCGGACAGGTCGACGTGCTGGGCGGACTCATCCGTATCTCGACTCCGCGCGACGGCGTCATCGCCCAGCTCGACGGTGCGCCGGGCAGCGCGGTCAAGGCCGGCGACGTGCTCGCCCAGCTTGATCCCAGGCAGGCCGAATTGACCGCCGGTATCGCCAAGGCCCAACTCGACCAGGCCACGGCGCGCGCGGCCGCACTGCGCACGCAGGTGGCCGGACTCAAACCCCGCGCCGAGCGCGCCGCCGAGGCCGCGAAGGCCGGCGCCGCAACCGGGCAATCCGCCGACGACGCGCAACAGGCGCTGGCCGAGGCAAACGCGCAGCTTGGCGAGGCCGACGCCGCGGTCGAAGCCGCGCAACAGCACCTGAAACAGGCGAAGCATGAAGTCGCCGTGCTCGCGATCCGCGCGCCGGTGGCCGGCCGCGTCGTTGCGCGCAGCGCGCACCTGGCCGATGTCGTTTCCACGCAATCCGCCACCGCGTTGTTCACCCTGCTGCCGGATGCGCCGCGCATCGTGCGTGCGGAATTGAACGAGGCCTTCATCGGCAAGGTAAGCGTAGGCATGCACGCCGACATCGTCACCCAGGATGGCGCCGGCAAGGCGTATCCCGCCACGGTCGAGCGCATTGGCGACGTGTTCGGCCCGAGCACGCTCACCGAAGACCCGCAGGAAGCCTCGGATACGCGCGACGTGACCTGCATCCTCAAGCTCGACAGCGACGAACTGCGCGTCGGCCAGCGCGTGCAGGTGCGCTTCAAGCCACGTTGAGCAGCATGACTTGCCGGCCAAGGCCATGCGCGCCATCGCCGAGCCTGGCCAGGATATCCGGATAGACGATCTGCTCTTCCTTTTCGTCGTGGCCGTCGAGCAGCAACAGGAAGCGACGCCGCGACTCCGCTTCGGAAAGCCGGTCGAGGTGAAGCTCAAGCTGCCGGTGTTCGTTGCACAGGCCGCGCACCCAGCCCGCATTGCCGCCCGCATCCAGGTAGGCAGGGAACAGCAACTGCTCTTCGATGCGCATATGCCGCGCCAGCACGTTGCGCAGCCATGCTTCACGCTCGGCATCGCCGCGCAAGGCACCGGCCAATGCCGCTTCGATCACGGCATGATCGCGGCTCAGGTATTCGGCGAATCCGATCGGCTGCGCCGAACGCAACAACAGTGCCGTCGCGTGCCCGCGGCCGGCATCCAGCGGATGCCAGCACAGCGTCCCGTGGCTTTCGACAATGGCCGCGTGCAATGCAGGACCGAAGTCGAAGCCGGCGCGAACGAGCCGGCGTTCGCCCGCGCGCAGGCCGGCGAGCAGGCGCACAAGCGCCGCTTCGTCGTCGATGCGCGCGCATTCGGCCGCATCGAGCAATGCCGCGCGCAACGGCTGGGGCGCGCTCGCCGCCGTCGCGGCGTCGGCATGGATCTCCAGCCGGAATCGCGACTGCGCATCCAACTGCACGATGCGCCAACGCGTACCGGGAGCGATCCAGCAATTTTCCGCCGTGCGCAGGCTTTGCGCGCCTTCGCTATCGAGCCATTCGACGACCAGCGGCCCGGCCTCGACGCACAGGTATTCCCAGCGGTTCGCGCGCGGCGCATGCCACCGGCGCAGGCGCTCGGGCAGGTTCGCCTGCGTGTACTCGCGCGAACGTCCCAGTTGCCGCCGCAGCGCGGGCGGTGTGGACGCGGGCATCACGTCCGCGCCGTTGGCTTGGCGATACGCGCACCCGGCATCACTGCTTCGCAAACGCCTCCTCGAAAAAGCTGTGCATCAGCGCGAACGCGCGGTGCGCGACTTTCGCGTCGTAATTGCAGCCCTTGACCGAGTTGTCGGCGGTCGGAATCGCGAAGCAGTGCACCGCGCCGCCGTAGTTGACGAACTGCCAGTCCACGCCGGCGTCGCGCATTTCCTTCTCGAAGCCGAGGATCGCCGACTCCGGGGTGAAGCTGTCGTCGGCACCGTTCATGGCCAGCACCATGCCCTTGATGTTCTTCGCCAGCGCCGGATCGTCGGTGGCGAGGTTGCCGTGGAACGTCGCCACGCCGGCGATGTCCGCGCCGGTGCGCGCGAGGTCGAGCGCGACCGCACCGCCGAAACAAAAACCAATTGCGCCCCAATGCTTGCCGTCGAGCGGGGCCTTGCCCTGCTGCGCCTGGAGTTGCGCCAGCGCCGCCTTGACGCGCGCGCGCAGTTCGTCGCGGTGCTTGTACATGTTGCCGGATGCCTTGCCCGCCTCGTCTGCCGTCTTCGGCCGCACCGCGGTGCCGTACATGTCGGCGACGAGGATGACGTAATCCTTGCCCGCAATTTGTTTCGCCAACGCAACCTGGTTCGGGTTCATGCCCATCCAGTCCGGCGCCATCACCAGGCCAGGCCGCGGCGTCTTCACCGCATCGTCGTAGACCAGCACGCTTTGCATCTTCGCGCCGTCGACGGTGTAGTCGATGTTGCGCGTCACCATCGCCGCATTCGCGACGGTGACCCCAAGTCCGAACAGCACGGCCGCAGCAAGCAGGCGATTCATGGCAATCCTCCATCGGGTGGAGACGTCATGATAACGCCGCGCCACCCCTGACGTTCGGGGGTGAACGATGGCGCGACCCTGCGCTACACTTTGGGACAGGACTTACGGAGCCGCCCATGAAACGCGCCACCCTCGCCATCGCCATTGCCGCCGCGGGCCTTGCCCTGCCGGCCGCCGCGCAGCGCAAGCCAGAGCACGTCATTCATTATCGCCAGGCGGCAATGACCATGATCGGCTGGAATTTCGGTGTGCTCGCCGCCATGGTCAAGGGCAAGACGCCGTGGGGCGCGCAGGAATTCGCGCTGCGCGCCGACCGCATCGCCGGCCTTGCGCCGCAGGTGCTCGAAGGCTTCGCCAAGGGTTCGGACAAGGGTGCGACCACCGACGCCAAACCCGGCATCTGGACCCACTTCGACGACTTCACCGCCAAGGACAAGAACCTGGTCGAGCAGACCCGCGCCTTGGCGGAAATCGCCAAGGGCGGCGATGCGGCCGCGATGAAGGAACAGTTCAAGAAGACAGCCGAAGCCTGCAAGGACTGCCACGAGAAGTACAAAGCCGACTGAAGCCTTCTCCCGATTTTCGGGGCCGCGCCTCGGCAATTTCACATTCGCGCCGCAGCATTCTTCCCGTCCTCCACTGCCGGAGCGGGCCATGAAGAGCCTTGCGATTCGCCCACTCGCCGGAACCTGCTTGCTGCTGCTGGTTCCTCTCGTTATGTCCATCCTCGACCGCGACCAGCCAGCAGGCGATGGCTGGCACTGGGACGCGCGGGATTTCCTCGTCATGGGCGCCCTGCTCTTTGGCGCGGGCTTCAGTTACGAATTCCTCGCAAGAAAACTCGGCCGCAAGTGGCATCGCGCCGCGCTGGGCATCGCTGTTTTTTGCCTGGTGCTGGCCGTGTGGGTCGAACTCGCCGTCGGCGGGATCAGCCAGATTGCACGCTTCATCGCCGGCTCGGGTTCCTAGCCGCCCCACCAGGCCAGCGCCGAGACGAGTACGGCGCAAATCGCGAAAATCGCAACCGCGAGCCATGTACTGGCAAAGTGCGGGCTTTGCGCCTGCGCCAGGCACTTGCGGCCACTCCACATCGGCGTGATCAGGTCATCGTGCTTGACGACGAGATACAGCAATACCGCTGCGATGTGCAGGCAGACCAGGATCAGCAGCACGTTCTCGTTCCAGTAATGCACGCGCGTCAGCAGCTTGACCGTGGCGTCGGAAACGTGCGCGACGAAGGGACCGTCGGTGTCGATCCCGTCGCTCGCGAACAATCCGCTGACCGCCTGCACGGACACGCTCGCGAGCAAGGCGATCACCGACCAGCCACCGAGTGGATTGTGGCCGATGCGCGTTTGCGGATTCGCGGAAGACAGCGAACGCAGATAACGCCACACCGCAGCCGGACCGCGCAGGAAATCCGAATACCGACTGGTCTGCGAACCACAGAATCCCCAAAGCACGCGGAATGCGATCAGCGCGAGCGTGGCGTAGCCGAACCAGAAATGCCATCGCATGTCGAGGAAGTGGAATTCGCCGGTCGCGTATTGCAGCGCGATCAACACGGCGAGCGTCCAGTGGAACGCACGCGTGGGCAAGTCCCAGACCCGGATGAATCCGCTCATGCGATTCCCAACCCTTCGATTTGCGCGATGCTGCCGGGATCGAATCCGGCGAGCCGCGCGAATTCTCGGCCGCGCTCGGCGTAATCGTGGAACTGGTCGAAACTCGGCGCGCCGGGCGAGAGCAGGATAACGCCACCGTCAGCCGTCGATGTTTTCGCACGCTGCACGGCTTCAGCCAATGTTGTCACCTGCACGACATCTAACTGCGAAGCATGCAGGGCTTCTACGATGCGCGAGCCGTTCGCGCCCATCGCGAGGATGCCGTGCGGCGGATGCTTGGCGACGTACTCCACGAACGGACTCCAGTCGACGCCGCGATCGAAACCGCCGACGAGCACCGTGACGACGCGGCCATGCAGACTGCGCAGCGCTTC
>DATJIL010000019.1:0-11815 GCA_035493385.1 Rudaea sp.
CGCCAGGCTTGATCTTGTCCAGATTTCGGGTCGTCAGTGCCATCGAATCCCTCGCGTTTGCCGCATGCAGCAAGTCCCTTGATTCGCGCTGTTTGCCGTTCGTTTGCCGTTTGCTGGAAAACGGCTACGAATAACGGTAACCAGCTACGCAAGGAAAAACAAGGGATAAATGCATGTTATCCCTTCGCGGAAAATTGCCGCGAACAGGAGGGAATCGAATTTTGGAGACTTAAAATCCCTCGGCGGGAAACCGCCTTGCCGGTTCGAGTCCGGCCCGGGCACCAGGCTTGAAAATTCCACCGTGCTAACATCCAGCGACGGCCCTTCGTTGGCCATCCAGACGGCGAGAAATGATGCAGATCCGCACCAAACTGCCCAAGGTGGGCACGACCATTTTCAGCGTGATGTCGCAACTGGCGACTACGCATAAGGCGATCAATCTTGGTCAGGGTTTCCCGGACTTCGACGGCCCACAGGCGCTGCGCGACGCGCTGAGCGCGGCGATGAATTCCGGCAAGAACCAGTACGCGCCGATGACTGGCGTGCCGAAGCTGCGCGAACAAATCGCGCTCAAGACCGAGAAGCTCTACGGTCGCAAGGTCAGTGCCGACACCGAAATCACCGTCACCAGCGGCGCCACCGAGGCGCTGTTCGCGGCGATTGCTGCGGTCGTGCACACGGGCGAAGAAGTGATCGTGCTCGATCCGTGTTACGACAGCTACGAGCCGGCGATCGAACTTGCCGGCGGGCGCGCCGTGCATATCCCGCTGCGGCTGCCGGATTTTTCCGTCGACTGGCAGCGCGTGCAGGATGCGGTCACGCCGCGCACGCGCATGATCCTGATCAACTCGCCGCACAATCCGTCCGGCGCCGTGCTGGAGACGTCTGACCTGGACGCGCTCGCCGGCATCGTGCGCGGCACCGACATCTTCGTGCTGTCCGACGAAGTCTACGAACACATCATCTTCGACGGCCTTGCCCATCAAAGCGTGCTGCGCCACGAGGAACTGGCCGCGCGCAGCTTCGTGATCTCGTCGTTCGGCAAGACCTATCACTGCACCGGCTGGAAGGTGGGTTATTGCATTGCGCCGCCGCAGTTGAGTGCCGAATTCCGCAAGGTGCATCAATACCTGACCTTCTGCACGTTCAGCCCGGCGCAGTGGGCGTTCGCCGACATGCTCGAATCCGACCCGCAGCATTATCTGGATCTGCCCGCGTTCTACCAGGCCAAGCGCGACCATTTCCGCCAACTCCTCGCGCCGTCGAAGTTCAAGCTGCTGCCGGTCAATGGCGCTTATTTCCAGTTGGTCGATTATTCCGTGCTGAAGGCGACGGACGACCTGAATTTTTGCGAGTGGCTCGTGCGCGAGGCCGGCGTTGCGGCGATCCCGGTATCGGCGTTCTACGAAACACCGCCGGACGCTCGCCTGGTGCGCCTGTGCTTCGCCAAGAGCGAAACGACCCTGGCGGCGGCCGCGGAGCGGCTATGCAGGCTCTGATAAAAAATAGACTGATGAAAAATGGGTTGAAGATTTCCCTGGTCCAGGGCGCCACGCGCTGGCACGATCCGGCTGGCAACCGCGCGTATTACGGCGATCTGATCGCGCCGCTAGGTGGCAGCGACCTGATCCTGCTGCCGGAAACTTTCACCAGCGGTTTTTCCAACGAGGCCATCCACAACGCGGAAACGATGGATGGCCCGACCGTTGCGTGGTTGCGCGAGCAATCGGGCAAAATCGACGCGGCGATCTGCGGCAGCGTGCAATTGCGCGTCGGCGAAAAAGTATACAACCGCTTGCTGTTCGCGACGCCGGACGGGCAAATCCGCCATTACGACAAACGCCATCTGTTCCGCTACGCCGACGAACACATGCGCTATGCTTCGGGTGACGAACGCTTGATCGTCGAATGGCGCGGCTGGAAGATCTGCCCGCTGGTCTGTTACGACCTGCGCTTTCCGGTCTACTCGCGCAATCGCCATGCGGATGGCGGCTTCGATTACGACGTGTTGCTGTTTGTGGCGAACTGGCCGAGCGCGCGGCGTTACGCCTGGCAAAGCCTGCTGCGCGCCCGCGCCATCGAAAACCTGGCCTTTTGCGCCGGACTGAACCGTGTCGGCCGCGACGGCAATGGACTCGACTATTCCGGCGACAGTGCGGTGCTGGATTTCCTTGGGCAACCGCTCGTCGAACTCGGCGCGCAGGAACAAGCCGTCACGGTGACGCTCGATCCAGCCGCGCTCGCGGCACACCGCGAGCGTTTTCCGGCATGGATGGATGCCGACGCATTCACTCTCGACTAAGCGGCACGGATGTCCTTGTTGAGACGCTGCGTCCCTTCGTGGATCGTGCGCAATTCGTGCACGATGGCGAAACGCTTGGCAGAATTTGCGTCGTCGAACGCAGCCAGCACCGCTCCGGTTTTTGGACACAGCACCTCGAAGCGTGGCGCGCGTGGCAGACCGGTTTCGTCGTACTCCTCGAGTCGTTCGATCGCATAACCGAAAATGCGGGTTTCGGGATACCGTTTGCAGCGCATGGCCTTCTCCTCACTCGTTGACCCTGGAAGCCCAAAATAGCCGGTGCACATGTGCATACGGTTAACCGGCTGTTGCAGCCGGGTTAATGCCGGAAATATTTTGCGGACGCGAAACTTTCGCGGGTTTGCGCAATCGAATTTTGATTCGTCACGATGGCTTCACGGCTCCGCCAGCAGGCTTGCGCACTGGTATAGTACGTGGCGCAAAACGGGTGTTTCATTCAATCTTGCGGATGGGGAGTATCGATACATGAAGAAGCTGGCCTTGGGTGTGATGGTCGCTATGGGTGCGCTTGCCACGGGCAATGCGCTGGCGAAGGGCGATGGCCGTCCGACGATTGCGGTGGCGGAGTTCCGCAACGAATCCGGCGCGGCCTGGTGGCGCGGCGGCGTGGGCTGGGAATTGTCCGGCATGCTGTCCAATGAATTGTCTTCGACCAACGATTTCCATGTGGTCGAGCGGCAGAAGATCCAGAATGTGCTTGAAGAACAGAATTTCGCGGCCTCGGGCCGTGTGCGCGCCGGGACGGGCCCGAAGATCGGCAAGGTGACAGGCGCGCAGTACCTGATCACGGGCACGGTCACGTCATACGAGGAAAATACCGCAAGCACGGGCGGTGGTTTCAGCTTCAAGGGCATTTCGCTCGGCGGCAAGAAGAGCGAGGCATATCTGGCTGTGGATTTGCGCGTGATCAACACCGAAACCAGCGACGTCGAATTTTCGCGCACCATTGAGGGCCGTAGTTCGGGTGGCGGCCTGTCCGTCGGCCTGTACCGCGGCGGCTTTGGCGGCAACCTCGCGCACGAGGAAAACACGCCTGCCGGCAAAGCGATTCGCGCTGCCCTGGTCGAGGCGACCGATTACCTGGATTGCGTGATGGTCAAGCGCGACGGCTGCAAGGCCGATTTCGATGCCAAGGAACGCAAGCGCCGCGAGGGCGACAAGAAGGCAATCAAGCTGGATTGATTTCCGGTCAGCGCTACACAAGACGAAGAAGGCCGCGTGAGCGGCCTTCTTTTTTTAGCTTCTCAACGGCGTGGCGGTTTGCCGCGGCGCTTGCCCTGTCCGTCGCCGCGTGGCGGCCCCAGTCGATTGCCGATGTCGTCGCGCGGAACACCTTGCCCTTGACGCGGTGGGCGCGGTTCGCCGCGCGGCACGTAGCGCTGTTTCTCGGCGCGCAATCCGGCAATGAAGCGGCGCGCACCGCTGTCGTCCTGACGTTCGCCGGGGATGCCGGTAACCGGCGGACGCCATTGCGCGGGTTTCTCGCGCCGGGGTTTGCGTGCAGCCCCGCCGGCATTGTCGCCGGCCCAGCGTGTGCCGGGTTGATAAACGCCGATCTGCGTCTGGCCGCGGCCACCACCGCGGCGCGGACCGCGCGCATCGCGGTTTTGCGGATTTCGCGAATTGCCGCCACCAGGACCGCGCTGTGGCTTTCCACCGGGGCCGCGCTGCGAGTTGCCGCCGGGACCGCGCTGCGAGTTGCTGTTGCCGCGTTTGCGTTGGCCTCCGGGCCGCCCGAACGGCTTGTCTTCGCGGATGCGATCGAACGCGCGCAGCTCGCGACCCTCATCGCTGCCTCCGGTCCAGGCCTGCTGAGTCTTCGGCGCGGGACGGAATTCGTTGCTCGCCTGTTTCGGTGCGCGACGTTGGCCAATCACCGGCTGCAAGGTCAACGTCGGTTCCGTTTCGGTAGCGCCGGCGAGATTGCGCAGAACCTTGACTTGTTCCGGCTGCAAAGCCTCGCTGCGGCCCTTGAGCAGGCCACGCGGCAATTCGACATTGCCGTAGCGGATGCGCTTGAGGCGGCTGACCAAGAGTCCCAGCGCTTCCCACATGCGCCGCACTTCACGGTTGCGGCCTTCGCGGATCACCACGCGAAACCATGAATGGCTGTCGCCGCGGCTGATGACGGCCAATTCCTCGAAACGAGCCGGTCCATCTTCGAGTTCCACGCCGGCCTTGAGTTGCTCCAGCGCCTCGTCCGGCACCTCGCCGTGGACGCGGCAGATGTACTCGCGTTCGATTTCGCTGCTCGGGTGCATCAGCTTGTGCGCCAGCGCGCCGTCGGTAGTGAGCAGCAGCAAGCCGGTGGTGTTGATGTCGAGGCGTCCGACGGCAATCCAGCGCGCACCTTTGAGGTGCGGCAGTTGCTCGAATACGGTAGGACGGCCTTCGGGGTCGTCACGCGTGGTGACCACGCCTTCGGGCTTATGGAACACGATCACCTGCGCGTGTTCGGCGCTGTCGTTGATCGCGACGAAGAGCTTGCCGTCCAGTTCCACGCGGTCGCCCGCGCGCACGCTGGAACCGATTTCGGCTACGGCGCCATTGACGCGGATGTCGCCGGCCTGGATGCGTTCCTCGAGCAGGCGGCGCGATCCCAAACCCGCATTGGCAAGCACCTTGTGCAGGCGTTCTTCCAGTGTCGGGCCCTCGGCTTGCTGGCGCTTGAGCGAGAGTAAAGTGCGTGGCGTGTTCATGCGCTTTGTTCCGGTGCGGTGTCGGTGGATTCCTCGTTCGCGGCTTCGATTTCCGGCGCGATCATCACTTCATCCGCATCATCCGCCGGAGCGACCGGCGCAAGGGTCAACTGCGGATCAAAGTCCTCGATCTCGCGGATCTCCGCCATCGGCGGCAGTTCGTCGAGCGACTTGAGGTTGAAGTAATCGAGAAAATTCTTCGTGGTGCCGAACAGGGCGGGCTTGCCGGGCACGTCACGGTAGCCGACCACGCGCACCCATTCGCGTTCTTCCAGCGTCTTGACGATGTTGGTCGAAACGGCCACGCCACGGATCTGCTCGATCTCGCCGCGCGTGATCGGCTGGCGGTAGGCGATCAAGGCCAGGGTCTCGAGCAGTGCACGCGAGTACTTGGTCTGGCGTTCGGTCCACAGGCGCGCCACCCAGGGATGCACGTCCTGGCGCACCTGGTAGCGAAATCCGGAGGCGCCTTCATTCAATTCCACGCCGCGTTCGGCGCAGTCGGCGCCGAGTTCTTCCAGCGCACGCGCCAGTTCTTCGTGGCTCACGGCTTCGTTTTCGCCGAACAAGGCCGACAACTGCGCCAGCGACAGCGGCTGCGCGGCGGCGAGCAGGGCGGCCTCGACGATGCGTTTGATTTGGTTGGTTTCCATGATGATGGGCTTCACGGCTCAACTGGCCGTTGCGAGAGATTTGAGATAGATCGGCGCGAGCGGCTCGGTCTGCGTGATTTCGATCAGCAGTTCCTTGGCCAGCTCGAGGATGGCGAGGAAGGTGACGACAATGCCCAGACGTCCTTCCTCGGCATTGAACAATCCTTCGAAGCGGTGGAACTCGCCGTCGCCGATGAGCTTGAGCACATCGCTCATGCGGTTGCGCACGGACAGGGCTTCGCGCTGGATGGCGTGATGGCCCATCAGTTCGGCGCGCTTGAGCACGTCCTTGAGAGCGAGCAGGAGTTCGCGCAGATCGACCGGCGGCGGCAGGCGCACCACGGCTTTGTCCGTCACGAAGGCCGACACCAGCGCGAAATCGCGATCCTGGTGCGGCATCGCCTCGATGTCTTCGGCGGCTTTCTTGAAGCGCTCGTACTCCTGCAGGCGGCGCACGAGTTCCGCGCGCGGATCTGCTTCCACGCCTTCCTCGGCGGGCGGGCGCGGCAGCAGCAGGCGCGATTTTATTTCGGCCAGGATCGCGGCCATCACCAGGTATTCGGCGGCCAGTTCCAGGCGCAGGTCGTGCATCAATTCGATGTAGTCGACATACTGGCGCGTGATCTCGGCGATCGGGATGTCGAGGATGTCGAGGTTCTGGCGCCGGATCAGGTACAACAGCAGGTCGAGCGGGCCTTCAAACGCCTCGAGGATGACTTCGAGCGCGTCCGGCGGGATATACAAATCCTGCGGCATCTGCAGGACAGGCTGCCCGCGCACGATCGCCAGCGGCATTTCCTGCTGCTGCGGCGGCGTGGCGAAGATGGCGGCGCTATCCGGCGATTCCGGTGTGGCAGCGGCCTGCGTGGTCATGGATGGGAATTCATCATGCAGCGCGCTTCTCACGAAGCGTATGTGGAGGTCGTTTTGGAATCTCGTGAATCCGGCGGTGCGGGTGCGGGCATATCGCCCGATCGTCATCGCGCTTGCCGCCGGCGTGATTACTACCATCGGCACGCATCGCAGTGCGAGCGAGGGCGGTATCCGAAAAGTCTTGTTGCGGAGGCGTGATGCTGGCGTCGGGGGCTTGCTGACGCCGGGTTGCCCCGTATCAGGAAGCAAGGTTAAGGATTTTGCTGCGCCAAGTCCAGCGTTATTGAATAAAATCCCCATCGCCCCATCTTCAGTGGTATCGCCGGTTCGCAGCAGACATGCCTTCCACTTTGCACAACAAACTCGACGCTCGTGCGCGGCAACTGCTGCGAGCGTTGATTGCCCAATACATCGCCGACGGCCAGCCGGTCGGCTCGCGCACGCTGGCGCGCAGTGCCGGGCTGGACGTCAGCCCGGCCACGATCCGCAACGTGATGGCGGACCTGGAAGAACTCGGGCTCCTCGCTGCGCCGCACACGTCCGCAGGGCGCATACCGACCGCCCAGGGCTACCGCGTGTTCGTGGACAGCCTGCTCGAACTCAAGCCGCTGGAAGCGCCGCAGATCGAGCAGATGCGCCGCGAATTGCCGACCGCGGGCGCCACCCAGGATCTGCTCAGCGGCGCCTCGTCGCTGCTCTCGGATGTCACCCGTTTCGTCGGCGTCGTCACCGTGCCAAGGCGCGAGGAATTCCCGTTCCGGCACATCGATTTCGTGGCGTTGGGCAGCAACCGCGTGCTGGTCATCCTGGTGTTCTCGGACAACGAGGTGCAAAACCGCGTGGTCGCCACGCAGCGCGCCTATACGCCGGGCGAACTGGAACAGGTGGCGAACTTCCTCAACGCCAATTATTCCGGCCTGCGCATGAGCGAAATCCGCGAGCGCCTGACCCGCGAGATGCGCGAAACCAGCCACCGCCTGCACCAGCTTATGGTCGCCGCGGCCGACGTGACCCAGCAGGCGTTCCCGAATCAGCCCAAAGCCGACATGCTGGTGGCCGGGCAGGTCAACCTGATGGGCGCGCAGGGCGTGGCCGATGTCGACCGCCTGCGCGAACTGTTCGAGGCATTCCAGCGCAAGCGCGACCTGCTCAATCTGCTCGAAGGCTGTGCGCGTGCCGAGGGCGTGCGCCTGTTCATTGGCGAGGAATCCGGCTTCGCCGCCCTCGAGGGATTGAGCCTGGTCACCGCACCCTATGGCATCGAGGGCCGCGTGCTGGGCGTGCTCGGCGTCATCGGGCCGACGCGCATGGCCTACCAGCGCGTGATACCGGTGGTGCAGACGACCGCGCAGTTGCTGTCGGGCGCCTTGAATCAGGCACGGCAGGCCTCATAAGTCCACCTGTTGCGTCATGCCGGCAGGGTCTGTCGGCGTGACGGTATGGAATTTTTTGAAGGGAATTTAACGATGGAAAACACCGATCCGAATCGAACCGGCGATGCGGTCAATCCGGCAGCGGACGCGGCGCAGGCCGATACCGACGAACTTGGCCAGAAACTCGCCGACTACGAAAACAAACTCGGCGAGATGCGCGACCTGCTGCTGCGCGAACGCGCCGAGATCGAGAACCAGCGCAAACGCCTGCAACGTGATCTGGAGCAGGCGCGTCGGTTTGCGAATGAACGCCTCCTGGGCGACCTGTTGCCGGTTTGCGACGGCCTGGAGCGCGGCCTCACCGTGGAAACCACCGACGTCAAGGCGTTGCGCGAAGGCATGGACCTGACCCTCAAGTCCCTGCTGAAGGTGGCCGAGAACAACGGTTTGAAGCAGGTCGATCCGGTTGGTCAACTGTTCAATCCGGAACTGCACCAGGCCGTGAGCATGGTCGAAGCGCCGCAGGCGGCACCGAACACCGTGGTTTCCGTCATGCAGAAGGGCTATGTGCTGAACGAGCGTCTGCTGCGACCGGCCCTGGTCATGGTCGCCAAGCCGTCCGGTGCTTGAATTGAGCGCGCGACAACCCCATTAGCAAGCCATTCGCGGCGCAGCCGCAATCTATATTTTCGGAGACTTAAAACCATGGGCAAGATCATCGGTATCGACCTTGGCACCACCAATTCCTGCGTCGCGGTGATGGAAGGCACGACCGCGCGCGTGATCGAGAATTCCGAAGGCGACCGCACCACGCCATCGATCGTCGCGTTCAAGGACAACGAAGTCCTGGTCGGCGCCACGGCCAAGCGCCAGGCCGTGACCAATCCGAAGAACACGTTCTACGCGGTCAAGCGCCTGATCGGGCGCAAGTTCACCGATGCCGAGGTCAAGAAGGACCTCGATCTGGTGCCGTACAAGATCGCGGCGCACGACAATGGCGACGCGTGGCTCGCCACCGCCGACGGCAAGAATCTCTCGCCGCAGGAAATTTCGGCGAAGATCCTGATGAAGATGAAGAAGACGGCCGAGGATTTCCTCGGCGAGCCGGTCACCGAAGCGGTCATCACCGTGCCCGCGTATTTCAACGACTCGCAGCGCCAGGCGACCAAGGACGCCGGCCGCATCGCGGGCCTGGAAGTCAAGCGCATCATCAACGAGCCGACCGCGGCGGCGCTCGCCTATGGCATCGACAAGAAGGGCGGCGACCGCAAGATCGCGGTCTACGACCTCGGCGGCGGCACGTTCGATATTTCCATCATTGAAATCGCCGAAGTCGATGGCGAGAAGCAGTTTGAAGTGCTGGCGACGAACGGCGATACGTTCCTCGGCGGCGAAGACTTCGACAAGCGCCTGATCGATTTCCTCGTCGACGAATTCCGCAAGGAATCCGGCGTCGACCTGAAGAACGATTCGCTCGCCTTGCAGCGCCTCAAGGATGGCGCCGAGCGCGCCAAGATCGAGCTGTCCAGCGCGCAGCAGACCGAGGTCAACCTGCCGTACATCACGGCGGATGCGTCCGGTCCGAAACACCTGAACATCAAGCTCACCCGCGCCAAGCTCGAAGCGCTGGTCGGCGACCTGATCGAAAAGACCATCGCGCCGTGCCGCACCGCGCTCAATGACGCGGGCCTGAAAGTGTCCGACGTCAACGAGGTGATCCTCGTCGGCGGCCAGACGCGCATGCCCAAGGTGCAGGAAGCGGTCAAGGATTTCTTCGGCAAGGAGCCGCGCAAGGACGTCAATCCTGACGAGGCCGTCGCCGTCGGCGCGGCGATCCAGGGCGGCGTGCTCGGCGGCACGGTCAAGGACGTGCTCCTGCTCGACGTCACGCCGCTGTCGCTCGGTATCGAGACGCTCGGTGGGGTGATGACCAAGCTCATCGACAAGAACACGACGATCCCGACCAAGAACACGCAGGTGTTCTCGACCGCCGAGGACAATCAGGGCGCGGTCACCGTGCATGTGCTGCAGGGCGAGCGCGAACGCGCCAGTGCGAACAAATCGCTGGCCAAGTTCGATCTCGCCGGGATCGAGCCAGCTCCGCGAGGTATGCCGCAGGTCGAAGTCACGTTCGACATCGACGCGAACGGCATCCTGCACGTGTCGGCCAAGGACAAGAAAACCGGCAAGGAACAGCGCATCGAGATCAAGGCGGGTTCCGGCTTGAACGAGGAAGAAATCCAGCGCATGGTGCGCGACGCCGAAGCGAACAAGGAAGACGACAAGAAATTTCATGAACTCGTCGGCACGCGCAACAAGGCCGACCAACTTGTCCACGCCACGCGCGCGGCGATCAAGGAGCACGGCGGCAAGGTGCCGGGCCAGATTGGCGCGATCGAAGCGGCGTTGTCGGATCTGGAAAAGGTCATGAAGGGCGACGACAAGGATGCGATCGAAGCCAAGTGCACGGCGCTGGAACAGGCCGCGGCTTCGCTGGCTGCGGCCGCGTCGGCGGGTAATGCCGGTCCGGATGCCGGTGCGCAGGCATCCGGCGGTTCCGCGCCGAAGGACGATGTGGTCGATGCCGAGTTTACGGAAGTGAAAGACGGCAAGCAGTAAGGATCACCAAGCCGCGCCGGATTCGTCCGGCGCGGTTCTGTCTGGGGCGCGAATCATGGAAAAGGGGAGACTCGAGGCCTGCATCGACGGCGTCATCGCCGTGGTTGCCACCGTCATTGATCGAACGCCGCGTGATATCGAACCCTTGACCGTATTTGTATTCCCATGAGCAAGCGCGATTACTACGAAGTCCTCGGCGTTGAACGCAGCGTCAGCGAGGCAGAACTGAAAACCGCCTTTCGTCGCCTTGCGATGAAGCACCACCCGGACCGCAATCCGGGCAACAAGGATTGCGAGATTCATTTCAAGGAAGCCAAGGAGGCTTACGAAGTCCTCGGCGATCCGGACAAACGCGCATTGTACGATCGTCACGGCCATGCGGCCTTCGAGCAGGGCATGGGCGGACGCGGCGGCGCCGGGTTCGCCGACATGGGCGATATCTTCGGCGACATCTTCGGCGACATCTTCGGCGGCGGACGCGCGCGTGCGCAGCGACGCGGCGCGGATTTGCGCTACATCCTCGAACTTGACCTGGAAGAGGCCGTGTTCGGCGCGGAGAAGGAAATCCGCGTGCCGACGCTGGCCGCCTGCGAGAAATGCGCCGGCTCCGGTTCCACGGATGGAAAACTCGGCACCTGCGCCACCTGCCAGGGCCACGGACGCGTGCGCATGCAGAACGGGATTTTCTCGATCCAGCAAGCGTGTCCACATTGCGGCGGCAGCGGCAAGAAGATCGCCAATCCGTGCAAGACCTGTCACGGCGAAGGCCGTGTCGAGCAGGAGAAAAAACTCGCAGTGAAGATTCCCGCCGGCGTCGACAGCGGCGATCGCATTCGCTTGTCCGGCGAAGGCGAGGCGGGACCGGCGGGTTCGCCTGCGGGCGACCTGTACGTGGAAGTGAACGTGCGCGAACACGCGATTTTCCAACGCGAACGCGACGATTTGTTCTGCGAGGTTCCGATCCGCTTCCCGCAAGCGGCGCTTGGCGCAGAACTCAATGTGCCGACACTGGCCGGCGAAGCGAACATCAAGATCCCTGCGGAAACCCAGACCGGCGCCTTGTTCCGCCTGCGCGGCAAGGGCGTGCGCAACGTGCGCAGCGGCCATGTCGGCGACCTGATCTGCCGCGTTGTGGTGGAAACGCCGGTCAAGCTCAGCAAACAGCAGCGCGATCTGCTGCAGCAGTTCGAGGCGAGTTTCGGCGACGATGCCGGCAAACACACGCCGCGTGCCAGTTCCTGGTTCGACGGGGTGAAGCGTTTTGTGGAACGCGTA
>DATJIL010000020.1:0-3486 GCA_035493385.1 Rudaea sp.
CGCCGCGGCCGGCGCGAGATCCTTGATGATCGCGGCGCTGTCGTCCGCGTCGAACACGGAGAACCCGCGCTTGAGACCGAGTTTCGCGTGCTCGACCTGCGCGATCTTCAGGCCCAGCGCGTGGAACGTCGCGAGCGTGAGCTCTTCCGCCGCCGCACCCTTCACGAGTTTGCCCACGCGCTCGCGCATCTCGCGCGCGGCCTTGTTCGTGAACGTGATCGCGGCGATCTTGCCCGGCGCCATACCCTTGCGCGCGACCAGGTGCGCGATCTTCTCGGCGATCACGCGCGTCTTGCCGGAACCGGCGCCGGCGAGCACGAGCACGGGACCGCCGGTGTATTCGACGGCGGCGCGTTGTTGCGGATTCAGGCTCATGAGCGCGCGGACAAAACGGGCGCGCATTGTAACCGCAGCGGGTTCAGTGGATGCGGACGATATCGCCGTCGATGCTGCCGTCGTCGCGAATGGTGAGATGCGGCAGGCCGAGTTCGCGCAGGTAAGCGCCGCCGCGCTCCACACCCATCAACATCGCCAGCGTGGCCGCCGCGCCGGCGACGAGGCAGCTGTCGGCGACGACGCTGACGCTGGCGAAACTTTGCACCGGCTCGCCGCTGCGTGGATCGACGATGTGCGAGTAGCGCCGGCCGTCGACGATCAGCGCGCGTTCGTAATCGCCGCTGGTGGCGAGCCCGCCGCGCGGCAGTTCTATGCGCGCCGCCGCTTGTCCCGACGGACGCGGCGCCTTGATGCCGACAATCCATGCCGTGCCGTCGCGATGCGGCCCGACCAGGGCCAGATCGCCGCCGAGGTCGACCACGCCCGCTTCGGCACCGATGTCGCGGCACAGTTTGGCGCAGCGGTCCGCCGCGTATTCCTTGACGATGCCGCCCAGATCCAAACGCATGCCGGGCACGCCCAGGCGCAAGACCGGACGCCGCCATTGCACACGCTCCCAACCGGTGGCCGCGAGTGCCATCGTGATTTCGGACTTGTCCGGCAAGCGTCCGTTTTGCGCATCCCACAGTCGCGTCAGCGTGCCGGCCGTGATGTCGAACAGGCCACCACTTTGCGCGTGCAACGCTGCCGCGAAATCGAGCAGGTCGGCGGTTTCCGCATCGACCTCGATCGCGCCGCCCGCACTCGCCGCGATGCGTGCGACGAGGCTGTCGTCGCGGTAGTGCGAGTACTTGCGATCCAGTCGCATGCATTCCGCCAAGACGGCCGTATTCGCCGCCTGCGCGACGGATTCGTCACGCGTCTCCAGATGCAGGGCACACGGGCAGCCCATGCTGGAAAAATCGAATTTGTATGTCCCGACGCTCAATCGAAGTGGTAGTCCAACCCGGCGAATATCCGGGTGTAGCTTACCGTGGCAGGATCGGCCAGCGCCGTGCCGCCGAGCGCATAACTTGTCGATGCGTGGTAACGCTCGGCGCCCGCGGAAAATTCCCAATGGCCGAAGCGTTTGCGCAGATTCAGGTTTGCCGCCGCCGCACCGAATGCGCCCAACCGGTAGTCGCTGGAAAAAAACGGCCCGCTGTCTTGCGCAAAGTACGGTGCGTAGAACCGCGCCCGGCTCTGGCTGTAATAGCGCAGGCCCGGCACGAGCTGCCAACCGTCGCCCAGGCTCTGGTACCAGTTCGCTGCCAGCGTCAGCGAATGCTGGCCCCAGCTGTTGACGGCCAGGCGCGAATCCAGGTGCAGCGCCGCGTTTTCGTTCATGGCGCGACGATAACGCAGCAGCCAGGCGGCCTCGCTGCGCCGGCCCGGACGGGTGTCCGCATCCAGCGCATCGCCAACCGACACCAGCTTGTAGGGATCGGAAAGATAGCCGCTCTGGTAATTGACCTGGATGCCGCTCTCGACCACGGAATAACGATCCAGCACCAGGCTCAGGCTGGCGAACGCGGAGGTCGTGTTTTTTTCGGCGCGCGGGATGCGGTCGTAAAGCATTGCCTCGAAAGGCTCGATGCGGTCGTGCGAGAAGCTGCCGCCGAATCCCAGCGTCAGCGCCGCATTCAGCGGCAACGTGTGCTCGGCGCCAAGCGCGGCGGAACGGTAATCGCGTTCCTGCGAATACGTGGCGCTGACCGTGGTCGTGTCGTTGCCGCCGGCATCGTGGGTGAATGCCGCCGTCGCCGCGCTGCGGTGATCGCGGATGGTCGCGCCGCTCAAAACCTGGATCGGTTTGCCGTCCGGCCCCGGCTGCACGTACCACGGCGAGGAGCCGCTCATCACCTCATGGGTCGCGTTCACGCTCAGCGTGTTGCGGTTGCCGATCGGCATGTTCAGCAGGAATTGCTGGGAGTAAACCTGGTAACGCCGCGGATCGCCGAGCGACGGCGCCGACAAGGCATCTTCGCTGTAGACATTGAAACGGTAGCCGGCATATTGCTCCGAGCCGGTTTCGTCGGCGCGTGCCGGCGCATGTCCGGTCAGCGCGGCGGAAGCGGCCAGCAACAACGACAGCGAAGGCGACGGCCGCATCAATTACATCCGCAGCCGCCGCCGGCGGCGCCGATCTCGCCCGCGGTGCCTTCCTTGCTGAAATAGGCATGCTGGTCCATCGCCGCTTGCAATGGATCGGGGTCCCAGCGCATGTCCCAGCGCGCCAGCCGGCCGCGCTGCCATGGCTGCACGGTCTGGGTCGCGCAACCGGCCAGGCTAGCCAGCGCAATCACTGCCAACAGCCAGCGCAGGACGCGCTCAGGGCGCAGGTGTGGGTTGGGCGACAAGCTCGGCGATTTCACGTTTGAGTGCATCGATATCCCTGGGTTCGAATCCGGCGTGGGCGTAGCGTACAACTCCCGAACGGTCGATCAGATACGACGACGGCATTCCCTTCAACCCGAACGCCTGGGCAACGTCGCCTTGCGGATTTTGCAGCGCCGCGTACTTGACCGGATGTTCGTGCAAGAAAGCGCGCGCATCGGCCACGTCCTCATCGAGACCGACCGCGAGAATGGCGAAATCGGCTGCCGGGAAATCCGCCTGCAGGCCATTGTAGAGCGGCAGCGATTGCCGGCATGGTCCGCACCACGACGCCCAGAAATCCACCAGTACGACCTTGCCATGGTAGTCCGACAAGCTTAGCGGTTGCGTGCCAGTGAACGGCATCAAGCGAAAATCCGGCGCCATGGCCCCCGGTGCCACCGCGAATCCCGTCCTGACCGTGGCGAACAGGGCCACGGCCAGGACGATGCGCAGGCTCATTGCGGACATGTCGTGCCGGCGATCTGGGTCAGACGCTGGATCGGCAGCGGCGTGTCGTTGGCATTGTTGTAACCGGGCACGTCCGAGTGCCAGCTCACCGTGCCATTGTTGCAATCGGTGAAGGTGAAGGTGAGCGTACCCCACAGGTCCGGCGGATTCGGTCCGGTGCCGACGCGGCGGATGTCCGCGGAATTGAAGTTCGGCGGGAAACGCGCGCCGGTCTGCAGGACCGCGGGCAGGGTCACCGTGTTCTTGGTCGTGTCGTAATCGCCT
>DATJIL010000021.1:0-21114 GCA_035493385.1 Rudaea sp.
ATTACCGCAGCACTGCTGTTCGTGTTGTTCGTAGCGGCCAATATTGCCGTAGCCGATCAGCCGATTCCGCCTTCTGTCATCAACGACCCCGAGCCGGATTCATTACATCCGCCCAGTTCTGCAGAAGTACTGATACCCAGCCATGGCATGGGCATGAATGCCCTGTTTTATCTGGCGGGTGGCGCAGGCCCGCATCCCACCATGGTGCTCTTGCACGGGTTCCCCGGTAACGAGCAAAACCTCGACTTGGCCCAGGCCATCCGCCGCGCCGGATGGAATGTGTTGACGCTGCACTACCGTGGTGCCTGGGGAAGCCCGGGAGTGTTCTCGCTGGCGCATGTATTGGAGGACACGGATGCGGCAGTGGCGTTTGTGCGCCGGACAGACACTGCAGCGAAGTTTGGCATCGATACCCGGCGAATCGTGCTTGGCGGTCACAGTATGGGAGGTTTTGCGAGCGCTGCACATGCGCGTCACGATCACCATCTTCAAGGCGTCGTTCTGATCGACGCCTGGAACGCGGGCTCGACCGGGGATCAGATGAGCGCGGTGCCAAAGAACGAGTTGCGCATGGCGGCAGAGAAGCGATTCGACGATATCGGCAATTCCCTGCACGGCGCGACTGCCGCCAGTGTCGTCGCGGAGACCATTGCTCATCGCACGGATTGGAATTATCAGTCCTGGGCCGCAGAACTTGCGCACGAACCGCTACTGATCATCGGTGCGTCGCGCGGGAGAGGCGAGGACAACCGCAAGCTTGCGCAAGCAGTGACTGCCGCCGGCGGCAACGTCACGGCAGTCACTGTGGAAACCGATCATAGTTTTCAGGACCACCGGATTGCGCTCGCGGCGTTGGTAGTCGATTGGCTACAGAAGCTACCCAAGCATTAACCCATGGCTGACGCTCGCGAAGTACCGCTTGGGATCGATAGCGCGCTTTCATTTCGACGTTGCAAAGCGCCTGCATGGGCACAGACAACAAATCGGATCGACACGAAAGTCAGCTTGGGGATCGCCTCAGGCGATGGTTCAATCGCGCAAGATATGCCGCGCCAGTTTCTGCAGCGCCGGTTTGTCGACGAGTTCCAGTTCGCGGCCGACGACATGGATCAGGTCCTGGTCCTGGAAACGGCGCAGCACGCGGCTGACGGTTTCGGCGGCCAGGCGCAGGTAGTTGGCGATGTCCGCACGCGGCATGACGAGGCGGTACGAATTTGGTGCGAAGCCGCGTGCGGCGTAGCGACCGGCCAGGTCGAGCAGGAAGGCGGCAAGGCGCTCGTCGGCGGTGTGATCGCCGGAGAAGCGGCTGGACTTGCCGATGTCCGCGCTGAGCAGGTCGAACAGGCGCTGCTGCACGTCGGGAATCTTCGCGGCGAGCGTGGACAGCGCGGGGAACGAGAAGCGGCAGACGAACACCGTGTCCAGCGCGACCGCGTCGCAGGGATATTTCGCCGGATGGATCGCGTCGAGCCCGATCATCTCGCCGGGCAGATGGAAGCCGAGCACCTGTTCGTGGCCCTCGTCGTCGATCTGGCGCGTCTTGACCATGCCCGCGCGCACCGCGTACAGCGCGCCGAAACGCTCGCCGTTGCGGAAGATGTGGTCGCCGGTGTGGAACGGGCCGACGTGTTCGACCAGCATGTGCAGATCGTTCAGCGCCGACTTGTTCAAACCCGCCGGCAGGCACACCGAGCCGAAGGCGCAAGTGGAACAAAAATGGACCGCGTCGCCGTCGTCGGCGATCGGATTGTGCGGCGGCAGCTTGCCGGGTTGGTGCAGGTGGGTCATGCGTGCGTTCCGCCCGGAGCGGAACGCCGGGCTATAAAGCTCGTGAATAGCGTACCGCAGGCGCGGCCTCTCGCGCGAGATAGGCGTCGAAACACATGGCGATATGGCGTAGCAGATAGCGTCCGCGCGCCGTGACCTGCAAGGACTCCGGCGCGATCTCGACGAGGTCGTCGCGCGCAAGCTTGCGCAGGCGGCGCAGTTCGGCGTCGAAATATAGCTGGAAATCCACATTGTGGCGCGCCTCGAAGGCGGCGATGTCGAGGCGCCCCTGGCACATCAGCAGCCCGATCGCGTCGGCGCGGATGCCGTCGTCTTCGCTCAGCGCAAGGCCACGCGCCACCGGCAGGCGGCCGGCATCGAGCGCGGCGTAGTAGCGTGGCAAGTCGTGCGCGTTCTGGCTGTAGCTCGCGCCTATGTGCGAGATCGCACTCATCCCCAATCCGATCAAATCGCAGCCGCCGTGCGTGGAATAACCCTGGAAATTGCGCTGCAGGGTGCTGGCATCCTGCGCGCGCGCGAGCTCGTCGTCGGCGCGGGCGAAATGATCCATGCCGATGTAGCGGTAGCCGGCAGTGGTGAGTTTTTCCACGGTCAGGCCGAGCAGGCGCAGGCGCGTGGCCGCGTCCGGCAGGTCGGCGGCGTGGATCTGGCGCTGCGCCTTGAAGCGCTGTGGCAGGTGGGCGTAGGCGTAGGCCGCCACGCGGTCCGGTTCGAGCGCGATCACCTCGTCGAGCGTGCGCGCGAATCCGGCCAGGGTCTGCTTCGGCAGGCCGTAGATCAGGTCGACGCTGGTGGAGCGGAATCCCGACTCGCGCGCCGCGTCGAGCACCGCGCGGGTTTGCGCCACGCTCTGGATGCGGTTGACCGCGGCCTGCACCTCGGGATCGAAATCCTGGATGCCGACGGAGACGCGGTTGAAACCGAGCGGGGCCAGCGCGCGCACGTAATCCGCGTCGCAAAAGCGCGGATCCAGTTCGATGCCGAATTCGCGCTTGGGGTCGCGGCTGAAGGAAAAGTGCTGGGCGAGTGTTTCCAGCAGTTCGGCCATCTGCGCGCGATCGAGGAAATTCGGCGTGCCGCCACCGAAATGCAGTTGCACCACCGGCCGGTCGCGGTCGAACAGCGGCGCGATGAGCTCGATCTCGCGGTGCAGGCGCTGCAGGTAGATCGGCGAACGGCCCGTGTCGCGCGTGATGATGCGTGTGCAGCCGCAGTAGAAGCACGGGCTCAGGCAGAATGGCACGTGCACGTACACCGACAGCGGCCGTGGAATCGGATCCTCGTTGGAGGCGTGCGCCGCGGCGCGCAGTTGCGGCTCGCCGAAACCGGCATGGAACTGCGGCGCGGCCGGATACGAGGTATAGCGCGGCCCGTTCACGTCGTAACGCGCGATCAGGCCGGGATCGAAGGTGGCGGCAGTTTGCATGCGGCGATGGTGCGTGCATCGCCTGCCGTACGCATTGATCCGCGTCAAGCTCCCGGTACAGTCTGCCGATAGACGTGGGCGGATTCCGCGCCGAAGCAGCAGAAAATCACGCGCGTTGCGTGCGCGATCGTGGCCTGCCAGGCGCGCACTTCGCGCACGGCGATGACCGCGGCGGCTTGGAGCGGATAGCCGTAGACGCCACAGCTGATGGCGGGAAAGGCGATGCTGCGCAGGCCGTTGGCCCGTGCCAGGCGCAGCGATTCGCGGTAGCACGAAGCCAGAAGATCCGCCTCGCCACGCGTGCCGCCATGCCAGACCGGGCCGACGGTGTGGATCACGAACCGCGCCGCCAGATCGAAGCCGGGCGTGATCCGCGCCTGTCCGGTCGGGCAGCGCACGTTGGGGCGGATCTGCGCCATCTCCCGGCAGGCGGCGAGCAGGCGGGGTCCCGCGGCGCGGTGGATGGCGCCGTCGACGCCACCGCCACCCAGCAAGGTCTCGTTCGCGGCGTTGACGATGGCGTCCACGCGCAGTGTGGTGATGTCGCCTTCGAGGATTTCGATGTCGGACATGCGCATTCGCCGGCCGCGCCAGGGGCTTGGCGATTATCCGTCGCGCCGCTTGAAAAATAATTGCCTAGGACATAATATATCTGGCAGTTATGAAGCCCGCTAGCAAAACCTCGTTCGGCGTCCTCGTCACCGACGTCACCCGTCTGCTGCGCAAGCATTTCGACCGGCGCGCGGTGCGTTTCCAGATGACGCGCGCGCAATGGCGCGCGCTCAAGCGCCTGTCCCACGACGAGGGCATGCGCCAGAACGAGCTGGCCGAACAGCTCGAGATGGAGCCGATCGCCATCGGCCGCGTCATCGACCGCCTGCAGAAGGCGGGTTTCGTCGAACGCCGCGCCGATCCCGCGGACCGCCGCGCCTGGCGCCTGCACCTGACGCCGCGCGCGCACGGCGTGGTCGGCGACATGGAACAGATTTCTTCCGAACTCTTTCACCAGGCACAACGCGGAATTTCCGCCGCCGACATGAAGGCGATGATGGGCATGCTGACGCGGATGAAGAACAACTTGAATGCGCTGGACGAATCCGGCGCCTGACTGCGGGAACGAACATGACCGACAAACAATACGGGGCGCCCGTCGCCGACGCGCTCGCGCCGGCGAAGCGTAAGCGCCGCAACACGCTGCTGTGGATTCTTGGCCCGGCGCTGGTGCTGATCGTCGGCGGCTGGCTGTACCTGACCTCCGGACGCTACGTCTCCACGGACAACGCTTACGTGCAGGCCGACCGCGCCACCATCGCGCCGCAGGTCGCCGGCCGCGTCGTCGAGGTCGACGTGCGCGAAAACCAAGTGGTGAGGAAGGGCGACGTGCTGTTTCGCATCGATGCCGAACCGCTGCAAATCGCCGTGGCGCGCGCACAGGCGCAGATGGAAGGCATCACCAGCCTCCTCGACGCGGCGCGTGCAGGATTCCGCTCCGCGCAGGCGAACGTGCGTTCCGCCGACGAAGCATTGCGCGTGAACGAGGCACAGTACAAACGCATGCAGGAGTTGCGGCGCAAGGGCGTGGTCGCGCAGAAGGACGTCGACGACGCGGCGAACAATCTTGCCGACGCACGCGGCAAACGCGACGCCGATATCGCTGCCGTGTCCAAGGCGCAGAGCCTGCTCGGCGGCCTGCCGGAAACGCCGAACGCGGAATTGTCCGGCTACAAGCTCGCCAAGGCGCAGCTCGAGGCCGCGGAACTGGACCTGGATCACGCCACCGTGCGTGCGCCGATCGACGGCACCATCGGCAAGCAGAACCTGCAGCCCGGCGATTTCCTTGCGCCCGGGCAGGCGGCGATGCCGCTGGTGGCGACGAAGGGACTCTGGATCGACGCGAATTTCAAGGAAACCGACCTCACCCACGTGCGCGCCGGCCAGCCGGTGGACATCGAAGTCGACACCTATCCCGGCCATGCCTGGAAGGGCCACGTCGCCTCGATCAGCCCGGCCTCGGGCGCGGAGTTCTCGGTGCTGCCGGCGCAGAACGCCACCGGCAACTGGGTCAAGATCGTGCAGCGCATTTCCGTGCGCATCGCCGTGGACGACGTAAATTCCGATCAGGTCCTGCGCGCCGGCATGAGTGCCGTGGTCAAGATCGACACGGGCAAGCAGAACTCGCTGCTTGGCCGCATCGAGGGTGCGCGTGCCGAACCCGAAGCGCGCGTGGCGGTCTCCGCTCACTGATCGCGTAAATGGAACACGCTGTCAGTCATCGCGAGGTCGAAAACCGCGGCCTGCTGGTCGTTTCGGTGATGCTGGCGACCTTGATGCAGGCGCTGGACACCACCATCGCCAACGTCGCATTACCGAACATGCAGGGCTCGCTGTCGGCGACGCAGGACGAAATCGCCTGGGTGCTGACCTCGTACATCGTCGCCGCGGCGATCGCCACGCCCGCGAGCGGCTGGCTGGCGTCCGTGCTCGGCCGGCGCCGCCTGCTGCTGATTGCCGTAGCCGGGTTCACCGTCGCCTCGATCCTGTGCGGCATCGCCACAACGATCGACCAGATGGTGCTGTTCCGCCTGCTGCAGGGTCTGTTCGGCGCGGCCCTGGTGCCGGTGTCGCAGTCCACGTTGCTCGATGTGTTCCCGCGCGAAAAGCACGGCGCGGCGATGGCGATGTGGGGCATGGGCGTGATGGTCGGGCCTATCCTTGGGCCGCCGCTCGGCGGCTGGCTCACCGACAATTACAGCTGGCACTGGGTGTTCCTGATCAATGTGCCGATCGGTGCGCTGTGCCTGTTCGGCGTGGCCGCGAGCCTGCCGCGCGACGACACCTATGCCTCGCGCTTCGACTGGCGCGGTTTCGCCTTTCTCGCCATCGGCATCGGCGCACTGCAGATGATGCTCGATCGCGGCCAGCTCAAGGATTGGTTCGACGCCGGCGAAATCCGCATTGAGGCGGCGCTTGCGTTCCTCGGCTTCTATCTGTACGCCGTGCACTGGCTGGGCAGCAAGCGTCCGTTCGTCGACCTCGGCCTGTTCCGCGACCGCAATTTCCTCGCCAGCAACATTTTCATCTTCCTCATCGGCATCGTCCTGTTCGCGACCATGGCATTGCTGCCGCCGTACCTGCAGACGCTGATGAACTATCCGGTCGTCACCGTCGGCGTGCTGCTCGCGCCGCGCGGCATCGGCACCTTGATCGCGATGGTCGTCGTCGGGCGCCTGCTTGCGAGCGGCGCCGACGCGCGCATCGTCGCCGGCATCGGTATGCTGCTCACGGCGCTGTCGATGTGGCAGATGACGCAGTGGACGTCCGACGTACCGCAATGGGACATCATCTTCGCCGGCATCGTGCAGGGCATCGGCGTGGGCCTGGTGTTCGTGCCGGTGTCCACGGTCGCGTATTCGACCCTGCCGATGGCGACACGCACCGAAGCCGCGGGCATCTACAGCCTGACCCGCAACATCGGCTCGAGCGTCGGCATCTCGATCATGATGGCCCTGCTCGCGCACAACACCCAGGTCAACCATGCCGAACTTGCCGCGCGCCTGACGCCGTTCGACGCGGCAATCCGCCCGCACATGAGCGGACTGACGGCGGCGGCCAGCCTGGAAGCGCTCAATGGCGAGGTCACGCGCCAGGCGGCGACGATTTCCTACCTCGACGATTTCTGGCTGATGATGCTCCTGACCCTGGCCGCGATTCCGCTGCTGGCCCTGCTGCGGCCGGTCAGGCATGCTGCGCCGGCCGATCCCGCGCTGGCCCTCGAATGAACGAACAAACCCCCGAACGCACGGCGCCGTCGCGCCGCAATGCCGACGAGATGCGCGTGTACGGCATCAATGCCTGCCTCGCGCTGTTCGCCAAACGCCCGCACGATCTGCGCAAGGTGTACCTGCTCGAATCGCGTATCCCGCAATTCAAGGCGGTGCTCGCCTGGTGCGTGCAGAAAAAACTCGGCTATCGCGTGGTCGGCAACACGGACCTGGAAAAACTCACCACCAGCCAGCACCACGAAGGCGTGTGTTTCGAGGCGCGCAAGATCCCGTTGCCGTCGCTGACGGCGTTGTTGCAACGCCTGCCGCGCGCGCCGCAGCCTGCGCTGCTGGCATGGCTCGATGGGGTGGGCAATCCGCACAACATCGGCGCGGTGCTGCGCAGCGCGGCGAATTTCGGCGCGGCCGGCGTGCTGCTTTCGGCCGATGCCGCTCCGGGCCTTTCCGGCGCCGCTTGCCGCGTTGCCGAAGGCGGCGCCGAGGCCGTGCCGATGGCGCGCATCGCGCCGGGCGAGGATGCGCTCGGCACATTGCGCAATGCGGGGTTCACGCTCGCCGCCACCGTGCCGTACGAAGGCGAGGCCCTGTTCGCGTCGCGCCTGCCGGCGCGGCTGGTGTTCGCACTTGGCGCGGAAGGCGAGGGCCTGAGCCGCGCCTTGATCGATCGCGCGGACTTGCACATGACCATCCCCGGATCGGGCGCGGTGGAAAGCCTGAACGTATCGGCCAGCGCGGCGGTGCTGTTCGGGGAATACTGGCGCCAACGCCATCACGCCGCGGGCGCGCGCGCGCCGCGGCGTTGACGCATTCTTTTCAGTCGACCTTGAACGACTGCAATCGCACCGGCAACGTGGTTCCGTCGTCGACGTGGTTGTTGTTGATATTGCCATCGCTGCCGCCGGACACATCGGCGGAATTGATCACTTGCGCCGGTGGATTGGCAGCGACATCCACCGTCACCGTGATTGGCGGATAGGCAGCCGGCGCTGCGGCCAGCACATCGCTGCGCGTGCAGGTCAGCGTCGCCAAGTTGCAACTCCAGCCAGTGCCGCTCATCGCAGTGGCGGTCAGGCCTGCCGGCAGGTTGTCGACCACGCTCACCGTGCCGCTGGTCGGGCCGCTGCCGACATTGCTGACCGTGATCGTGAAGGTGGCGCCAACCTGGCCCTTGGTAAAGTTGCCGGAGTGCGTCTTGGCGATCGTCAGGTCGGGCGGCGGCACGAGATTGGTCGAGTCGTTCGCCACGTCGTTGCCGGTGTTCGCCTCGCCGCCGCCGGAAACGGCTGCGGAATTGACGATCATTCCGGAAAGGCCCGGATCGACATCCACGGTCAGAGTGACCGGCGGATAAGAGGAGCCGGCAGCCAATGCGTCGCTGCGCGTGCAGGTCAGCGAGACCAGCGTGCAGCTCCAGCTGCTGCCGCTCATCGCCGTGGCGGTCAGGCCGGCTGGCAGCGCATCGGCCACGGCCACCGTGCCAGTGGTGGAATCGTTGCCGCTGTTGCTGACCGTGATCGTATAGGTGTCGCCGGTGGACGGTGAGATGAAGGGATCGGCATGTGTCTTGGCGACGGTCAGATCGGGCGCGATCCCCGATTCGAACGCGCCGGCATCGCACATGGGCTTGCCGCTGGGGCGCGAATTCAGCGCCGCATCCAGATTCACGATCGGCGAGGCCGTGCAAGTCGGCTGATCGCCGCTGCCCGACGCGGCACTGCCGCTGTCGAGCTGCATCACGAACACCAGCGCGTTGGCGCCGCCGAACGGCGCCGCGGATTGCAGTTTCGGGTCACCGGTGTTCGCGATCGCGGCGCAACCGCTGGCCGGATTGAATTGCAGGTTGCCGGCCGTGTCGGTCAGCGGACCGGAGCAGTTGCCACCTGTATTGCCGGAGAAGATCGTATTGCGTGCATTGATGTCGCCTGCGCTCCCGGCGTTGTAGAACGCGCCACCGGTAGTCGTGGTGTTGCCGGCAATCGTCGCGTTGGTCAGATCGATCTGTCCATTGCTGCTGATGACGGTTTTCAGGTTCGCGATCGCCCCGCCCTGGACTTGCGCGCTATTCCCGTTGATCGTCACGTTCGCGACGGATAGTGGAGGAAAACTCGCCGTGCCGTCGAAGTAGGCGATCGCCCCACCGTTCGCATTCTGGCTGGCATTGCCGCCGACGAAACTCGAACTCAGGATGCTGACCTTGCCGCTGGCGTAGATTGCGCCGCCGGAGCCGGCGCGCGGATCCACCGGCGCGCCGTTCCAGGTGCCGCCGGCCTGATTCGCGCTGAAATTGCTGGCGATGATGCCGCCCGGAAGACTGCCGTTGAGGACGGTCGTCTGGTCGATGACCAGGCTGCCGTAGGTGAGGCTGCCCGCGCCCGTGAGAACGATCGCTCCACCGGTGCCGTTGGGCGCCAGATTCGCGATGAAGGAGGAATTGAAGATCAGGAAATCGCTGGCGTTCACGCCGCTGCCGCCGCTGAAGCCGCCGTTGGCGGTGTTGCTGGCGAAAATCGCACCGCCGCCCAGTTCGGCGTTGCCGCTGTCGTGGGTGTTGCCATTGGCGATATTGCCCTGGAACGCGGCTCCGCTGATCGAGATGGCATCGGTGCCTTTGAGCAAGATCGCACCGCCGCTGGCGGATGCAATATTGCCTTGAAACGTCGTCCCGGAAATCGTCACGGCGGTGCTGTTGCCAACAGCGCCGATGGACAGCGCACCGCCGCGCCCATTGCTGCCGCCGCCGGGAATCGCGCTGCCGTTGTCGGTGATGCAGGCGGTGAAGCTGCCGCCGAGGATGCTCAGATTGCCGCTGCCGTGCACGATGCAGCCGCCGTCGGTGTCGTTGGTGCCGCGGATATTGGTGAAAGTCACGCCGGTGAGGAACAGGTCGCCATCGGACTGGTTGGTAATCGCCACGCCACCGGCCGGCGCCGTGCAATTTTGCAGGTGCACGCCGCTGAAGGTGAGGTTGCCGCCGCTGGCTTCGTGGAACATGATCACGCCATCCACTGCCGGCATCGCATTCGGGTCGCTGAAGCAGGACACGGCGGTACCGCCGGTAATTGTCAGTGCGCCGTAAGTCGCCGCCGCGCCCACAAACGGCAACGAGCCGTTGTTCATGGTCGCGGTGCCGTTCACGTCGCCCGGGTTCAGTTCGGTGGCGTTGACCACGATGCTGTGCGTACCCAGGTTGATGGTGTTGCTCCCGCTCGCGGTTGGGGCGCCGCATTCGGGATAGGAAATCGCCACGGTATTGCCGGCGTCGGCGACGTCCTGCAGCGCCTCGCGCAGCGAACATCCGGTGGAGTTCGGGTAGTTCTCGCCCGGCCCATTGGCCGGCGTCGAGCATCCGGCTTCGCTTCGGCAGTTGGCTTCGTCGTGGTCGGTGGTGACAGTAAGGGTCGCGGCCGGCGCCGGCATGGCGGCGGCAAGGGCGAGCAGGACGATCCAGCGTGGCAAAAGGGCGGACATGGTGTTTCTCCCGGGCAGGCGCGACGGACGGCACGATGCCGCCCGTTACCGGGAGAAACGCAAAATACGGGGAAATACGAACGAGAAATCCGGGAAAACGATTGGCGCCCGGTCGAAACGCGTCCTTGCCGCCGGCAAATGGGGCGGGCCGGTAGTGGGCGATAGGCCCTCGGCGTCGCTGAAACCGGAACCTGGCTGGCTCCGGTTCCAATCGGCATGCGCGTCTACTTCTGCGCCTTGAGCAGATCGCGGATTTCGGTGAGCAGTTTTTCCTGCGGCGGTGGTGCGGCCGGCGCGGCTTCCTGTTTCTTGACCATGCGGTTCATCAGTTTGATCACGAGGAAGATCGCCAACGCGATGATGATGAACTGGATGATGGTGTTGAGGAACACGCCGTACTTGATGATCGCCCCGCCGGTGACGATGCCCTTGGCGTCGACGACAGGGTTGCCGATGTTGACCGCGAGGCTGGAGAAATCGATGCCGCCGATAAGCACGCCGATCGGTGGCATGATCACGTTGTCGACCAGCGACGAGACGATCTTGCCGAACGCCGCGCCGATCACGATACCGGTGGCCATGTCGACCACGTTGCCCTTCATCGCGAAGGTTTTGAACTCGCCGAAGAAACTCATGCGCCTGCTCCTGGGTTGGACGAACCGGACGCCGCTCCCCATCGCGGCATGCCGAATCTAGCGCAATAGTCTGCAAAAAGCGTGACGCATTGCGGCTTCAGACGATGCGGCCGCGCAGTTCCGCAACTCCGGCAAGGCGCGCATGAACGACATCGCCGCGCGCGAGCGGGCCGACGCCGGCCGGCGTGCCGGTGAAGACGAGATCGCCGGCCTTGAGTTCGAACAGGCGCGACAGACGTGCGAGGATTTCCGGCACGGCAAAGATCATCTGCGCAATATCGGCACGCTGGCGAACCTCGCCGTTGACTTCCAGCGTGAGCGCCGCGCTGTGCGGATGGCCGATCTCGGTCGCCGCGCGGATCGCTGACAGCGGCGCGGAATGATCGAACGCCTTGGCGCTGTCCCAGGGCATGCCCTTCGCCTTCGCCGCGGTCTGCAGGTCGCGCCGGGTCAGGTCCAGGCCGACCGCGTAACCGAACACATGCCTGAGCGCGCCCGCTTCGGCAATGTCCGTGCCGCCGGAATGCAGGGCCACGACCATTTCCACCTCATGGTGCAATTCCTGCGTGGCCTGCGGATAGGGAATGTCGGCGCCATCGGCGACGATCGCGTCGGCCGGTTTGCAGAAAAACACCGGATTGCCGCGGTCCACGCTCGCGCCCATCTCCGCCGCGTGCTCGGCGTAGTTGCGGCCGATGCAGAAGATGCGCCGCACCGGAAAACGCTTTGTGCTGCCGGTGATGGCGGCACTGGCCTGGATCGGTGGATCGAAGACGTGATACATGCCGGTCAGCCAGCCTGGGGCAAGAAGGAGATGTCCACCTGATGACGCTTGGGGTTGTCCATGTCCACGAGTACGTCGAGCGTGTCGCGTTTGACGAACGCCGTCGGGTCGAACCAGATGTTCGCGCTCTTGAACAAATACACCTTCTGCGTAACCGGATGTTGCCATTGGCAAATCAGCCGCCATGGGCTGCGGCCGTTCACCTTCAGGCTGGTGTCGTAGATCACGTTTTCGAACTTCGCTTGCACGCGCATGCCGTTCGTGGCCAGCCAGCGATTGACCTTTCGCGTGTGCATTCCGGAGTAGATGAAGCCGCCGCCGATGAGTGCGAACACCAGGCCCATGCCGCCCAGGATCACCACGCCGAGCCAGTTTTCGGAAAAACTGTCGATGCGCGCGCCTTGCGGATTGTTCGGTTGATAAATCACCGCGACGTGCTCGCCGCGGTCGTACGCAGCCGGATTCGAACCCGTGCTGCCGGTGATGTGCACGACGCTTCCATCCGCGGCCTTGAATTCCACTTCCGGGTAATAGCTGCCGCCCTTGGAACCGCTGTGGTAGTTCAGGTCGATGACCACGCCGTCCGCCCGCACCGCGTGTGCGGCGAAGCCGGCGTGGTTGCGCCACAGGAATCCGGCGCCAGCGAGCAGGCCAAGGCCAACGACGAGAAAAAGTATACTTAACCAGCGCATGGCCGCCTCCCCGCGGTCGGATATTGCGCCAAGCATGCGGGTTTTGCCGGAGTGGCGCAAACACCGATCGATCTGACAATTGTCATGAGCGAATCGTGACCTCCGCCCCTGTTGCGGCGCAGCGCCGACTGCGAACCTATGGCACACTTGCCAGCTGACTTGCAGACTCACGTGGGCGTCATGGATCAATCCGATTTGTTGAAGGAATTGCGCATCGATTCGCGCCAGCGCGAGGATGCGGGTGGCGCTTCGCGCTGGCCGTGGATCGCCGGCGCGATCGTGCTGGCCATTGCGCTGATTGGCGGCGCGGCCTGGTTCCTGTTCGGCGGCAAAACGTTCGAGGTGCAGGCGGCCACGGCGACCGCGCCGGCGGCCGGCGGCGGCGATACCGCCGTGCTGCAGGCGACCGGTTACGTCACCGCGCGGCGCGAGGCGACGGTGTCGGCACAGATCACCGGCACGCTGACGCAAGTGCTGATCGAGGAAGGCGAGCACGTCGACAAGGATCAAGTGCTGGCGCATTTGGACGACACCGCGCAGAAGGCCGCACTCGCGCAGGCACAGGCGCAGGCCAGTGCGGCGCAGGCGACGTTGGGCCAATATCAGGCGCAGTTGGCGCAGGCGCAGCGCGATCTAAAACGCGCCCAGGATCTGGTCGGCCGGCACCTGGTCTCGCAACAGGCGCTGGAAGATGCGCAAACGCAAGTATCCGCGCTGACCGCGCAAGTCGATGCGCAACGCAGGCAGATCGAGCTGGCCCAGGCCGGCGTGAAGGCGGCGCAGGTACAGCTCGACTACTGCACGGTGCGCGCGCCGTTCGCCGGCGTCGTCATCGCCAAGAATGCGCAGGTCGGCGAGATCGTCTCGCCGTTTTCTGCCGGTGGTGGTTTTACCCGCACCGGCGTCGGCACCATCGTCGACATGGATTCGCTGGAAGTCGACGTCGATGTCAACGAGGCCTACATCAATCGCGTGCAACGCAACCAGCCCGCGCAGGCGGTGCTCGATGCGTATCCGAGCTGGACGATTCCCGCGCACGTGATCGCGGTGATTCCGACCGCGGACAAGAGCAAGGCCACGGTCAAGGTGCGCATCGCGCTCGATCAGAAGGATGCGCGCGTGCTGCCCGACATGGGTGCGCGCGTGTCGTTCCTGGAAGAAGCGAAGAAGAACACGGCGGCGGCGCCGCTCAAGGGCGTACTGGTGCCGTCCACGAGCATCGTGCAGCGCGATGGCAAGAATTTTGTGTTCGCGATCGATGGCAGTCGCGCGCGCGCGCGAGAAGTGGTGCCGGGTCAGGCGTATTCGGACCTGCGTCTCGTCGAAGGCATTGCGGCGGGCACGCAGGTGGTCAAGCAGCCACCGGTACAGATGAGTGATGGCGCGGCGGTGACGCTGGGCGGCAAATAACTACGGGATTTTTCGAGGATCGAACAATGGGCAATCTGGTGGAAATCCGCAACGTCAGCAAGGTCTACGAACGCGGCAAGCAGAAGGTCGAGGTGTTGCACCACGTCGATCTCGACATCGCGCAGGGCGATTTCCTCGCCTTGATGGGGCCATCGGGTTCCGGCAAGACCACGTTGCTCAATCTCATCGGCGGCCTGGACTCGCCCAGCGACGGCAGCATCGCCGTTGGCGGTGCACGCATCGACCAACTCGGCCAGGGCGCGCTGGCGAAATGGCGCGCGGCCAACGTCGGCTTCGTGTTCCAGTTCTACAATTTGTTGCCGATGCTGAGTGCGCAGAAGAACGTGGAACTGCCGCTGCTGCTGACCAAGCTCTCGGCCGCGCAGCGCAAGAAGAATGCCAGCGTCGCGCTGCAACTGGTCGGTCTCGCCGACCGCGCCTCGCACAAGCCGACCGAGCTTTCCGGCGGCCAGCAGCAGCGCGTGGCGATCGCGCGCGCGATCGTGTCCGACCCATCGTTGTTGGTCTGCGACGAACCGACCGGCGACCTGGACCGCCAGTCCGCCGAGGACGTGCTCAATCTCCTGCAGATCCTCAACCGCGAACATGGCAAGACCATCGTCATGGTCACGCACGATCCCAAGGCCGCCGAACACGCACGTCAGACCCTGCATCTGGACAAGGGTACCCTCGTTGAGCAGGGCGCCCACGCGTAAGGGAGTGCGGCCATGAAATATTTCCATCTCATCTGGGCCGCGTTGTTCCGGCGCAAGACGCGGACCTTCTTCACCATCGCCTCGGTGCTGGCGGCGTTCCTGCTGTTCGGCCTGCTCGATTCGGTGCGCAACGCATTCGGCGACGCCGGCAACAGCGTGGCCGGCGTCGACCGCATGATCACGATGTCCAAGATCAGCTTCACCGTGTCGCTGCCGCAGAGCCTGCTCGCGCGCATCGAGGCGGTGCCGGGCGTCAAGGAAGTGGCCTACGCGAACTGGTTCGGCGGCATCTACCAGGATCCGAAGAACTTCTTCCCGAACGAGGCGGTGAGTCCGAACTTCATGGATCTGTTCACCGAATACACGATTCCGCCCGATCAACTGGCGGCGTTCAGGAACACGCGCACCGGCTGCATCGTCGGCGAAGCGCTGGCCACGAAGTTCGGCTGGAAGATCGGCGACAAGATTCCGCTGCAGGCGACGATCTTCCCGCAGAAGGATGGCAGCAACACCTGGACGTTCGACCTCGTCGGCATTTTCCACGCGCGCGATCCGAAGGAGAAGAACAAGGAGCCGGTGATGTTCTTCAACTGGAAATACTTCGACGAGGCGCGCCAGTTCGGCAATGGCCGCATCGGCTGGTATATCGAGAAATTGAACGATCCGAACCAGGCCGACCAGGTGGCCAAGGCGATCGATGCGATGTCGGCCAATTCCGACCACGAGACCAAGACCGAGAGCGAGAATGCGTTCAACCGTTCCTTCGTCAGCCAGTTCGCTGACATCGGCCTGATCGTCGGCGGCATCATGAGCGCGGTGTTCTTCACCCTGATCCTGCTCACCGGCAACACCATGGCGCAAGCGGTGCGCGAACGCATTCCCGAACTCGCCGTGCTCAAGACGATCGGGTTTTCCAACCGCGGCGTGCTCGGGCTGGTGCTGGCCGAGTCGGTGCTGCTGATCCTGATCGGCGGACTGATCGGCATCGGGCTGGCCGCGGTGATCGTGCCGGCGATGAGCAGCAAGGTGCAGGGCTTGTTGCCCGACGGCGTGCGCTGGAATACGTGGGCGCTTGGCGCGGCGCTGATGTTCGGCATCGGACTGCTGGTCGGCTGGCTGCCCGCGCTGCGCGGCATGCGCCTGAAGATCGTCGACGCGCTGGCCGGACGCTGACAGGAGTATACAATGCGCAAATTTCTCGCAAATCTCGGCATCGGCATCGTTCTTGTCGCCGCTGCGGCGCTGTTCGCGATCCTGCCGTGGATCGCGCTGGTCGCCATCGCCGTGCTGCTCGCACTGTGGATGGCGTTCGGCCGCCGCGGCCGCCAGGCCTGGTCGGTGACGCGCGTGGGCATGGCGACGATCCCGCAACGGCTCGGATCCTCTTCGGTCGTCGTCATCGGCATTGCCGGCGTGGTCGGCGTGCTGGTCGCGCTGCTGGCGATGGGCGAAGGCTTCCAGGCCACGCTCAAGCAAACTGGCAGCGACGACACCGTGCTGGTCATGCGTGCCGGCGCGAACGCCGAGCTCAATTCCGTCCTCATGCACGATGCCGTGGTGCAGATCGAGCAGGCGCCGGGCATCCTCAAGGACGCCAAGGGCCTGCCCATCGTCTCGCCGGAACTCGTCGTCGTCGCCTCGCTGCCGCGCAAGGGCAGCGGCCTGGACGCGAACGTGGAGATCCGCGGTGTCGGTCCACAGGTGTGGAACCTGCGGCCGAACGTGAAGATCACCAGTGGGCACAAGTTCACACCCGGCCTGCGCGAACTGATCGCCGGCAAGGGCGCGCAAGCGCAGTTCCAGGGCCTGGGTCTGGGTTCGACGATCAAGCTCAACAACCAGGTATGGACCATTGTCGGCACGTTCGATTCCGGCGACGCCTACGATTCGGATCTGTGGGGCGACGTCGATATCGTCGCCTCGACCTACCGGCGCGGCGACAGCGTGACCGACGCAGCGGTGCGGCTGACCAGCGCCGGCGCGTTCGATGCGTTCAAGGCCGAGCTCGCGGCGAATCCGCGATTGACCGTGGACGTGCAGACCACGCGCGACTATTTCAGCAAGCAGTCCGAGGGCCTGACCCGACTCATTCGGATCGTCGGCGGCGTGGTCGGCACGATCATGGCCATCGGCGCAATCTTCGGCGCGCTCAACACCATGTACGCGGCGGTTGCCACGCGCGCACGCGAGATAGCGACGTTGCGAGCGATCGGCTTCCGTGGCCTGCCGGTCGTGGTGTCCGTGCTGCTGGAGACCATGCTGCTGGCGCTCGCCGGCGGCGTGCTCGGCGCGGCCGTCGCATGGCTGATTTTCGATAATTACACCGTGTCGACGCTGAGCCAGAACTTCAGCCAGGTCGTGTTCAACTTCAAGGTCTCGCCGGCGCTCGTGCTGATCGGACTGAAGTGGGCGCTGGTGATCGGCTTCGTCGGCGGCGCGTTTCCCGCATTGCGCGCCGCGCGCCTGCCGGTGACGGTGGCGTTGCGCGAACAGTGATTCAGCGCGCCGGTTTCGTCTTCGCCAGCGTGATCGCGACGACGCCGGCGAGAATCACGATGGTGCCGGCGATGTCGAGCGCGTGCACCGCCTCGCCGCCGAGGGCGACGCCGACCAGCACGGCCACCGGCGGATTGACGTAGGCGTAGCTCGTGGCCAGCGCCGGGCGCACGTTGTGCAGCAGGTAGATGTACGCCGTGAAGCCGAGGATCGATCCGGCGACGATGAGATAGCCCAGTGCCAGCGTCGCGTGCAACGAAGGCATGTGCGTGAAGCGTTCGCCGGTCGCCAACGCCATCAATCCGAGCGGAATGCCGCCGCACAGCATCTGCGCGGCGGCGCCCATCGTCGGCGCCGGCATGTCGCGGTGGCGGCTCCAGATCGATCCATAGGCCCAGCCGATCGAGGCCAGCACGAGAGCGGCCGCGCCGAGCGGCGAGGAGCGCAGGCCGTTGCCGAGGTTGAGCACGACGACGCCGGCGAACCCGACAATGAGGCCCAGCCACTCGAGCCGGTTCGGCCAATGGCCGTAGAGTCCGGCGAAGATCGCCATGAACAGGCCGACGCTGGCGACGGCGACAGCGGCGATGCCGGACGGCACGGTCTGCTCGGCGTAGCACACCAGGCCATTGCCGAGCCCAAGCAGCAGGCACGCGGTGATCAGGCAGTTGAACCATTGCCGTCGTGTCGGCGGCGCGACGCCGCGCCAGCGCAGGAACGCGTACATCAATCCGCCGGCAATGGGAAAACGGATCGCTGCCATCAGGAACGGCGGATAGTCTTCGATGCCGATGCGGATCGCGAGGTAGGTCGAGCCCCAGATCAGGTAAACGCCGGCCAGCGCCAGCGGCACGAGGACGCGCGGCGATGACAGTGCGGACGGGGATTCGGCGGCGGAGACGGCTTGGTCCATGCGGGCGCAGTCGGAAACCGGGATGCGCACTGTAGCGACTAGCGCTGTCGGGCGACAGCGCCAATTGTCATGCCTGTGATGGAACCGCCGATCGGATCAGTGCTTGAGCGCGGCCGGATCGTTGCGCACGACCACGTATTCGCCTTCGATGACGCTGGGATCGTGCACGCGCGAAGGCGCGGCCGCCGGTGCCGCCTGTGTACGCGTCAACGCGCGCACCACGGCGACGATGGCGCCGACGAAGGCGAACGCCAGCAAGGCGAAGAATCCCAGCACGACGATGCCGGCCACGAACACGATGGCCAGCACGGCCAGCAGCAGACGCAGAAACGGATTTTGCGGGCGATTGAACCAGCGCCAATGGAACATGTCCGTGTCGCTCCCTGTGGCAGAATGAATTGATGGACGGGAAGGGCTAGATACGCCAATGGACGTTAGAAAATCGTTATGCCGGGTCGAAGAGATTCCGCCCAGCGGAGCCATCGCGGTGCACGTGGACTCGAGCACTGGCGGCTTCGACCTGATTCTCGTGCGTGTCGGCGAAGCTGTGGCGGCGTACCACAACGAATGCCCGCATGCAGGGCGGCGCCTGGACTACGCACCCGGCAAGTTCCTGATCGACGCGGGGCAACTGATTTGCGCCGCGCACGGCGCCACGTTCCGGATCGAATCCGGCCATTGCAGCGGCGGTCCTTGCCGCGGCGCGGCGCTGCGCTCGGTGAAAGTCGACGTGATCGACGGGCAGGTCTGCCTGCCTTGAATCGCCTCAATAGACCTGCACGCGCACGTCGGTGCGCGCCGTGTTGCCGGCCATGCAGGTGAACGCGGACGACATGCCGAGGATCGACCGTGTCGGCAGGCGCGAGCCGGTGACGACAGTCGGCGCGCTGAGCAGATCGATGCGGTAGTGCGCGTCCGGCGCGAGATCGGCGAACGCAAAGCCGGCTTGCGCATCGGTGACGAGGAATGCGGCGCTCTGGCTCCGCGTGTCGGTCAGGCGCACGACCGCGTCGCGCAGCGGCCGTCCGGCGTAATCGTAGGCGGTGCCGGAAACGCTGCAGGCATCGGCAGGCGCGGCGGCGGCGAGTGCGGGAGCGCAAAGAACCAGAATCAATGCGAAACGGATCATGGCGAACCTCCGGTGATGCGATGAGCATCCCTGCGGAACGGATTCCCGGCACGATTCTACTGCGGCCGGCGTGGAGGGGGGTAATGCCGCCGTCAGCGGAACAGCAGATTCACGGCAACCAGCATCACCACCAGCATGAACGCGGTCAGCGGAAGGCCGACGCGCAGGAAATCCCGGCCCGTGTAGCCGCCAGGGCCGGCGACGACCAGCAGCACGGGACTCGCCGCCGGAATCAGGAAGGTGTTGGAGGTGGAAATCGCCACGATCAGCGCATAGGCGGCCGGATTGCCGCCCGAGGCGAGGGCGAAGTTGATCGCCATCGGCACCATCATCACGGCCGCGCCGACATTGGACATGATCTGCGAAAACAGCAGGGCGAGAACGGCGATGCAGGCCTGCAGTGCCCACTGCGGCAGACCGCCGAGGTAACGCAATGCCTCTTGCGCGATCCATGCCGCGGTGCCGGTCGAGTCCATCGCCCAGCCGAGCGGGATCAGGCAGGCGAGGGTGAAGATCGTCTTCCAGTTGACCGCACGGTAGGCCTCGTCCATGTTCAATACGCCGGCCAGCAACATGCCGACCGCGCCGGTCATCATCGCCACAGACAATTTGACTTCGGTGAACAGACCCAGGCCCATCGCCAGTGAAAAAAACACGATGGCGTGCCAGATCCTGCTCGGGCGGTGGTCCTCTTTCGGGTAGTCCGTGACGACGACGAAGTCGCGTTCTTCCGATGCGAGCGTCAGGTCGCGCCAGAAACCGTGCAGCACGAGCGTATCGCCGGCGCGCAACGCGGTGTTGCGCAGATCCTCGCGGAACACTTCCTCGCCGCGGTAGACCGCCAGGACGCTGATGCCGAAGCGCTTGCGCAGGCGCAGGTCGCCAACCGCCTGTTTGACGAAGCGCGAGTTCGGCGGCACCACGGCCTCGGCGATGCCGGCGCGGTTCGGATTGAACATGTCGCGGAACACGCTCAGGCGCGGCTGCGCGCGCAGCAGGTTGAGGTTGGCGAATTCGTTGACCTGTTCGCGCTTGCCGAGCACGCCGAGCACGGTGCCGACCCAAATCATGGTGTCGGCCGGCGGCGCCAGGCGGGTTTCGTCGCCGTTCTTGATTGCGAGGATCAGCGGTGCGCCACGCAACGCCTCGGCTTCGGCGATGCTCATGCCGACCAGCGGGCTTTCCGTTGTGACGGTAAGCTCGCTGACTTCGCCGTCGATGCCATAGGTTTCGGCGAAATAGGTTTCGGTGCGGCCCGGCGTCACGCTCTGGGCGTCATCCTCGGCGGGCAGCAGCTTGCGCGTGAAGAACGCGAAATACGCCAGTCCGGTCAGCAGCAGGGGGATGCCGATCGGCGCGATCGCGAACAACGAGAACGGCTCGATGGTCTGCGCGCCCGGCGGCAGGTTGCGGTTTGCGCTGGCGATCAGGTCGTTGAGCAGGATCAGCGGCGAATTGCTGACCATCGTCGTGTTCGTGCCGCACAGGATGCAGAATGCCATCGGCAGCAGCAGGCGACCGAGCGGCACGCCGGTGCGCGCGCTGACGCGGCTGGCCACCGGCAGGAACAGGGCTGCCAGTGCCTGGCTCTGGATCACCGAAGACAACGCGCCGGCCATTGCATTGATCAGCATGCCCAGGCGCGCTTCCACGCCGCCGGCCAGGCGCAGGATGAACGAGGCGGCCTTGTTCAGTACGCCGGTGCGGTCCAGGCCCGCGCCCATGATCATCACTGCGATCAGCGAAATGACGGCGTTGCCGGCGAAGCCCTCGAACAGTTGCTCGACCGGAATCAGGCGCGTGATGCCGATGACGACCACGACGAGCAGGGCGACGAGGTCGCCGCGGATCCATTCCAGCACGAGCATGAGCACC
>DATJIL010000022.1:0-13035 GCA_035493385.1 Rudaea sp.
GTCTTGCCGCCGCCGGGCGAAGTCGGACTCGGCGCGCTCGAGGCCGCGCTGACCAAGGCGGTGCGCGCGATCCCGGTCGAAACCAAGCTGCGCGACGCCGTGCGCGCCGGCGCGCTCGACCGCGCGCCCGGCTACATGCTCGACGAGATGGGCTTGAAAGCCGGCGTGATCTCACAGGCCGAATACGACCTGATCCAGGAAGCCGATGCCGCGCGCAACGAAGTCGTCGCCGTGGATGCGTTCGATCCGGAGGTCTACAAGACGTTGCATTGAACATGACCATGCGCGACTTCCACTTTGTCGCCGTCGTGCCGCTGGTTTTCGCGGCCCAAGCCGCAGCGACCGATGTATACAAATGCACCGACGCGCAGGGCAACGTCGCGTTCCAGGATCGGCCGTGTCCGCAAAATGCGCAGCAGGCGGAAGTCTGGCTGCCGGATTTGCCGCCCGCGCCGGTGCAGTCGGCCGACGCACCGAGCGCGCCATCGGCTGCGTCCGTCTTGCCGCCGCCGGTGCCGATCAGCAAGCCGCCCGCGCCCTTGCCGCCGTTGTGGATCTGCCGCAAAGCCGAGGATGGCTCGCAATACTTCAGTCGCAACGGTTCGCCGCCGGTGCGCTATGTGCCGCTCGGGGTGCTCGGTTTTCCGGGACACAGCCTGTCGCAGGCCTATGGGCCCGGCGGCATCGGCGTATCCGCGCCGGGAATGCGCCAGATTCCGATCGACCATTCACCGCGCGACGCGATCGCCAGCCAGTACACGCCGTTGCAGGACGAGTGCGCGCGCGCCTCCCGTGAGCAGACCTGCGGTTGGCTGCAAAAGCAGTACGACAACGTCACGCACAAGCTGCACAACGCATTCAAGGATCAGCAGGCAATACTGCAACCGCAGGCGGATGAACTGGAGCGCGAATTGAACGGCTGTTGATCACGGCGCCAGCGCGAACGCCGAGTGCTTCTGCTCCAACTCGAGCAGGTACTTCTTGTTCGGCAGGCCGCCGCCGTAGCCGGTGAGCGTGCCGTCCGCGCCGATCACGCGATGGCAAGGGACCACGATCGCAATCGGATTCTGTCCGTTCGCCGCGCCGACCGCACGCGAGGCACCCGGTTCGCCAACCGCGCGCGCGATGTCGCCATAACTCGCGGTCGCGCCGTAGGGAATGCGCAACAGCGCCAGCCACACGCGCTGCTGGAAATCCGTGCCTTGCGGTGCGAGCGGCAGATCGAACTCGCGCAGCTTGCCGGCGAAATACGCCTTCAATTGCGCGCGCGTCTCGTGCAGCGCGCCGGGACCGCGCTCCCAATCGTCCGCGACCGGCGTCGGATGCCTGCCGTTCTCGAACGCGACATGGCGCAGGCCTTGTCCATCCGCCACGAGCAGCAGGCGTCCGACCGGGGAATCGAAATAATCGTAATACACGTCCGTCATCGTAGAACCTCAGTTTGCGTTGCGCCACAAGTGCATGACCGCGTAGGCGCGCCACGGCCGCCAGCGATCGGCGAGGGATTCGACGGTACGCGTGGACAAAAGCATGCCGCGGTCGCCCAGCATCTTGCGCAGGACGAGGTCCGCCGCCGGAAACGCATCCGGATGGCTTTGCGCACGCATCGCGATGTAATGCGCGGTCCACGCGCCGATACCGGACAACTCGCACCAACTCGCGACGAAATCATCCAGCGATTGTTCGGGCCGGAAATCCACGCCGCCACCGCACAGCGCGCGTGCGATCGCGTTCAGCGTTTGCGCACGTGTGCGCGGCAGGCCGATGCGGGTCAGGTCCGCATCCGCAAGCGACTGCGGCGTCGGGAACAAACGGATTGTCTCGCCGTCCGGCAAGGTCGCCGGTTCGCCGAAGCGATCGAGCAGGCGCGCCGCGAGCGTACGCGCTGCCGCTACGCTGATCTGCTGGCCGAGCACCGCGCGCACCGCGATCTCGAATCCGTCCCAACCGCCAGGCAGGCGCTGGCCAGGGTGTTTTCGTACATAGCCGCGCAAACGCGGATCGCTCGCGAGTTGCACGGTTATCGTGGCGATGTCCGCATCCACGTCGAACAGGCGGCGCACGCGCGCGCAAATCGCTTGCAGCCGCGTCGTGTCCGCGAAATCGACCGTCAACGCGAGCGCGTCCTCGCCGCGCATCCGCGTCACCCGCAGCGATCCGGCCTTGCCGTCGAACGCGAAACGGCGCGTGTAGCTGTGCGCATTCACGTGTTCGAGGCCGGAAATTGCGCGGCGCGCGAAGAACGCGAGCAGCGCGGAAAAATCGTAGGGCGCGCGGAACGGCACGCGCAACGTCAACGTGCTATTCGCTGGTGTGGACTGTTCACGCCGGATGACACGCGGCGCACGCCCGTAACCGTCGAGGAAAGCCGCATTGAACCGGCGCAGGCTCGCGTAACCGGCCGCGTGCGCGATGTGCGTCACCGGCAACGCAGTTTCAGTCAGTAACTTCTTCGCGAACAGCAGGCGTCGCGTCGCCGCGATTTCCGCCGGACCCGCGCCAAGTTCGGCGACGAACAGACGGCGCAGATGACGCTCGCCGACGCCGATGCGGCGTGCGAGTCGCGCGACGGACGCTTCGTCCAACGCGCCGGCATCGATCATGCGCAACGCCGCGGCGACGAGTTCGCTGCGCGCGCGCGTGAGCGGCGTGCCGGGCGCCGCTTCCGGCCGGCAGCGCAGACATGGACGGTAACCCGCGCTCGCGGCAGCCGCGGCGTTCGGGAAATATTCGACGTTGCGCGCATGCGCGGTCGGCGCCGGGCACACCGGACGGCAATAGATGCCGGTCGTGCGCACGGCGGTGAAGAACAGGCCGTCGAAGCGCGCGTCGCGCGTCAGCCGCGCCTGTTCGCAGGCTTTCGGATCGAGTCCAATGCGAGAAGGTTCCATCGACATGGCGGCGATCCTAACGCCGCCGCCGCCTCGAAACTAGCCGTTTTCGGCTATGGATGCCGAATGCGGAATCGCGCTCTTCCGCGCATGCTCGCCAGCCACGATACTGGATGATTCAGCGCAATACCGCCGTTCATACCTTGCGCATCGCGGGAACAAACCCGCCGACGAACGCCGCGCGGCATCCGTCGGTCGGTGGACGGCAGCTACGCCGTCGGTTGTTGTTGCGTGCTCAGAGTGCAGCGTCTTTCAGGCGCTTCAGCGGACGGACTTTCACTTTCACGGTCGCCGGCTTTGCCGCAAACCACTGTTCGACCTTCGTGAACGGATTGATGCCCTTGCGCTTCGGCTTCGCGGGAACTTTCACCGCCGTCACTTTCAACAGGCCGGGCAGCATGAACGTACCCGAACCATTCTTGTGCACTGATCCCGCTATCGCGCCGTCCAGTGCCTCGAATACTGCGCGAACATCACGCGCAGATACACCGCTGCTGTTCGCGACATGCGCGACCAACGCGGACTTGCTCAGTACTTCCTTGATCGGCTTCGCGCCGGCACTTTTGCTCGCATTCTTCTTCGTCGCCATGTCGTCTTGACCTCGTTTGGGGATACAGCGGTGTCGAGCGTACAACAACTTCAGGCAGCGAACCCACCTGCCGCGAAAAAAATCTGCGCCGCCCGGGGCGAACGCGCACGGACTCGCACCCTAATCCGGCATGCCGGTCAATGACGGGTGACGGCCGCAGCCGGCGCGCGCGCGGTCAAAAGCCGTATTTCAGGAATCCGCCATCGACCGCGAGTATTTCGCCGGTGATGTAGCTCGCCGCCGGCAGGCACAGGAACGCGGCGGCCGCGGCGACTTCCTCCGGCTCGCCGATGCGCGCGAGCGGCGTGCGTTGCAGCACTTCGTCCAGGTAATCCGGGTCCGCAAGCATGCCTTCGGTGCGCTGCGTGCGGATGTACCACGGCGCGACCGCATTCACACGGATGCCATCCTCGGCCCACTCGCAGGCGAGGTTCTTCGTCAATTGCCCGAGCGCGGCCTTCGTCATACCGTACGGCGAACCGGTGCGCACGTGCGTCATGCCCGATACCGAGCCCACGTTCACGATCGCCGCGTTCGCATGTTCGACGAGATGCGGATACGCGAGCCGGCATATCGCGAATGCGGACAGCAGGTTCGTTTCGATCAGTGCGCGCACTTCCGCGTCGTCGTAATCCAGCGTCGGTTTGCGCAGGTTCGTGCCAGCGTTGTTCACGAGCAGCGACAGCGCAGTATCGAGGTCGGCGATCCAGTCGAACACTTCCAGGCGTTGCTCGTGGTCGGCGACGTCCGCCGCGAACGCGAGGATGTCGCGATCGGGAAATTCCTCGGCCAGTTCCGCGCGCGCGGTTTCCAGATGCGCCTCGTCGCGCGCGACCATGAGCACGTCCGCGCCGAGCGCGGCGAACTCGCGCGCGCAGGCAAGGCCAATGCCACGGCTTGCGCCGGTGATCAGCGCGGTTTGACCGTCCAGACGCCAGCGCGCGGAATTCGTCGTCATCGCGGTCCTCGATTGCTTGCGGTACGCATGGCTCCGGCGCAGACTTTACGCATTCGTACGGGAGACTGCCATGAAAATCGCAACCGCCGCGCTTGCTGTCGTCGTCCTCGGACTCTCCGCCTGCGGCGCGGATGCTCCGCCGCCGCCGAAAGCCGCCGCCGCGCAGCCGGCACAGCCGCTGCCCAACTCGAACGTGTTCAGCAGCGACGTGAAGGCCCTGCAAAAAGCCAAGGACGTGCAAAAGACCGTCGACGAGCAGAAGAAGGCGCAGGATCAGGCGCTACAAGATCAGGGCGGGTGAATTCTGCTTCGCCACATTGCGCACAGGAATCACGTTCGGCGACAGTGTGTAACTCGCCTCTCCCGCCAGCGGGAGAGGGGGAACAGCAAGGCGAACCTTTACTTCATCCCGCAAAAACAATACGCATACACACCCAGCTTGCCATCGCGCGCACTTTCCAGCAAACGCAACTGCTCGCGGATCTGCGGCTGGTCGAGCAGACCGAGCGGCATCTGCGGCAGCACGGCATGGGCGAAACCCACGAGTGCGTCGTTGCTCATGTTCATCGCGATCCGCTCCCAGAACGTGAGCGGTTTTTCCACGTAACTCACGCGGTAGTTGTCACCGAGATTCGCAGTCTGCGCCGCTGCGGCGATCGCGTCCTTCAGGCCGCCGATCTTGTCGACGAGTCCGCGTTCCTTGGCCTGCGTGCCGCTCCACACGCGACCCTGCGCAATCGCGTCGATCTGCTCCGGCGTCTTGTGCCGCGCCGCCGCGACCTTGCCGATGAAGCGCTGGTAACCGCGCTCGATCACCGCCTGCAGCGTCGCGCCGACGTCCGGGTTCAACGCGCGGCGCGGATCGATCGGATCGGCGAGCGGCGTGGTGCCGACGCCGTCGGTGTGCACGCCGATCTTCGCGAGCGTGTTCGGAATGTTCATCATGATCCCGAAGATGCCGATCGAACCGGTGATCGTCGTCGGTTCGGCGAAGATTTGCGTGCCGTCCATCGAAATCCAGTAGCCGCCGGACGCGGCGACATTGCCCATCGACACGATCACGGGTTTACCCGCCGCTTTCGTCAATTCCACTTCGCGCCGGATCAGCTCGGACGAGAACGCGTCGCCGCCGGGCGAATTCACCCGCAGCACGACCGCCTTGACCTGATCTTCGTTGCGCGCGGCACGGATGAGTTTCGCCGTGGACAGCCCGCCGACCGTGCCCTGCGGCTGGTCGCCCGGCAGGATTTCGCCTTCGGCCACGACGACAGCGACTTGCGGGCGCGTGTCCAGCGGATGTTCGCGCTCGACCAGCGCCGCGTAGTCGGCGAAATCGATGTGGCGGTAGCTGTGCCTGTCGCGCGCGCCCTCGGCGATCAGCATTTGCCGCGCCTCATCCGGTGTGGCGAGCTTGTCGACAAGCTTGGCGTCGAGCGCGAGCTTGGCCATGTCGCCGCCCGCGGTTTTGATCGCGTCGGCACCGCCGGCGATCTGCGCGGAGATTTTCGCGGAGTCCAGGTGCCGTGCCGCGGCGATGTCATTGAGGTAATCGCCCCACAGGTCGTTCATCCAGAACAAGTCCGCTTCCTTCGCCGCGGGCGAAGCGTCGTTGCGCACGTAGGGCTCGGGATACGATTTGAACGTGCCGACCTTGAACACGTGCACGTCCACGCCGAGCCAGTCGAGCGCGTCCTTGTAGTAGCTGCGGTAGGCGCCGAAGCCGGTCAGCAGCACCCCTTCGAGCGAATCCGGATGCAGCAGGATCGTGCTCGCGTGCGCAGCCAAGTAGTACTGGCCTTGGGTCATGCCGTTGGAAACCGCGATCACCGGCTTGCCGGACGCCTTGAAGCGATCCAGCGCGGCGCCGATCTCGCGCGATATCGCCAGGCCGGCGCTGTCGATGCCATCCGGCTCGAGCACGATGCGCGCGATGCGCGGATCCTTGGCCGCCGCGTCGATCGCGGTGAGGATGTCGCGCAACTGCGTTTGTTTGGACTTGTCGCCGGCGAGATTCGACAACGCGCGCTGGGCGGCATCGTTCGTGTACTGCTCGACGATGGCGCCCTTCGGATCGAGCACCAGCGCGGTCTTGTCGAGCAGCTTCGGCGCAGCCGTGCGCAGCGCGGCGATGAAACCGATCAGCAGGAACAGCGCAATCACGCCGAATACGAGGCGTCGGGTGAAATCGAACAAGTTCCAGACACCGATCAGCAAGCGCATGATCGCGCCGCGTTGTTGCTCAGCCATAGGGTTCTCCGCAAAGTTTGTGCAAGCCTAACCGATACGGTCGAGCCGGGCACGCGCTGAAGGTCATGCTTTCGCGAGGCCACCGCGCGACTCGCGCGCGAAGCGCACGAACAGCAGCACGGCCGCAACGCTCAGTCCGGCGATGAGGCCTGTCCACATGCCCGGCGCGCCGTGGCCGAAGTGGAAGCACAGCAGGTAACCCGCCGGCATGCCGATGCCCCAGTAGGCGAGCGTGGTAATCGCCATCGGCCCGGTCGTGTCCTTGAGCCCGCGCAGTGCGCCGTTCGCGGTGACCTGGATGCCGTCGGAGAGCTGGAACGCCGCCGCGAACAGCAGCAAGTGCGCTGCGATAGCGACCACGGCCGCATCGTCGGTGTACAACGCCGCGATCGCATGCGGAAACAACGCCATCAGCGCGCACGACACGACTTGCGATGCCAGCGATGCGCCGATGCCAGCGAGGCCCGCCCAGCGCGCGGCGTCCATGTCGCCGCTTCCCGCCGCACGGCCAACGCGCACGGTCGTCGCCATGGCCAGGCCCAGCGGCACCATGAACGTGACCGAGGCGACGTTGATCGCGATCTGGTGGCCGGCGACGACATCGGTGCCGAGCGATCCGATCAGGAGCGCCGCGGTAACGAACAATCCGCCTTCCATGAACAACGAAATGCCCATCGGCACGCCCAGGCGCAGCAGATCGAAAAGCGCGCGCGCCTGCGGCCACTGCCAATGCGCGAACGGCGCGTAGATCGCGTAGTGGCGGCGGCGCGCGATATAGGTGGCGAACGCAGCGAATTGCACCCACAGCACCGTGGCTGTGGCCATGCCGGAACCTTGCGCGCCGCGCGCAGGCAGGCCGAACGCGCCATACATGAAAACATAGCCGACCGGCGCGAGCAGGACGAGCCCGAACGCACCGAAGTACATGGTCGGGCGGGTCAGGGCCAGGCCTTCGGAAAATCCGCGTAGCGCGAAATAGCCGGTCAGCGCCGGCGCGCCCCAGGAAATCGCATGCAGGAACAGTTGCGCCTGCTCGGCGATATCCGGCGCGATGCCCATCAGGCGCAGCAAATGTCCGGCGTGGCGCACTGCGAAAAACAGGACGACGCCGATACCGGCGGCCAGCCACAACGCCTGGCGCAGCAACGCGCCGATGGATTCGCGTTCGCCGGCGCCGTACCGGTGCGCGACCGACGGCGGCATCGCCAGCATCACGCCGATGGCAGCGACGATCGCAAGCATCCACACGTTCGTGCCGATCGCGACCGCGGCGAGCGTCTGCGCGCTGTAGTGTCCGGCAAGCAGGGTATCGACGACGTTCATGCCAACCGCCGACAACTGGCCGAGCACCAGCGGCGCGGCCAGGCGCAGGGTCTCGCGCAACTCGCTGTGCAGGCGTGGCGGCAGGTAGGACATCTGCGATTCCTGGCGGGGTCGCGCAGTGTAACCGCAGCAGACGGCGCGAGCCGCTGCCGGGCGGCATGCAATCGGATACAGTGCGCTCCATGAGCGATGCCACACCCGAAACGCCTGCACCCAATCCTTCGCAATCAGCGCCGTCGCCAGCGCGGCCAGCGTCGGCGTGCCTCAATTGCGGCGCGGCCCTGCAAGGCGACTGGTGCCATGCCTGCGGGCAGCCGGTCAAAGGCATGATCCGGCCGCTGTCGGGCATGCTGCACGACGTCGCCGACACGATCTTCAACATCGATTCGCGCGTCTTTCACAGCCTGCTTCCGCTGTATTTCCGCCCCGGCTTCCTGACCCGCGAGTATTTCGCCGGCCGGCGCACGCGCTACGTGACGCCGTTCCGTCTGTATTTTTTCCTCAGCGTGCTCGCGTTCTTCACGATCCAGTTCACGCTCGGCGAATCGCACCTGGGCAAATATGTGGTCAACTTCGATGACGGCGACACGCCGGGCATCTCGTCCGCGATGACGCCGCAGGAAGTGATCGCGCGGCGCGACGCGAAACTCGCTCAACTGCAATCCGCCAAGGCGATAACCGGCGCGCTCATCGGCGCAACGCCGGCGCCGGGAAACGTAAACAAGGAAGTCGCGGCCGGGATGGAAAAGGCCGCCGCGAAGATCCGCAAGGAAGCCGACGCGCGCCTGGCGTATCTGCAAAAAGTCGCCGACGCCAAGGCCAGGGGTGAGCCGCCGCCGGCCGATCCGGACTTGGACACGGTGAGTTTCAACGACAAACCCTGGGATGCCAAAACCAATCCATTGCGCATTTCCTGGCTGCCGGAGTTCGCGAATGCGCGCCTGAACGCGGCGATCGAACACGCCAAGGACAACATCCCGCGCATCCGCAAGGACCCGACCCTGCTCATCGCCGGCGCTCTCGGCGTGCTGCCGCAGGTGTTGTTCGTGCTGATGCCGTTGTTCGCGCTGCTGCTGAAGATCTTCTATATCTTCAAGCGCCGCCTGTACATGGAGCACCTGATCGTGGCGCTGCACAGCCACGCCTTCGTTTTCCTTTCCCTGCTGCTGTTCGCGCTCGTCGGCTTCGCGCACGCGGCTGCACTGACCGGTGCACCCTGGTTGGCGCCAATACTCGGTCTGCTGCTGACGGTCATGGCGTGGTGGATTCCCATCTACCTGTTCGTCATGCAGAAGAAGGTCTACGGCCAGGGCTGGTTCTTCACGACGATGAAATTCGGCGCGATCGGCATCTGCTACACGATCATGATTTCCCTCGGCATCGCCGCCGCATTCGTCATCAGCCTGGCGACGACCTGACCGCCGCCGCTATCGCGCGATCAATGCGGGTGCGCGCGCGGCGGATGCGGCGCCGCATGCGGTTTGGCCAGCTCGGCGCTGCGTTGCTGCGGCGTCATGCGCAACAAGCCCTGCCGGTAGGCATTGCGTTGGTCCGCCGGCAGGCCGTGCCAGGTCTGGCGGAACGCGCGGCGTTCGTCCGGCGTCAGCGCCTGCAGCATCTGCCGCGTCGGCTGGCGCTCTTCCTGCGGGATCGAACGGAAGAATTCGCGCGCATTGCCTGCCTGGTTTTGCGCCTGCGCACCGGCGATGAAGGCGCGGCGTTCGGCCGGATTCATCTGTTTGAATTTCTCGCGCAGCGCCTGGCGCTGTGCCGGCGGCAGGCTGGAAAAGCGCTTGAACGCCTGACGGATGCGTTCCTGCTGCACCGGCGGCAGGCGCTTGAACTTCTCGTAGCGCTCGCGCAATTGCGTGCGCTGGTCGAGCGTCAACGCGTTCCACTTCTGGAAGCGCTGGCGCGCGTCCGCACGCTGTTCCGGGTTCAGCGTCGTCCAACGCTGCGCGCCGCGCTGCAGGCGCTGTTGCGCGGCCGGAGAAAGCGTGTCCCACTTGTCCTGCGCCGATGCCAGCACCTGCTGTTCGGCGGGACTCAGGCTCGACCACGGTATCGGTGCCGCCGGCCCGGCGGCAGTCGGTGCGGATGCGTCCTGCGCCCGCGCAGCGCAAGGTGCGAGGCAAAGCGCGAACAGGACGGCGATGGCGGGACGCGGCAGGCGCATGGTTCAGCCGTTGTTGTCCTGGTCCTGCACATCGAGCCAGGCGTAGAAATCCAGGTCCTGCATCATCTCCATGTCGTCGCCGCTCGCGATCATGTCCAGGTCGCCGGCATTCACGGCATTGCCGCTCGCACTGGCCGCCACCGCAGCCTGCGCGGGTATCGCGGTCGGGGCGCGACGCCCATGCCACACGCCCACGGCAAGCAGCAGCGCACACGCGCCGGCCAGCCCGGCCGGCAGGAACACCCAAGCCGCACGGCGACGCGGCGCGCGCTGCGCCAGCGCGGCCTGGCGCGCGCGATTCAACCGCGATAACGTGGCGGCATCGAGCGCCCGCGCGGATTCGTCGAGCACGCTGCGCGCCTGGTCGGTCCACGGTGGCAGTACGTTGTCGTTCATGCGTGATCCTCCAGTGCGCGACGCAACGCGGCGAGCGCGCGCGACAGGTGCGTTTTCACGCTGCCCTCGCTGCAGCGCATGGTACTCGCGGTGGCGGCGACGTCGAAACCTTCCCACACGCGCAGCAGGAAGGCCTGGCGCTGACGCAGCGGCAGATTTCCGAGCGCGGCGTCAAGCGCGTGCGCGGCCTCGTTGCCGGCCAGGCGCAGCAAGGGTCCCGGATCGTTCGTGTCCGGCGCCTGCGCGATCTCGTCGTGTTCGTCGTCATCGTCGTTGCGCGTCCATACCGCCAGCCAGCGACTGCGCACGTTGCGGCGCCGGTGCCAGTCGTTGAGGCGGCTGTCGAGGACACGGTAAAACAGCGGCGCCCAGTCGGCGGCCGGTTTGGCGGCATAATGGCGCGCGAAACCGAACATCGCGTCCTGCACCAGATCCAGCGCCTCGTCGCGATTGCCCGTGGCGAGTTCGGCCATGCGCAGGGCGCGGCGTTCGACGCTTTTCAGGAACTGATCGAGCGTGCGCTCGCCGGTGTTTTCCGCATCCACGCGCGCAGGATTCCAGATGGCCGGGGCCGTCAATGCGATTGTATGCGTCATGGCCTTTGGGAATAAGCTCGTCCACTATCCTGCAACGCGGCAGGCCCGTCGCGGTTGACGCAAAACCAGGGAAATTGCGCATTTCCGCACCAGCCGGTTTTGCACAGGCCGGCAGGCACCGGGGTGAGAGATCAATAGAGCTGCCGAAATGCGCCAATGTATACCAAATTTTCGTTTATAACCTATTGATTCAAAATGTCTATTTCAGGCTGGTTAAAAATTCACCAAGGCGTCGCCGGGCGCATAACTACGCGCCTGTCACGGCGCTGTACAAGGAGCCATGCACAGACTTATCCACATCCTTTGTGGATAAGCGACAAAACTGTTTTTCATCAATTATTTATACATTATTTCTGAGCATTTACTTACGATTTTCTCGCAAGCCATGATTTTTACGCCAAACCGTCCGATTCCAGCCACGTGAAATCGCCTGCGCCCATGGTCTTGCGCGTAGCGGTTCCGGTGCCGCTGCCGCAGTTGTTCGACTACCTGCCGCCGCCGGGAATCGCTGCACACGCGATCGCGCGCGGCACGCGCGTGAGCGTTCCCTTTGGAAGAAGCCGAAGCGTGGGCATCGTCGTCGATGCCTGCGCCATATCCGAAATTCCCGCTGCGCGCCTCAAGCCAATCGCGGCGGTACTCGATCCGGCGCCGCTGCTGTCCGATGAATTGATGGCGACGCTGGAATGGACGGCGCGCTACTACCAGCATCCCTTGGGCGAAGTGCTGGACACGGCGCTGCCGGCAACGCTGCGCAGGCCGCGGCCATTGCCATCCGATGGCGAAGCGGCATTGACACTGACCATCAGCGCCACGTTTGCCGTGACCAAGTCCGGCAGCGCCAGCGCGCGCTTGCTGGAATTGCTGCGCGGCGGGCCCGCGGCGTATTCGAAGCTCGACGCGCAATTTCCCGATTGGCGCAGCGCCGCGGCCAATCTGCGCCGGCGCGGACTCATCGAAACCATCCGCATCGATGCGACAACGCCGCCGCCCGTGTGCATCACGCCGCCGCCGCTGACCGGCGAACAAGGCGCCGCGGTTGCGGCGATTGCGGCCGAATCCGGAAAATTCGCGCCGTTTGCGCTCGACGGCATCACCGGCAGCGGCAAGACCGAGGTCTATCTTGCGCTCGCCGCGCCGGCGCTCGCGCGTGGCGAACAAGTGCTCGTACTGGTTCCGGAAATCGGCCTGACCCCGCAGTTGCTGCGGCGTTTCCGCGAACGCCTCGCCGCACCGGTGCACGCGCTGCATTCGGATCTGGCCGATGGCGAGCGCACGCGCGCCTGGCTCGCCGCCGCGCGCGGCGAATCCTGCGTCGTCCTCGGCACGCGCTCGGCGGTGTTCGTGCCGCTACCGCGCGCAGGCCTCATCGTCGTCGACGAGGAACACGACACTTCGTACAAGCAGCAGGACGGGCTGCGTTACCACGCGCGCGACTTGGCGCTCGTGCGCGGCAAGGCGCTCAATGTTCCTGTCGTGCTCGGTTCCGCCACGCCGTCGCTGGAGACGCTGGCGAATGTCGAAGCCGGACGCTATCGCCACCTGCACCTGTCCTCGCGTCCCGGCGCGGCGCGCATGCCCGCCGTGCGCACCATCGATTTGCGCAGCAAGCGCCTGGCCGATGGTTTGGCACCGGAACTGATCGCCGGCATCCGCGATTGTCTCGCGCGCGGCGAGCAGGCCCTTCTGTTCCGCAACCGGCGCGGCTACGCACCGGTACTGATGTGCCGCGCCTGCGGCTGGCATGCCGCCTGTGCACGCTGCGACAAGCCGTTGACGTGGCATCGCGGCGAGGCGCGCCTGCGTTGCCATCACTGCGGCGCGCAACAACGCGTGCCGGACCAGTGCCCGGACTGCGG
>DATJIL010000023.1:0-4205 GCA_035493385.1 Rudaea sp.
GCAATAGACCGTTGCGGGGGCGATCAAACGCCCCGCGACTATATATGAACGGGCCAAGCCCGGCAATGAAACCAGCGTGACTTCCGGCACGGTATGGGCACCAGGCCTGTTGGCCCCAAACGGCACATGCCATGGCGACAATGGCTCTAATGCAACGCTTGCGCCACCCAGCCCGCCAAGCCTTGCAGCGCCTGATCCAGCACGGGTGAATCGTTGCCGCCGCCCTGCGCCATGTCGGGCCGGCCGCCACCCTGGCCTCCGATCTGTTTGGCCACGTGCGCCACGATCTCGCCGGCCTTGATCTTGCCCAGGGCCGAGCCGTGCACGCCGCCGACCAGCGCCGCCTTGCCATCGATGCCCGACGCGAGCAGGACCACGCAATCGCCCAGTTTCTGCTTCAGCGTATCGACCGCATCGCGCAGGGCTTTGGCATCCATCCCGTCCACGCGCGCGGCGACCAGCTTGATGCCGCCGACATCGACGGCATGCGCGGCTAGGTCGCCGGTGGCCGAACTGGCCGCCTTGGCCTTCAGGGCATCCAGTTCGCGCTCCAGCTTCTTCTGTTTGTCGAGAAGCTGGCGCAGCTTGTCGGCCACGTCGCCCGCGCTGGACGACAATATGCCCGCGACTTCACCGAGCCGATGTTCTTCTTCCGCCACGTATTTCATCGCACCCGCGCCGGTCAGCGCCTCGATGCGGCGAATGCCGGCGGCGACGCCGGATTCGGAGACGATCTTGAACAGGCCGATATCGCCGGTGCGCGTGACGTGCGTGCCGCCACACAGCTCGGTCGAGAAATCGCCCATGCGCAGCACCCGCACTTCGTCGCCGTATTTTTCGCCGAACAAAGCCATCGCGCCGGTAGCGATCGCATCGTCGTAACCCATGTGGCGGATTTCGGCGGCGTCGTTGCGGCGGATCTGTTCGTTCACGCGGTCCTCGATGCGACGCAACTCGTCCGGCTTTACCGGCTGGAAATGCGAAAAATCGAACCGCAACCGGTCGGGCGCGACCAGCGAGCCCTTCTGCGTGACGTGCTCGCCCAAGGTTTCGCGCAGGGCGGCGTGCAGCAGGTGGGTAGCCGAGTGGTTCAGCACCGTCGCCTGCCGACGCGCGGCATCCACACGCGCGGATACCATTTCGCCCACGCACAGCGGCGCGCTGCCCTGCCATTCGCCGACGTGGCCGTGGAACTGTCCGCCGAACTTTTGCGTGTCCTCGACCATGAAGCGACCGGCCGCGTGTTCCAGCGCGCCAGCATCGCCGACCTGCCCGCCCGACTCCGCGTAGAACGGCGTGCGGTCCAGGATGACCGCGGCCGATGCTCCGGGTGCGAGTTGTTCGACCGCGTGACCATCGCACAAGATCGCCCGCACCTTGCAATCCTTCGCTTCGAGGGTCTCGTAGCCAAGAAATTGCGTCGGCGCAAGCCTGCTTGCGATCTCGGCCGGCAACCGGGTCTTGCTTTCGAACCTGCTGGCCGCGCGCGCGCGTTCGCGCTGCGCCTCCATCGCCCGCTCGAAACCCGCCATGTCCACCGCCATGCCGCGTTCTCGCGCGATGTCGGCGGTCAGGTCCACAGGAAAACCATAGGTGTCGTACAGCCGAAACGCGTCCTCGCCCGGGATGGTCGTGCCCGACTGGGATGCCACCTCGTCGAACACTCTCATCCCGTGTTCAAGCGTCTCGCCGAAACGGTGCTCCTCGGCGCGCAGCGCTTCCTCGACGAATGCCTGCTTCCCCGCGAGCTCCGGGTAGGCGTCGCCCATCTCGGCGACCAGCGGCGCGACCATCTTCCAGAGGAATTCACCGCGCACGCCGAGCATCCAGCCATGGCGCAATGCGCGGCGGATGATCCGGCGCAACACGTAGCCGCGGCCCTCGTTGGAAGGCAACACGCCATCCACGATCAAAAATGCACAGGCGCGGATGTGATCGGCGATCACGCGCAGCGATTTGTTTTCGTGATCGCTGCAGCCGGTGAGTTCTTGCGCGGCGGAGATCAGCCGCTGGAACAGGTCGATCTCGTAATTGGAGTGCACGCCCTGCAGCACTGCGGCCAACCGTTCCAGACCCATTCCGGTGTCCACGCACGGCGCGGGCAGTGGCGAAAGCGTGCCGTCCTCGGCGCGGTCGAATTGCATGAACACCAGGTTCCAGATTTCGATGTAGCGATCGCCGTCTTCATCGGGCGATCCGGGCGGCCCGCCGACCACATCGGCGCCGTGGTCGTAGAAGATTTCGCTGCATGGGCCACACGGCCCGGTGTCCGCCATCTGCCAGAAATTGTCGGACGCAAACGGCGCGCCCTTGTTGTCGCCGATCCGGACGATGCGCTCTGCAGGCACGCCAACGTCATCCTTCCAGATGCCATACGCCTCATCGTCCGTGTGGTAGACGGTCACCCACAATTTTTCGGGCGGCAGTCCGAAGGTGCGGGTCAACAATTCCCATGCCCACTCGATCGCTTCTTTCTTGAAGTAGTCGCCGAACGACCAGTTGCCCAGCATTTCGAAAAAGGTGTGATGGCGCGCGGTGTAGCCGACTGCATCGAGATCGTTGTGCTTGCCGCCGGCACGCAGGCAGCGCTGCACGTCGGCCGCGCGCACGTACGGCAGTTTCTCGCTGCCGAGGAACACGTGCTTGAATTGCACCATCCCCGAGTTGGTGAACAGGAGCGTCGGATCATTGGCCGGCACCAGCGGCGCGGAGGGCACGATGGTATGGCCACGTTCCTTGAAGAATTCAAGAAAGCGCGCGCGAATTTCGGCAGTTTTCATGCGGTTGCGTCGAAAAGCTCAGGTGATGGCGAGGCAAGGCGGCGCAACCGGCCAACCCGCCAAAACCATGGCGGAACTTTAATCGCCGGAATCGCCAACCTCGGAATGGGTGACGATTCTAACTGTGGCGGCGGTGAAACCGCGACGCAAGAGGAAGGCCGCGCGCTTGCCGCACTCGGCATGGTCGGCGGCAGGTCGCGTGCCGTACTTCTTGCGTAGTTGCGCAGCGGCCAGGGCGTTCCAATCGGCTTCCGCGGCATCGAGCAGCGCGCGGATCGCGGCGTCGGCCAGGCCATGCGAACGCAATTCGGCCCGGATACGCGCGGGCCCGTAGCCCTGTCCCACCCGCGCGCGCACGATCATTGCGCCGAAGCGGGCGTCGTCCTGATATTCCTGGTCGCGCAGTTTTCTCAAGGCCGATTCGGATTCGGCCTCGTCGCAACCGGCATGCTCCAGCCGCACACGCAATTCGCGTTGCGAATACTCACGACGCGCCAGCATGCCGAGCGCACGATCGTAGGCATCGCGATCACTTGTGCCCTTGTCCGGATTTCGCCCGCGTCCCGTTCGCATCGCCGCACGTCAGGGGATGTGTTCGACGTCCGACGGCATCACGACCCAACCGTGCATTCTCGACTCGTAGACGGAAACGCGCGGAGGCGGAAAGTCCGGCTCGGCGAACGCACCCACCGGGATCGTCAAAAATTTGTCGAGTCCCTCGGTTTCGTAGTACACGATGGCCCCGCAAGTAGGGCAGAAGTGAAACGTGGCTCGTCCGCCCTCATCGCCGACGCGGACGTACTCCGTTGACTTGCCCGAGATCGTAATGTTTTCGCGCGGAAACCTCGCTTGCTCACCAAAAACACTCCCGGTACGGCGCTGGCAGGCGAGGCAATGGCAAACCGAAATCCGAACGGGATCACCAGTCACGCGTGCGGTGAGCTGACCGCAGGTGCAGGACGCCAGGCGATTCGGCATGACCGTTTCCTCGCGCGCCCGGCAACCCTATGCCTCGATTTCCTCGGCGTCTTCCGTCGCGGCGACGCCGCTGCCACCCACGCCCACCAGCAACTTGGCGCGCAGGGCGGTGTCGAGTTCCTTGGCGGCGGCCGGGTTGTCCTTGAACCACTGGCGCGCGTTTTCCTTGCCCTGCCCGATCCGCTCGCCGCCGTAGCTGTACCATGCGCCGGATTTCTCGACCAGGTTGTTGGTGACGCCCAGTTCGATCAATTCGCCCTCGTACGAGGTGCCTTCTCCGTACAGGATCTCGAATTCGGTCTGCCGGAACGGCGGCGCGACCTTGTTCTTCACCACTTTCACGCGGGTCTGCGAGCCGATCACCTCCTCGCCCTTCTTGACCGCGCCGATGCGGCGGATGTCGAGGCGCACCGATGCGTAGAACTTCAGCGCGTTGCCGCCGGTGGT
>DATJIL010000024.1:0-29609 GCA_035493385.1 Rudaea sp.
ATGTCGATGTCGATCTGGCCGAGCAGTTGCAACATCGGGATATCCAGCGCCGGTGCGGCGAAGCCGGCCGGCATGTGGACGACCGCGCCGGCGATCTGCAACGTCCCGTCTGGCTCGCGTGCGACCGCACCGTTGCCCGTCACTTCTCCGCCGTGCAGGTCGATTTGCGCGGCGATGACGCCATGCACCAGCGGCAGCGGCGACAACTGCCAGTCGAGTGCGCCGAGTTCGGTTGCGTACACGCTCGCGCTGGCGGCGTGGCCGTTCCAGATCGTGCCGCTCATTCCGTCGAGTTTGAGTACGCCCGCCTTGGCCGCCGCGAAGCGCCAGGCGAAGGAGGCCGGGCACGTCGCAACAACGATCGCAACGATGGCCAGCAGCACGACGAGTAAAAGTATAAAACGCCGCAAGGCCTTCATTGCTTAATGTCTTGCAGCGTCACGCGCGCATTCACGAGTCCGAGTCCTTCGGCCTTGTCGGCGGAAAAATCCGTGACCGACACGCCGTAGTCGCGCGCCAATCCGTCCATCCAGTTGGACAGCGTGTCGAAATCGGCGACCTCGAAGGTCACGCGCACGCTGGTCGGGCCGGTCGGCTCCACGCGCTTGAGCGCATCGCCGAGTCCGCCCGTGCGCGCGGTCGCGTCGGCGAGCGCGAGCAGGGATTTGCCCTGGCGCGCGACGTTGCCGCGCGCGCCCTGCGCACCGAGCGTGCGCGCCTGCGCCAGTGCCTGCCGCATCCACGCCAGGTCCGCGCGTTGCTGGGTCACGCTCGCGGCAAGGTTCGCGCGCGTGCGCGACAGCGGAATCCAGGCCAGCGCCCAGACCAGCAACACGGCGACGACGATGCCGCCGATGACCAGCACGCGCCGGTCGCGCCCGGATTGCGCATCCCACCAGGCGCGGATCATGGCGTGGCTCCGGTGATGCGCAGGCGCCCGTCGACGCCGTCCGCGCCAGAATTGGCGGCAGTGACTTCCACCTTCAGCCCGGGCAGGCCGGCGAGGCGTTCGCGCATGAGGTCGAGCGTCTGCACGTCCGGTGCACGCAGCGCAAGCTCCAGCGTCGCATTGTGGTATTCCATGCCGGCGAGCGTGGTGCGCGTGGTGCTGGCGAGGATGGGTGCAATGTGTGTAAGCAGGCTCATCAGGCTGGAATCGCTGTTACCGCCCTGCAAGCCGCGCATGGCGCTGTCCATGAGCTGGCGCGGATCGCCGGCGACCTTGTCCATGCCGGGAAACGCCTCGTGCAGCACGGCGCGCGCCTGCGCGTCGAGGCGCGCGGACTGGCGCGACAGGCGCCAGCAATCCGCACCGTAGTATACAAATAGCAAAAGCAGCGCCGCGGCGGCGAGCGCCGCCGCATTGCGCCACAACCGCCGCGCTGGCGCCTGCCGGTGCGCGGGCGCGAATTCGCCCTGCAGCAGGTTCACGGCGGGTTCGTGTTGCAGCCGTGTAGCGAAAAACGCGAGCGCATCATGCTGGCCGCTGCGCAAAGCGTGAGTCGTGCGCGCTACCGGGTTTTCCGCGGCGGCATCGAGTACGGCAATCCAGCTGGCAAGATCCTGCGTGCGGCAAGCGCCCGCCGCCGCCGCAGAGTCGCGCCACAGCGCGCGCTCGCCATCAAGCACGATGCTGGCGTCGGGCAGGAGCTGGCATTCGGAATAGACCGCATCGGCGCGGATGCCGTCCCGGGCGAGACGGTCCAGCCAGCCGCGCAGCGTGGCGCGCGCGACGACGGCAACCGGAATGCGTTCGCCGTCAAGCCTGTCGGGCGCGGCGAAATGTTGATCCTCGACGCTGCCCGCGAGGCGGTCTTCGAGCGCGAACGGCAAGGCCTTGAGCGCCTGCACTCGCGCGCCCGGCAGGCCGGGCGTTTCCAGCAGCAGGATTTCTTCGGGCGGCGCAAGCACGACGATGCGCTGGGCGCGTTCGAGCGCCTGTCCCGGCGGCGCGCCCGCATTCGCGCCGGACAGCGCGCGGCCGTCGGCGTCCTGGGCCAGCCAGGTCAGTCCGTCATCGGCAAGCAGGCGAATCAGCAGGCGTTCGGACATGGTCGCGGCAACAATTCGATTGGCCGCATTGTAACAGCGCGCCCGCGCTCAGCGGCCCGCGGCGATGCCCGCTTCGAAGTCACGCAACTGCGCTTCCAGGCGCCATTGCAGGCGCGCCTTTTCGCTGCCGGCAAGGAACGCGGCGCAGGCCGGCGCCGGCTGCGCCGCGCCGGGCACAGCCTGTGCGCAGGCACCGACGGGCGTGAATGCGTCCGGCGCGCTCCACAAACTCACGCCGGCCACGAACGCGTATTCGAGACTGTTGCGCGCCATCGTTTTCAATGTCGCGTAGGACAGCTGCCATGAACTCGCGGCGAGCGCGAACTCGCGCGTCAAATCGCTGCGCGACACGCCCTCGTCGTCGGTGGCGATCGCCAACGGCACGTGCGCGGCAAGGTAGGCCGGCAACGGATGATCGGCGCCGGCTATGCCGAGGATGCTGCGGTTGCTGGTCGGGCAGATTTCCACCAGCACATGCTTGCTCGCCATCTCGCGCAGCAATTCCCGCGGGCGATCCTCGTGCATGACGTCCACGCCGTGGCCGATGCGCTGCGCATGGCCCTGCTCGATCGAGGCGCGGATGTGGAAGCGCAAGCCGTCCGGCGGCACCATGGTCGGGGACAGTTCGCCGGCATGCAGGCTGACGCGCACCTGCGGGAATTGCGCGTGCAGATAATCGAGCATCGCCATCTGCTGACGGAAATCGCGCATCGACAGGTAGCCGTCTTCCGGCATCACCATGTTGATGCCGACCACGCGCGCGTCGCCGGCGGCCAGTTCGAAGCCGGTGAGCAACTGCGCGAACACGCGCTGCGCCGGAAAACCGCGCAGCACCTGGTACAGGAAACGCACTTCCACGCCGCAGCCGGGATCGGCCTGCGCGGCGCCGCAGCGCAGTTCCTCGCGCATCTGGCGTTGCGCTGAATCCAGTTCATTCTTCGCTTCCGCCAGTACGGCCGGCATGCCCGGCTGCAAGGCCGCGTGTGCGTGTGCGACGTCGCCATCCCACGGCGTGCGCGCAACCAAGGCGCGCAGTTGCGCTTCGGCCAGCGTATCCATCAATTCGACGTAGACCTCGCGATCATGCGCAGCCTGATGCAGTGCGCGCGCGAGCATGTCGCCGCGATGCGCCCGGGTGACCCGATGGAATTTGCCGAACGTATCGAAGAAATGATCGTGCCCGGATTCTCCGCTGCTCGGCACGAAATCGCGCATCGACCAGGCGTCGATGACCTGGCGGTACAGCGCGTCGTCGCCGAATGCCGCGGCAGCCGGCGGCCGGCCTTGCGCGGCGTCACAGGGCGGCGCGACCGCTGCGCCCGTCGCGCGTTCGATGCAAAAACCATCCTGCGCCGCCCAATTCAGCAGGTCCTCGGCGTAGATCGCGCCGGAAAGGTGATTGTGCAAATCCGCACCCTTGGGCATGGCGCGCAGGAACGCTTCCAACTGCGGCGGCGAATGGCGGATCGCATCGAAATGGGCGGCCGTCGCCTGTGCGGCATCGGCCTGCACTGCATCGGCATGGGACATCGCGGGTGGTTGCGTCGCCACCTGCGCGCAACCGGCGAGCGCGGCGAGCAGAAAAAATGCGGGCTTCTTCATCGCGGGAGGATACGTCATCGCCCCCGGTGGGCGTCAATCGTCGCCGCCTCGGCTGCGCAGCAACACGCGGATGCCGCCGTTCGCGCCGCCGCTGCGGCGTTCGATCAGACTGTCGAATTCGAACGGCAGGCCGTCGAGGGTGATGAGCCCACGCGCGCGGAAATAGCTGCTGCGCACGTCGTAGCATTCGGGATGTTCGATCGCGCCCAGTGCCGGTTGCGCCTTCAGCGCCTGGTCCACCCCGGTGTAGTGTGCCCCGCCCTGCTGCCAGATCGCCTGCGCCATTTCTCGCGTCACGTTGGCCGACAGCGTCATCAGCACCGGCACGCTGGCGGTATTCACGTTGATAGGCGTGCCTGCCGGCAACGCGGTCACATAGGGCGCGAGCGCCGCATAGGCATCGCCATCGACGCCGGCAATGAGGCGTAATTCCGAGACGTGCGCGAAGGCGCGGCCGGCGCGCCGGTACGGCACGGGCTGGGCGAGATAGAACGGATCGTCTGCACTCGCCGGCGCGTTCGCATCCATCCAGGTGACGATGTGACCGGCGATCGCGGGATCGAGTTTGAGCGCGGTCAGCAACAACACGAACTTGCCGCGCCAGATGCCCTGGGTGTCGTAGGCCGGATCGAGATTGTTGAGGTTGAAGCGGCCGTTGAGGTCGCCCATCTGCGCCGCGATCGTGCCGCCGGGCACCGGCGTCGGCGGCAGCGGAATCGCCCAGATGCTGTCGTTGGCGTCGTAGCCGGTGGATTGCGATTGCGCACGCACCAGCACTTCGGCGGCGTAGTTTTCCAGTCCGCGCGCGTAAGCCTGTGCCTGGTCCTGGCGCAGCGCATTGCGCGTGCGCGCGGCGACGAGGCCGCCGCGATCGAGCAATCCGGCGATCAGCACCGTGGCCAGTGCAACCACGAGCAAGGCGACCAGCAGCGCAACACCCCTTTGGGTTTGCAGTGGGGATCGCCTCATCGCGATCCACCCGGCGGTGGCGGCAACGGCGGCAAGGGCGTGCCGATGGGAGCCGGAGGCAATGGCACGACGAGACCCGCGGCCTTGTCCGGCCAAGCGGACACGAGTTCGACGGTGCCGCTGATTTCGCCATGCTTTTGCGTGCGCAGACGCCATTGCACCGCGCGCGGCAACGCCTCGGGTTTGGATTGCGGCGGTGGCCAGACATCCAGCCACTGAGAGGATGCGCCGTCGAAATAGCGCAGGCGGAAATCCTCGGCCTTCACGTTCAGGTCGTCGACCTGCGGCGTGCTGTTCGCAGCACGATCGAGCACGGCATAGCGGCCGCGTTCGAATTTGCTGGCGTCGAGTTCGTAAAAAATGCGCTGCAGGTTCGAGCGCGGTTCGGCCTGCGGATTGGCGAATCCCAGACGCGTGAGTTCGATGTGGTCGGACGCGCCGATCAGCGCGGGCAGCACCTGCCCTGCCGCGCCGCGCACAGGGCGAACGACAGCGCTGTTCAGATCGCGATCCAGCGATCCGACGGCGCGCATGAGTGCGGCAAAATCGGATTCCTGTTTCGCCAGGTCGCCGCGCGTGCGCGCGATGGAGTTCAATCCGCCGTAGGCAAGCGCGGCCATGATCGAGAACACGGCCGTGGCGACCAGCACCTCGATCAGGGTGAATCCGCGCCTCATGGCTGCAAATCCAGACCGCCGAAGCCCGTCAGCGTCGCAATCGGAGACTTCGGATCGTCCAGCGCGTAGACGTGCACGTCGATGCGCCGGATCGACGCCACCGGCGTGCCTTGCACGACCACGTCGTAACGCCAGTTGCGTCCGCCGAAGCGGCGCCGGCCGTCGCTCGTGCCCGTGGCCGGAAACGGCGTCGCCAGGCGCGTCTGCGCGAGGACGTCGGCCGCCAGCCAGCCGGCAATGGCGCGCTCGCGCATCGCGCCGAAGGCATCCACCTGACGCGCTGCAGTGCGCGACAGCGCGAGCAAGGCCAGCGCGAGCACGAGCAACGCGACCAGCACTTCGAGCAAGGTGAAGCCGCGGGAATGTTCAGCGTCCACGCGCATTCATCGCGACCAACGCGAGACTGCCATCCGGCTTTCCATCAAGCTGCCAGCCCTGCGCCAGATCGGTCAGACGCAGCTCGAGACGAAACGGCGTCAATTCACCGGATGAGAAACACACGAGTTGCGGCTTTTCCGGAAAATCGTCGCCGACGACGATGGCGTGACCGTCGCTACTCAGCGCAGTTTGCGTCCCGGCCAGCCACTCGCGCGCGCGCAATTCGTCGCTTTCCAGCGGCAGCCAGGCGGCGCCGTTGCGGCGGCTGAAGCGGTAGCCATGCGTATCGACGCTGACGCCGATGTCGCGGCCGACGAGTTCGGCCTGCTCGCAGGCGTAACCGATCAGCGCCTGCGTGCGTTGTGCCTCACGTTCGAGCTGGCGTTCGCCGCCGAGCCCGCCCATCGCCAGGATCAGCGCGCCGGCGAGCACGGCCAGGATCACCACGACGACCAACAACTCTATGAGAGTAAACCCGCGCATCGCGGCGCCGCGCTTATTGATCCCAATTGCCGACGTCTGCATTCTCGCCGTCGCCACCGGGTTTGCCGTCGGCGCCGTAGCTGAACACGTCGATGTCGCCGTGCGTGCCGGGATGCAGGTACAGATAGGTGCGGCCCCACGGATCCTTCGGCAGCTTGTCGAGGTATTGGTGCCAGTTCGGCGCTTCCGGCGTACCGGCGGGTTTGCGCACCAGCGCATCCAGTCCCTGTTCGGTGCTTGGATACGTGAAGTTGTCGAGCTTGTAGGTGTTGAGCGCGGTGACGACGGCCTGGATGTCCTGCTTGGCGCGTACCTGGCGCGCTTCGCCGGGATGCTCCATCACGCGCGGCACCACGATCGCGGCGAGGATGCCGAGGATCACGACGACGACGAGGATCTCTATCAATGTGAACCCCCGCGAGACGCGTGGATTCGCAATCAACGTAAAGCCGCAGGCTGGAAACTTCTTGCTGTGCATCGCCATCGCCTTGTGTTGCGGTTGATCCGCGACGATCATAGCAAAATGAAGCGCACTCCTTCCGCCGACGCGAACGCCGCCCTGCGCGAACGCGACCTGGCCGCGATCTGGCATCCGTGCACGCAGATGCGCGATCACGCCGGAGCCGATGCCCTGCCGATGACGCCGATCGTGCGCGGCGAAGGCGCCTGGCTGGTCGATGCAAATGGCGGCCGCTACCTCGACGCAGTGAGCTCGTGGTGGACGAACATCTTCGGCCACGCCAATCCGCGCATCGCCGCGGCGGTCAAGGATCAGCTCGACAAACTCGAACACGTCATTTTCGCCGGATTCACCCACGAACCGGCGATCCAGCTTGCGGAAGAATTGCTGCGCGTGGCTCCGCCCGGATTCTCGCGCGTGTTTTTCGCCGACAACGGTTCCAGTGCGGTGGAAGTGGCGCTGAAGATGAGCTTCCACTACTGGCGCAACGTCGGCAAAACCGGCAAGACCCGCTTCATCGCGCTGACCGGCAGTTATCACGGCGAAACGCTGGGCGCGCTGTCGGTGACCGACGTACCATTGTATCGCGCGACGTATGCACCGTTGCTGCACGAACCGATTTTCGTGGCCTCGCCGGATTGCTTCGAGCGCGCGCCGGGCGAATCCTGGCGAGATCATTCGCTGCGCAAACTGGACGACATGCGCGCCACGCTGGAGCGCCATGCGCATGAAGTTTGCGCCGTCATCGTCGAGCCGCTGGTGCAATGCGCGGGCGGCATGCGCATGTACGATCCCGCGTACCTGACCGGACTGCGCAAGCTCTGCGACGAATTCGGCGTGCATTTCATCGCCGACGAGATCGCGGTTGGCTTCGGCCGCACCGGCACGCTGTTCGCCTGTGAGCAAGCCGGGATTTCCCCTGACTTCCTGTGCTTGTCCAAAGGACTCACCGGCGGCTTCATGCCGCTGTCGGTCGTGTTGACGACAAGCGATGTCTATGACGCTTTCTGGGCAGAATATTCCAGCGGCAAGGCTTTCCTGCATTCGCACAGCTATACCGGCAATCCGCTCGCCTGCCGCGCCGCACTGGCGACGCTTTCGATCTTCCGCGACGAGCCCGTGCTGGAACGCAATCGTGCGCTGGCCCGGCACATGGCCGAATGCCTCGCGCCACTCACCGATCATCCGCACGTGGCCGACGTGCGCCAGACCGGCATGATCGCGGCGGTTGAACTGGTGCGCGACAAGTCAAAGCGCGCGCCTTTCGCGGCATCCGAACGGCGCGGCCTGCGCGTGTACCGGCATGGACTTGCGCGCGGCGTGCTGCTGCGCCCGCTCGGCGATGTGATCTACTTCATGCCGCCGTATGTCGTCACGCCGAACGAAATCGACGTGATGGTCGGCGTGGCGATCGAAGGCATGGCAAAGGCAGTGAAGTGAAATGCGCATCCCGAGAATTCACGTCGATTACGATTTGCACCCCGGCCGCGAAGTGCTGCTGCCCGACCAGGCCGGCGAACATGTCGCGCGCGTGCTGCGCCTGGAACGCGGCGCGCCGCTGATCCTGTTCAACGGCGACGGCTACGAATTCGACGCCGCACTCGCCTCGCTGGCCAAGCACGCCGTCACCGCGGAAGTCGGGCAGAAGCGCGTCGTCGAGCGCGAATCGCCGCTGCCGCTCACGCTCGCGCAGGCGATCGCGCGCGGCGAGCGCATGGACTGGGTCCTGCAAAAGGCCACCGAGCTGGGCATCGCCCGCATCGTGCCGATCGTCAGCGAGCGCACCGAAGTGAAACTCGACGCCGAACGCGCGGAACGCCGCATGGCGCATTGGCGCGGCGTCATTGCCAGCGCCTGCGAACAATGCGGCCGCACCCATCTGCCGGTACTCGAAGCGCCGCAGGCCATGGATCGCTGGCTGGCGACACTCGGCGACGCGCCGGCAACGCGCCTGGCGCTGCTGCCCGAAGGCGATGCCAGCCTGCGGCAATTTCCACAAATGGACAATGGCGCAATCCTGGCAGTCGGCCCGGAAGGCGGCTTCACCGCGAACGACGTCGCCCTGCTCACACAAGCGGGGTTCCACGGTTTGCGCCTGGGACCGCGCATCCTGCGCACGGAAACTGCCGGTGTCGCGGCCTTGGCGGCGCTGCAGGCGATGTTCGGGGATTTTTGAAACGCAGCAGCTTCGCTACGGAGCAGCAGCTTCGCTACGGAATCGCCTGCGCCACCAGCGCCTCGATCTGCCCGAGGTTCGGGATCACCGCCTGATCGTCGCGGACCAGCACCTGCGCATGCACGCCGGGCGGATGCGCGGATTCGTCGCCGGTCGGGATGAGCAGGTCCGGCGTGATGGTGGTCAGGCGCGGGAACCCCTGCGCAAGCATGGCCAGGAACGGCATCTTGGCGTTGCCGCCGAGCGCCTTGAGCACAGCGACCTTGGCGTTGGAGTAGCTTTCCTTGGTGGCGCCGCCGGACAGCATCGAGAACGAGAACAGCGGCAGGCGCCAGCCGCGCCACGACAGGCGCCCGAGCAGCCAGTCCGGTGCATCGGGGATCTTTTCCGGAATCGAATAGGTGATCACCTCGGCGACCGTGGCGTTGGGCAGCAGCACGCGTCCGCCGGTCACCGGAATCATGAGTCCGCGGATTTCGCGGCTGGTTGGATCGGCCATGTTCGCTCCTTACGCCTTGCCGTATTCGGCAATCATTTTATCCGCCAACTGCTTCGGCGAACCGAGAAATTCGACGACGCCCGCCTCGCGTGCGCCGTCGACCATCGAACTGATCACGCAGGTATCGGGATCCTGCGCCCAGACGCGTCCACCCTTGGCCTTGACGTGCTTGCTGCCCTCGATCGCATCGTGCGCCATGCCGGAGAAGATGATCGCGCAGGTCTTGTCGCCGAACGCATCGGCGGCATCGCGCAGCACCTGGTCGATGGATGGCGAGTACGGCTGCTTTTCCGGCAGATGCGCCAGCGTGACCACGCCTTCGGCGTCGACCTGCAGGCGGTGCGTGGTCGGCACGACCAGCACCTCGCCGTGCGCCGCGCGTTCGCCGTGGCTGGGATTGCGCACGGTCAGGGCGATCGATTTGCGCAACTGCGCCGACATCAGTTCGAGGAATTCTTCGCCCATGTGCTGGGCCAGAACGAACAGTGCCGGGAATCCGGCCGGCAGCGCGCCGAGGAAATCGCGCACCGCTTCCGGCCCGCCGATCGAGGCACCGAGCACCACGACGCGGGAAATTCCCGCACCGGTGCCGACCTTGAGCGGTTTTGCCACCTGCGCTTCGTCGAGCCGCTGATCGTGGAGATAATCCGGATTGTGCTGGCTCGGCGCGACGGCTTCTTCCATCGGCACGAGTTCCAGCGAGGATACTGGCTCCGGCACCGCGGGTTTTGCGGGTGTATCGACCTGCGGCGCGAGGAATTCCTCGGCTGACATCTTCTCGATACCGAAGCTGGCCCTGCCGGTTACCGGCTGCGCATCGTCGCCTTCCAGCGACCATTGCATCGGCAACGCCGGTTCGGATTCGGGTTCCGCGACCGGTCGCTCGGCCGGCTTGAATTCCGGGTTTTTCGCCTCGGGCACCGCGGCAGCATCGACATCGAGTTGATCGAAGATCGCGGGAAATTCGTCGTGCAGTTCCTCGGCGTGTTCCGTTTTCGGCGGCGCGGGCGCGGCGACCGCATCCACGGGAATGTCGAGCGCATCCAGCTCCATCGCGGGCACGGGCGCGGCCTCATCCAGCGCGAGGTCGAAATCCGTCGGCAAGGCAATATCGAATTCGTCGGCAGCAGGCGCTTTTGCCGCCGCCGGTGCCCCCGCGGATTTGGTATCCGCCGTGGCGAACAGTGCGTCGAGCTCGGCGGCAAAGTCGCCCAGATCGGGGATGGGCGCCAGCGTCGCGGTCAGCGCGGGCGGCGACGGTTCGGTGGCCGGCGTATCGAGCAGCTTGGCGAACTCGGCGAGTTCGGTCGCATCGACGCCTACGGCAGCTTGCTGCGGCGGCGCTGCCTTGGCTATCGGCTCGGCCGATAGCGCCGGCGGCAGCGGCATTTTTACTGTCGGGCGTTCCGAGGCCGGCACGTTCTCCACGACGGGCGCCGGCGCAACCGGTGTGAGAGGCGCCGGTCCCGGCTTTTCCGCGACCGGCACGCCGGACGCCGATTTCTGCACCGGCGTCGGCACGGCCTGCGCGCCGGGCGGGCGCGGCGGCTCTATGATCTCTGGCTTGCGCAGGATCTTCGAACCCAAATGCCGCACCCAGCGCGCCTGATCCCAGCCTTGCAGGTTCGACGACACCTGCGCGTCGTTGAAAACGACTTCGTAGTCGCCGGCATCGAGCAAGTCGTACAGCGCGTCGATGTAGTGGTCGCTCTCGGCATCGAGGTTGACGATGACCACGCGCGCGCCGGAATTCTCCAGCGCGTCGCGGTCGACGCTGGCCGGTGCCGCCTCGTAGACCACGGCGGCACCGAGCTCGCCGAGCGCGTTTTTCAAGTGGCTGCCGAGCTGTCCGGCCTGGTACAGCAGCGCAACCGCGATGGCGTTGGACTCAGGCACGATGCAATCCCGGGTTCTTGGCGCTCAGGGTTTCCTGCACGTTGCGCAGCAGGTCGGCTTCCTGGTAAGGCTTGCCGAGGTAGCGCTCCACGCCGATTTCGAACGCGCGCTGGCGATGCTTTTCGCCCGTGCGCGAGGTGATCATGATGATCGGCACCTGTTTCAGGCGCGGATCGTTCTTCATGTAGGTGGCCAGCTCGTAGCCGTCCATGCGCGGCATTTCCACGTCGAGCAGCATGATGTCCGGCACCTTGTCCTGCAGTTTCTCGACCGCGTCCAGGCCGTCCTTCGCGGTGACCACGTCCATGTCGTTGCGCTCGAGCACGCGCGTGGTGACCTTGCGCATGGTGATCGAATCGTCCACCACCATGACCAGAGGATGCGCGCGCTGCTCGATCGCGGGCTCGACCGGAGCGGCGGGTGCCGCCGGCAGCAACGCTGCCTCGCCCGCGGCTTCCGCGCGCTCGCGCAACGCAGCGCTGCGGCGCACCAGCGGGGCAAGGTCGAGAATCATCACGACCGAACCATCGCCCATGATCGTCGCGCCGAAGATGCCGGGGATCGAGCTGATCTGCGGACCAACCGACTTGACCACGATTTCGCGCGAACCGATGACGCTGTCGATGCGCACGGCGGCACGCTGGTCACCGGTACGAGTCATCAGCAGCGGCAACTGCGTCTCGTCGGCCATACGCGAGGCCGGCACGTTGAGCAGTTGCGACAGCTCGTAGATCAGGAATTCCTCGCCGGCATAGTTGTAGGCCGGGTTGGGCTGGCTCAGGCGCCGCTCCAGGTCGTCGTGCGCGATGCGCACCACGCCCTGCACCGAGGACATCGGCACCGCGTAGGTCGCCTCCCCGAGGCGCACCAGAATCGCCTGCGTCACCGCCAACGTGAACGGCAGACGGATGATGAAGGTGCTGCCGGCGCCGCGCACCGAATCGATGGCGAGCGAACCGCCGAGCTGCTTGATCTCGTTGTGCACCACGTCCATGCCGACGCCGCGGCCGGCGAGCTGGGTCACCTGTTCGGCAGTGGAAAAACCGGTTTCCAGGATGAAGCCATAGAGATCTCGATCGGACAATTGCACGTCGGGTTTGAGCAGGCCGCGCTCGATCGCCTTGCGCCGGATCGCGTCGCGGTCCATGCCGCGGCCGTCGTCGGCCACACGCAACACGACTTCCGTCGCCTCGCGGCTGACGTGGATGGTGACCGTGCCTTCGCCGGGCTTGCCGGAAGCGGAGCGGCTTTCGGGCGATTCGATGCCGTGCGCGAGCGCGTTGCGCAGCATGTGCTCGAACGGCGCTTTCATGCGCTCGAGCAGGTTGCGATCCATTTCGCCCTGCGCGCCTTCCACTTTCAACTGGGCGCGCTTGCCGGTTTCCTGCGCGGCCTGGCGCACGGTACGGCGCAAGGACGGCACGAGCGAGTCGAACGGCACCATGCGCGTGCGCATGAGGCCTTCCTGCAAGTCGGACGAAACGCGTGACTGCTGCAGCAGCAGGGTTTCGGACTGGCGCGTCAAATCGTCGAGCAGGCCCTGGATCGAGACCAAGTCCGACACCGATTCGGCGAGTGCGCGCGAGAGCTGCTGCAACTGGCTGAAGCGATCCAGTTCCAGCGGATCGAACGTGGATTCGGAAGATTCGGCCTCACGCTGGTAGCGCGACAGGATCTGCGCCTCGGTTTCCAACTCGAGCTTGCGCAACTGGTCGCGCAGGCGGCTGACGGTTTGCTCGAACTCGACCAGGTTGAAACGGAACGTCGAGATCTGCTGTTCCAGACGCGAACGGTAGATCGACACTTCGCCAGCATAGTTGACCAGCGAGTCGAGCAGATCCGAGCGCACGCGGATCATTTCCTGCGGCGCGTGCTGCTGGACTTCTTCCTCGATCGCGGGCAGTGCACGCGGCGCCAGGCGCGCGGCCGATTTCGCCGCCGCCGGTACTGGCGCATGCATGGGCGCCGTTGTCGTGGCGGGAGTCGGAGCGTCGATCGCCGGAGCGGCGGGCGCAGCGGAAACTGCTGCCAACGCCGCCAGCAATTCGCCCGAAACCAATCCTTCGAAACGCGCAATCGCATGCTCGGGCATGGCGACGGCCTGATGCCTCGACACACGCTGCACCAGGCCGTGCAGACGGTCGAATCCGCGCTCGAGCGATTCGACGGTGATGCGGTCGACGACGTGGCGGTTGTCGCTGATTGCTTCGAACAGCGATTCCATCGCGTGCGACAGGTCGCCGATCGGGGCAAGGCCGGCCATGCGTGCGCCGCCCTTGAGCGTGTGCAGGTCGCGCTGCAATCCGGTGATGAGTTCGCGGTCCTGCGGCGCTTCGCGCAGCTTCGCCATCAGCGCATCGGAGTGATCCAGGATGTCGGCGCCTTCCTGCACGAAGATTTCGAGCAGGTCCTCGTCCAGATCCGGCAATTCGAGTTTGCCATCCGGCTGTGGATCGTCGAGCAACGGCGGCAGGTTGACCGACGACTCGGGCAGCGCCGGTGCCGGCTCGATCGCGGCCACCGCTGCGGGCGGTGTCGGCTCCTGCACCGGGATTTCCGGCTCGACAGCATGTTCGGGTTCGACCGGCGCGGGAATCTCGGCCTGCGCAGGCAAGTCTTCGAACGACAGCAGTTCCGTTTCTGCCAATTCGGCCGGCGCTTCGACCGGTTTCGCGGGCCCGATCGCGGCGAGAGCGGCTTCCTCCACCGGCGCATGGGTTTCGGCGGCTTGCGCTTGCTCGAATTCGCGCAGCCAGCGCGCGGTCTCGTCGTCTGCGTCCGCTACGGCGGAAATCTCCGCAGGCGCATCAGCGGCCTTCGGCATCTCGGCATCAGCGCGCGCTTCGCTTTCCAGCGCGCCGAGTTCGGCGAGCAAGGCGGCCTCGTCGTCGTGCGCCGGCAGTTCGGATTCGGCGGCAGCCGGCTCCGGCGCAGCCGGCACTTCTTGCGCATGTGCTTCGGAAAACAGCACGTGCATCATTTCCGGTTCCGGCAGGCGGTCGCGCAGCTCCGCGATGCGCGCCGCGAGTGCGCTGGAGTCCGGCATCTGCGGATGCGGGGTTTCCAGCGCGGCGATGCAGTCGTGCACCAGCGCGGAGGCTTCGCCGAGTGCTGTCGCGCCGTCGGCATCGAGCGTGCGATTGCCGGCGCGCAGGCGCTTCGTATAGCCCTCCAACGGCGCCAACACGTACGTGATCGCGGGAATATCCACCATCGCGATCGCGCCATTGAGCGTGTGCACGGCGCGCAGCAACGGCTCGCTGACCGGCAACGACGGATTGGAACGCCAATCGGAAAGATAGCCGTCGATCGCAGCCAGGTGCGCGGCGACTTCGCTCTTGAGAATCTCGAACAGCACCGGATCCACGTTCGGCAACGGACCGACCGCGAACGCCGCCTGTTCGGCGACATCGCCGCCCGCCAATGCGGCGACTTCCTCCGGCGCGGCGTCGAAGGCGCGTTCGATGTCGACCGTGGCGCTCAGCTCGGCGGGGGCTGCGGCCGGTGGTGTTTCATCCACCACCGCGACCAGGCGCTTGACGATGCGCTTGACGCGCTTCGTGCGTGCCGGCGCGCTGCTGCGCACATAGGCCTCCTCGCCCGCGGCGACGCGGTCGGCCACGGCCATGATCTGGCCGATGTCGGCGGTGGGATTGCCCTCGCCGCGCAGCGCGCGCAGCAATTCCGGCAACGTGCCGATGGCGGTTTCCACCAGCGCCAGCACCGGCTGCCCGGGCGGGATGGTCTTGTCGAGCACGCGGTTGAGCATGTTCTCGACTTTCCAGCTGAACTCGCCCAGCGCCAAGGCGCCGACCAGACGACCGGAACCTTTCAGGGTGTGGAACGAACGCCGGATCGGCTTGAGTTTCTCGAAATCGTTGACGTCGGCTTTCCATGCCGGCAGGCTGCGGCCGAGGTTGTCGATTTCATCCTGCACTTCCTCGACGAACACCTCGCGGATTTCCTCGTCGATGTCGTCCGATTGCACCGCCGCGAAGCTGGCGTCGGTCACCGCCGCGGCATCGGAATCCGCAACTTCTTCCTCGATTTCTTCCTCGACTTCGACGTAGCGCACGTTCGGCGCCGGCGTCGCGGTAGCCTGTGTCTCGATCAGGCGCAACCCGGCCAGGTCGTGCGCGGATGATTCGGTGGCGGGCAATTCGCCGACGACCAGGTCTTCGAGTCCCCGGCCCGGCGCCACGTCGACGGCCGGTTCGATTTCGATCGCATGCGCCGGCGTCGGCATCGGTTCGGCGTGCGCGGGCGATTCCTCGCCCTTGTCCATGCGCGCGATGTATTCGTCGATGCTCTCGTCGGTCAACTCGATGCTCGGCATCTCCGCCGGATTCTCGGCAGCGCTCGCATCGGGCTTCAGTCCGGCCTCGCCGCTGGCGGGAATATCCTCGCCCCAGCGTGGATAGTCGCCCTGGTGCGCATCCGCCATCGCAATAGCGGCCGGCGAAGTCGGCGGTGCGGCAGGCGGTGCGGTGAATGCCGCGGCAGTCGTGGATGTCTTAGGCGCAGGGGCGGCTGCGGCCTGCGCGGGCAGCGGCGGTACGCCCGGCAATCCGTCGCCGCCGTCATCATCGGGCGGCACGGGCCAGTAGCCGAGCGCGGTCAGGCTCTGCCGGGTCACGTCGAGGATGCGCTCGCGGCCGCCGCGCTGGTCGTGCGTGGCTTCCAGGTAATACTCGATCGATGCCAGCGCATCGGCGAGCTTGTCCATCTGCTCGGCGGTCGGCACGCGGCGGTGGCGCAGCAATTCGACCTGGATGAAGCGCACGATGCCCTTCATCAGTTGCGCCGCGTCGTTCAGGTCCAGGATGCGCAAGGCGCCTGCAATCTCGTCGAGCAGCGCCGGAATCGGTTCGACCTTGGAGTGATCCCACGGCGATTCGATGAAGGCGACGATGTCCTGCTTGGCCTGGCCGATGTTGGCCGTGGCTTCCTTCATCAGCGCATCGAGGATCTTGCGCGCTTCGGCCTTCGGCAATTCCAGGCCCTGCGCTCCGGGGCCGCCGCCGGTTTGCTCGCCGGCATCCGCGCCGAGGCGGTCGATGTGGTCGTCCAGCGAAGCTTCGACGTAAAGCAGTGCGCCGGCCACGTCAAGCAGGGTCGTTTCGTCGGCGGGGCGCGACTTGTTCGCCATTTCCTCGACGACCTTGCGCTGTTCGGTGACCACGCGCCGTGGCACACCCAGGCCGAGCATGCCGAGCGTGTCGCCGACGCGGTCGAGCGCGTCGACCTGGGCCATCAGTTCGGTCGGGTCCGGATTCTGCGCGCGCAGGAAGATGTCCAATGCCTCCTTCACGCGCATCAGGTCGTCCTTGATCGCCACCGACACGGTGTCGAGCAGACTGCGGTTGTGGCCCGAGATGGAACCCTTGGCGTGTTCGAGCTCCTTCTCGCTCGGCAGCAGGGTATCGAGTTTGTAGGTGGCGCGGATCGCCGCCGCGCGTTCGCCGGCGGCATCGGAGTGGGCGATGTAGAACAGCAGATTCTTGGTCAGATCGGACGGCGGCGAAACACGGAAACCCGTTTCGCCGGAATCGACCAGGCGCTTGATCTCGCGGTCGACCTTGCCGAACAGCAGTTTCACCGCCGCATTCGCCTCGACCGCGCCGGAGGCGACGCCTTCGAGCACGCCGGCGGCAACCCACCACAGGCGGCAGGCGTCTTCCTGCGTGCAGGCCGTACGCAGGCGGTCGAGCATCTCGATCAGGCGCGTCAATTGCACGCTCGCGGAGTCGTCACGGATCCAGCGCAGCAACGACAACTGGAACGCGGAGCGCAGGCGCGCCGCCTCGGCCTTGAGTTCGAGTTCCGGCGTGGCCTGCGCGGCGCCGCTAGCCGCGCTGGGCAGCGGCGCGGACAAATCCGGCGAGAACAACACGGATTCGGTCAGCAGTTTCTCGCCGCGCGTCGCGCGCAGGTCGTTGAGCAGCGGCAGCAGGACGATCGGGATGTCCTTGTGTCCGCTCTGCAGGCGTTCGAGGTAATCGGGCAACTGCACGATGCCGCGCATGAGCACCGAGTAGCTGTCGTCCTTGGCCTTGATCTGGCCGTCGAGCAGGGCCAGGGCAACGCGCTCCATCTCCTCCACGACCATCGCCGCGCCGTACAACTCGACCATGCGCAGCGTACCCTGCACCTGGTGCAGGTAGGTCGCGCAGAAGCGCATCAGGCTCGAGTCGGCCGGATCCTCGACATAGGCTTCGAGCGACTGGCGCGCCTGCTTGAGGGTCTCGTCGAGCTCCTGCTTGACCCAGTTGAGCGTGGTGAAGTCGATGTTGTCGTCTTGCAGCTTCATGGTCTTTCTCTCAACTCGTGCGCCGGAAAGCCAGCACATTGCGATTGTCCACGCGCGCGAGCTGCGCGTGCGCGAACTGCGTCACTTCGCCCGGCCCGAGTACCAGCAGGCCACCGGGCTTGAGCAGGTTCGCGAGCGTGGCCAGCAGGTCGCGGCGCCGCTCGCGGGCGAAATAGATCAGTACGTTCTGGCAGAAAATCAGGTCCAGCCGCTTCATCGACGCGCCGACCGCGTCGAGCAGGTTGAACTGGGCGAAACCCACACGCTTGCGCAACGCTTCGTGGATGCGGAAGCTGTCCGCGTCCAGCGCCTCGCAGTACGCCTCGCGGTACGCTTGCGGAATCTCGTCCATTTTCTGCCGCGGGTAAAGTCCGGCGCGACCAACGGCCAAGGCCGGCAGACTCACGTCCGTCGCCGTCACGCCGAAATACGACTTGCCGCCGCGCTCGGCCAGGTGCTTGTCCAGCACCATCGCCAGCGTGTAGGCCTCCTCGCCACTCGAGCAACCCACGCTCCACGCGTGCAGCGTGTTGCGCGCCGGATCGGTGGCCATCCGCGGCAGCCATTCGCGCACGATCAGGTCGAACGACGGCGGGTGGCGGAAGAAATGTGTTTCGTGCACGGTCAGGCGATCGACCAACGTCGTCCACTCGATCGCGCCTTCGGGAATCTTCTGCAGGTCGCGGAAATAGGATTCGAAATCCGCATGTCCGGTTTCGCGCATGCGCCCGCGCACGCTGGTGACCAGGAAGGCCTTGCGCTTGAGCGGCACGACAACGCCCGTGCGCTTCTCGAGCAGGCTTGCCCAGCGCTCGAACTCGCTGTCGTCCATGCCCGGCATGGCCATCAGCGGCGAGAAAGTCCCGGCGGCAACCGACATGCGCTATACCAACCTCCACCGACCCGTACATCCGAACTTCCGCGTTCATCGACAAAGCCCCTCGCCGCATGCACACCGCGACGCTTCGTCTGGCCCTTTACGCCGGCAGCTTGAAGTCCTGCACCGAACGGCGCAGGTCCGCGGCCAGTTGCGCCAGGTTGCCGATCGACTCGGCGGTCTGGCTGGCGCCGACCGAAGTCTGCGTGGTGATTTCCTGAATCACGTTCATGGTCGCGGAAATGTTCGTCGCCGCGGCCGACTGCTGGCGCGCCGCTTCGGAAATGTTCTGAATCAGGTCGGCCAGGTCGTTCGACACCTTTTCGATCTCGCCCAGGGCCAGGCCGGCGTCCTCGGCCAGGCGTGCGCCTGCCACCACTTCGGACGTGGTCTGTTCCATCGAGGTGACCGCTTCGTTGGTATCGGCCTGAATCGTCTGCACCAGCGTTTCGATTCGGCGTGTGGCGCCGGACGCGCGCTCGGCCAGTCGCTGCACTTCGTCGGCGACCACCGCGAAGCCGCGGCCCGCCTCGCCGGCGGACGCGGCCTGAATGGCGGCGTTCAAGGCCAGGATGTTCGTCTGCTCGGCGATGTCGTTGATCAGTTCGACGATGGAGCCGATTTCCTGCGAGGATTCGCCGAGGCGCTTGATGCGTTTCGAGGTTTCCTGGATCTGGTCGCGAATCGAGTCCATGCCCTGGATCGTCTGGCGCACGATGCCGGCACCCTTCGAGGCGATCTGCACCGAGCGTTGCGCCACGTCCGCCGACTCGGCCGAGTTCTTCGAGACTTCGTCGATGGAGACCGCGATTTCATTGATCGCAGCCGACGCGGAAGTGATCTGTTGCGCCTGGTGTTCGGCGGCTTCCGCAAGGTGCATGGCGGTGGCCTGGGTTTCCTGCGCCGAAGTCGATACGTGCAAGGCGGTGTCGTTGATCGTCGTCACCAGGGAGCGCAGCGCCTCGACCGCGAAGTTGACCGAGTCCGCGATCGCGCCGGTGATGTCTTCGGTAACCGTCGCCTTCACCGTGAGGTCGCCTTCGGCCAGCGATCCCATTTCGTCGAGCAAGCGCAGAATGGCTTCCTGGTTGCGCTGGTTCAGTTCGGCGGTGACCTGGTAGCGCTGGCGCTGGCTGCGGATCTGGCTGGCGATCAACAGGATGACGAGGAAGATCGCCGCACCCGCCGCGATGACGCCGACGAACAGGTTCGGGAACACGCGCCGCGATTGCAGTTCGCCCAGGCGCACGGAAACCGGATCGGCCTTGAGCAGCATGGTCTGCGAGTCGATCGAAGCCTGGTCGGCGGCCTGCTTCACGTCCTGCAGGGCCGAGGCGGAATCGAGCAGCTTCTTGACCGGATCGCCGACGAGGTCGGTCCACGACTTGTTCATGTCGGTGAGAATCTGGCGCGCGTTCGGGTTGTCCATTGCGCGGATGTTCAAGTCCGGGTTACCGCTGATGAGGCCGGCCAGCACCGCGCCGTACAACTGCGCGTCGCGCTGCAGGCCGTCCGCGGCGGACTGGGCTTCTTCGCCGCCTTGCACGATGGTCTGCACGCGGCGCTGCATGCGGTCGGCGAGCAGCATTTCGCGCGAGGAAATCATCACCTGGTTGGGCGAACCGTTCTTTTCGGTGAGGATCTTCACCACTTCGTCCATGCGCGAGTTGAGCACGGGCATCTTGCTGTTGAAGTCGGCGGCGACCGCGGAGGTATTGAGCACCTGTTCCTTGGAATCGAGAATCTTGGTCGCATTCGTGTTCAGCGGCTGCCAGGCCTTGTCCAGGTCGCCAATTTCCTTGGCGACGCCGGAAACGTCGCCGTAACCTTGCATGCCGGTAGTCTTGTCACCCTTGCTCAGCTTGTTGAGCAGGTCGTCGACGGTGTTGCGCGTTTGTTCCAGGCTCTTGAACGCGTCGATGTTGCCACCCGCGGCAGCATTCGCCACGGTCGACAACTGCTGCGACAGCACCTGGATCTTGGTGACCAGGGCGCTGGCCTTGGCGTCTTGCGACGCGTTGTAGGTCAGCCAGCCGAAGTCGACCACGGCAACCAGGATGGCCGCGATCAGCAACACCACGAGCAGGGTATTGGCGCCCGCCCGTTCCTTCCCGCCCACTGCGCCTGTCGTCACGCTCATAACTTATGCCCCTTGCAAGCTGCGATCGCCACGGCGCTAGGCCGCGGCCTGTACGAAATCGGGCGAACGCACCAGGGTCGCCATGCTGAACTGGCCCCAGTGCATCTCGCCCAGCGGATATTTCTCGCCGACGAATCGGCCGTAGCGCTCGTCGTCCTCGCCGATGGCCTCGGCGCGCTGCTCCTCGGAGAAGCTGCGCTGGCCTAGCACCTCGTCGATCAGCAGGCCGACGCTGCCGCCGGCCTGGCGCACGAGCAGCACGCGGCTCGAATCGGTGGCTTGCGTGCGCTCACCCTCGAGGTATTGCTTGAGATCGATCACCGGCACCAGGTTGCCGCGCACGTTGGCGACGCCGAGCAGCCAGCCACGCGTGCCGGGCACGATCGTCAGCGCCGGCGGCGTCAGAATTTCGTTGACCTCGTTGATGCCGCTGACGAGATAGCGCTGGCCGATGCGGAAGCCGATGCCGCGCCACAGGCCCGGCGCCTCGATCTGCTCGGGCATGCCGGCCACGTGCGCGAGACTGCGCCGCTCGTAGTCGGCGAGAGCCTCGAACGGGGACAGCAGCGGCGAGTCGAAGACGGCAGCCATCGGCAATCAGCCCGTAAGCAGTTTCTGGATGCGGCCGAGCAGTTCGGACTCGGCGACAGGTTTCACCATGAAATCCTTGGCGCCCTGGCGCAGGCCCCAGACGCGGTCGGTTTCCATCGACTTGGTGGTGACGATGAGGATCGGAATCGCCGAGGTGTCGGCGTCGCGGCTGAGTGTGCGCGTGGCCTGGAAACCGTTCATGCCGGGCATGATCACGTCCATGATGACGAGGTCCGGCCGCTCGCGCTTGGCCGCAGCGATGCCCTCCTCGGCGCTGGCCGCGCTGCTGACGCGATGACCGTTCTTTTCCAGCAGCGTGGTGAACACGCGCACGTCGGTCGGCGAATCGTCGATGATGAGAATATGCGCCATCGTTTGCCCCTTGTTTGCCCGGATGGCCTCCGCGTTCACTTCGTCACGACATGCCGGCGGATCGCGCCGAGCAATTCTTCGCGGGTGAACGGTTTGGTCAAATATTGTTCGGATCCGACAATGCGGCCGCGCGCCTTGTCGAACAGGCCGTCCTTGGAGGACAGCATGATCACCGGCGTCGCCTTGAACATCTGGTTGTTCTTGATCAGCGCGCAGGTCTGGTAGCCGTCCAGGCGCGGCATCATGATGTCGACGAAAATGATGTGCGGCTGCTGGTCGGAAATCTTCGCCAACGCCTCGAAACCGTCGGTCGCCGTGACGACGTCACAGCCTTCCTTTTTCAAAAGGGTTTCGGCGGTGCGGCGGATCGTTTTCGAGTCGTCGATGACCATGACCTTCAGGCCGGCCAGGTTGCCATCTTTCTCTGTGTGTTCCACGTCCAAAACCCCCAACCGCAAGGAGTGCATGATGTGTGCGTCAAACCGGCGGCAGAATTCGGCTGTTGTGCCGGTTCCGCGCGGCGACGCACGCGCCTGTTCCGAGCCTGTTTAACCAATACTTAGCAAATATGTCAAGTAAATCCGCTAACCCGTCATTTTTGCTCGGGAAAAACTCGCCGCCATGGCCGGCTCCTGCCGGCGAATGCGAGCCCTTGGCTGACACACCGCGATGCTAGTATAGCCCCGTATCCACCGTCGCGCGTTTCTGCAATGCCGCAAAATATTCCACAAGAAACCAGCATTTCCCGTGCCAACATCGATGGTCGGCGGAGCGAAAAGGCATGAGTCTGCGCGTGGCCATGCTGATGGATGCGATCGAATCCATCCACATCGAAAAGGACTCCAGCTTCGCGATGCTGCTCGAGGCGCAGCGCCGCGGGCACGAATTGCTCTACCTGACGCAAGGCTCGCTCGCGATCCGCGACGCTGCGCCCTGGGCACGGGCGCAGGGCCTGCGCGTGCGCGATGACGCGCGCAACTGGTTCGAACTCGACGCGCCGCACTGGCGCGATTTGCGCGAAGTCGACGTGATCCTGGCGCGCAAGGATCCGCCCGTCGATGCGCAGTTCGTCTACGACACGATGGTGCTGGAACTGGCCCAGGCCGGCGGTGCGTTCGTGGTCAACGATCCGCGCTCCCTGCGCGACGCCAACGAAAAACTTTTCGCGCTGCGTTTCCCGCAGTGCATTCCGCCGACCCTGGTCGCGCGCGACGCGGCCGAGCTCAAGCGCTTCGCCGCCGCGCACGACAAAATCGTGCTCAAACCGCTCGACGGCATGGGCGGGCGTTCGATCTTCGTCAGCGCACGCAGCGATCCGAATCTCAACGTGATCCTGGAAACGCTGACCGACAACGGCCATCAGTACGCGATGGCGCAGCGCTATCTGGAAGAAATCCGCGACGGCGACAAGCGCATCCTGCTGATCGACGGCGAAGCGGTACCGTACGCGCTGGCGCGCGTGCCGCAGGGCGACGAATTCCGCGGCAACCTGGCGCGCGGCGGCAAGGGCGTGGGCATGCCGTTGAACGAGCGTGAGCGCTGGATTGCCAACCAGGTCGGGCCTGAACTGCGCGCGCGCAGCATGCTGTTCGTCGGCCTGGACGTGATCGGCGGACTCCTCACCGAAGTCAATGTCACCTCGCCGACCTGCATCCGCGAACTGGATGCGCAATTCGGCCTGAATATAGCCGGGCAGTTGTTCGACGCGATCGAGGCGAAATGCAGGCCGCGATGAGCGCCGCGGCACCGGCCATCGGCAGTCGCGACCGCCTCAGCGTGACGTTCCTGTTCTCGCTGATCTTCCACGGCGTGCTCGCGCTCGGACTCACCTTCGCCTACGAAAAACCGGCGCCGAGCCTGCCCTCGCTGGACGTGATCCTGGTGCAATCGGCGTCGGGGCAGAAGCCAACCCAGGCGGACTTCCTCGCCCAAGCCAACAACAGCGGCGGCGGCGACAGCGAACGCGCGTTGCGTCCGAGCGCGCTCGTGTCCAGCCCGGTGAACAAGCCGGAGCCCGGCGTCGCGCCACGGCCCCTGCGCGCATCCGCGCCGCGGCCCTCGCCGCCGAGCGAGCGCGAAATGCTCACTACGCGGCAAGCGGATTTTTCCGTGCGCAGCGAACACGAAACGCCGGACCAACCGCCGTTGCCGCAACCGACCCTGCACGACATGCTGCAGACGAAACTGGAGATGGCCAAGCTCGCCACCGAAATCCAGCGCGAAAGCCAGGCCTATGCCAAGCGCCCGCACAAGAAATACATCTCGGCCAACACCAAGGAATACGCCTACGCCGCCTACATGTCGGCCTGGGTCGCGCGCGTGGAACGCATCGGCAACCTCAACTATCCGGACGAGGCGCGACGCGAGCACGTGCACGGCGACCTCGTGCTCACCGTCGCGCTCAATCGCAAGGGCGAGATCAAGAACGTCGACGTGATCCACTCCAGCGGACACAAGATCCTCGACGACGCCGCGATTCGCATCGTGCGCCTGGCGGCGCCGTTTCCGCCGATCCCCAAGGACGAAGGCATCGACGAGTTGTACATCACGCGCACCTGGCAGTTCTTGCCGGGCGATATCCTCAGGAATCGATGAACCCACTAGCGGTACAATGACCGCATGCAATCGACGTCCTCCCTCGCCAACCAGTTCCTGATCGCGATGCCGGGCACGCGCGACCCGCTGTTCAAGCGCAGCGTGGCGTTCGTCTGCCAGCACGGCGAGGACGGCGCGATGGGCCTGCTCATCAACCGCCTGTCCGAATACCGGCTCGGCGACGTGCTCGCGCAGATGAACATCAAGTCCGAGTTCAGCCGCGTCAGCGAAGCGCCGGTGCTGATCGGCGGGCCGGTACAACCCGAGCGCGGCTTCGTGCTGCACGCGCCGCCCGGCGACTGGGAATCCTCGTACAGGATTTCCGAGCGCCTGTGCGTGACGACCTCGCGCGACGTGCTCGCCGCGATGGCCGAGGGCACCGGGCCGGCGGACGCCATCGTCGCGCTCGGTTATGCCGGCTGGAGCCCCGGGCAGATCGAGAACGAGCTGAAGGAAAACGCCTGGCTGACCTGCGCGGCGGACGAAGCGATTCTGTTTTCCACACCGCTGGAGACGCGTTGGGAAGCGGCGGCGAATCTGGTGGGAGTCAATATCGCCAGTCTGACCGACTATGCCGGCCACGCCTGAAACAGTTTCAACCGCGCTCGGCTTCGACTACGGCGCGCGCCGCATCGGCGTCGCGGTCGGCAATGCGTTGACGCGCACCGCGCGTGCGCTCGAGGTGATCGCGAACGGCGCGCAGGGCCCGGATTGGCCGCGCGTGGATGCGCTCATGCGCGAGTGGCGGCCGCAGATCCTGCTGGTCGGCCTGCCGCTGACGATGGGTGGCGAAGAACAGAAAAACAGCGCGGCGGCGCGCGCATTCGCCGCGCAGATCGGCGCACGCAGCAAGCTGCCGACGCAGCTCGTGGACGAACGCCTGAGTTCGCGCGAAGCCGCGCAGCGCTTTGCGCAACGCCGCGCCAGCGGACAGGCCAGGCGCAAGCATGCCGCGGCGCTGGATGCGGTCGCGGCGGAAATCATCATCGAAACCTGGCTCGGGCAAAACGCATAAAAATGGACAACGCATCCGCCACACCATTCGACGCCAACGGCCGCTTGCGCCATCTGCTCACGCTCGAAGGCTTGCCGCGCGCGATGATCGTTGCCCTGCTCGACCGTGCGGAAGACCTGCGCGCGCAAAGCCGCGGCGGCACGCGCCCGCTGGACCTGCTGCGCGGGCGCACCGTCATCAACCTGTTCTTCGAGCCGTCCACACGCACCCGCACCTCGTTCGACCTGGCCGCGCAGCGCCTCGGCGCGCAAGTGATCAATTTCGACATCGCCAGCTCGTCCACGGTCAAGGGCGAGACCTTGCTCGATACCGTGCACACGCTCGAAGCCATGCACTGCGATGCCTTCGTCGTGCGCCACAAGGAGTCGGGCACGCCGGAATTCATCGCCGCGAATCTACGCTCCAATGCCGCGGTGCTCAACGCCGGCGACGGCAACCGCGCGCATCCGACGCAAGGCCTGCTCGATGCGCTGACGCTGCGCCGACACGTTGCGGATTTCTCGAGGCTGTGCGTGGCAATCTGTGGCGATATACGCCACTCGCGCGTCGCGCGATCGGACGTGCACGCGCTCGCCGCGCTCGGCGTGCGCGAAATTCGCCTGTGCGCGCCGCCGGAACTGGCCCCGCAGGCGAGCGAATTTCCACAATGTCGCATTTTCCACGATTTCGACGAAGCGATCGCCGATGTGGACGTTGCCATCATGTTGCGCCTGCAAAAGGAGCGCATGCAGGCGGCAGCGATTCCGTCCGAGGCCGAGTATTTCCAGCGTTACGGCCTGTCCGCGCAGCGCCTGCGCCGCGCCGCGCCGGACTGCCGCGTCATGCATCCGGGCCCGATCAACCGCGGCGTGGAAATCGCGAGCGACGTCGCCGACGGACCGCAATCGCTGATCCTGGAACAGGTCGCCAACGGCGTATTCGTGCGCATGGCCGCATTGGCCGAACTGCTCGCCGACAAGGCATAATTCCCCAGCCGCGCCCGCGGCCCATCCGGGAAAAGCCATGCAACGCCGTTACCGTTTTGCCGCGCTCGTCGTTGGCGCGACCGTGCTCGCCGCCTGCGCCAGGAAATCCGTCGATAACGCCGCACCGCTCGCCTTCGTGCCGGCAGATACGCCCTACGTTTACGCCAACATCGAACCCACGCCCAAGGCCGTCACCGAGCAGTGGTCGCGGCGCATGCACGAATACCTGCCCGTGGCGCTCGGTGTCTACGAGAACGCGCTCGACCGCTTCGCTGCGGCCAAACCCGACGATTCACACGCGATCGCCGCCGCGCGCGCACTGATCGACACGCTCAAGACGCACGACACCTGGGACAAGCTGCGCGAGCTCGGCCTCAGGCCCGACATGCGCATCGCCTTCTACGGCGTGGGTCTGGTGCCCGTGCTGCGCTTCGAACTCGGCGACGCAACCAAATTCCGCGCCACCATCGCCGACATCGAACACAAGTCCGGCGGCGCGCTGCCGACCGCGAAAGTCGGCGATCAGGATTACTGGTACCTGGGCAACGAAGAAGCCGTGGCCATGTTCGCGATCGAGGGCTCTCAATTCGTCGCCACCCTCGCGCCTGCCAAGGCCAGCGATGCGCTCAAGCGCACCCTGCTCGGCATCGATCGCCCGGCCAAGTCGATCGCGGACGGCGCAGACCTGGACAACCTCGCCAAACAGTACGGTTATTCGAACTTCGGCGAAGGCTTCGTCGATGTCGTCAAGATCGCCGAACGCCTGACCGGCCCGGCGCAGGGCAGCGACCTCGAAATCGCGCAGGCGCTTGGATTGCCCACCGGCGGCAGCGATGCGACCTGCAAAGCTGAATATCTCGACCTCGCGCGCAAGTTCCCGCGCTTCGTGATGGGCGCGAATGAGGTCGGCGTGCAACGCGTGCGCATCGGTGCACAACTGGAAATGCAACCGGCGCTGGCCGCGCAGCTCGCTGCCGCGCTCGGCACCGCACCCGGTACCGGCAAGCCGGGTGAAGGCGTGCTCGACGTGGCGCTGTCGCTGCCGGTGCTCAAACTCAAGGATTTCTGGATCGCCCAGGCCGATGCGGTCGCGGCCAAGCCGTTCGCTTGTCCCAGCCTCTCTGGACTGAATTCCGGTTTCGCGAACTTCAAGAAAAAAATCGACATCACCGTACCGCCGCCGGCGAGCGACCTGACTGGCGCGCGCTTCACGCTCGACAGCTTCGACCTCGGCGCGGGTCCGACTCCGATGCCGGTTTTTTCCGGCAAGCTGCTGATGGGTTCGGACAATCCCGCCGCCGCACTGGCGATGGCGCAACTCGCCATGCCGCCACTCAAGGACCTGAAGATCGCCGCCGACGGCAAACCCGTGGCGCTGCCCACCGGAGCGATTCCGAAACTGGACTTGCCCGCATTCGTGGCGATGTCGCCGAAAGCGCTCGCCGTCGCCATCGGCAACGGCGAAGACGCGACACTCGGCGCGTATCTCGCCGCGCCGGCGGCGAACGAACCGGTGTTCATGCGCATGAGTTTCAGCGGCAAGTTCTACGGCATGCTGACGCATGCCTTCGAGAAGGTTCAGGCGATGATGCCGGCGGACAAGCAGGCGCAGTTCGCGCAACAGTCGAAGATGATGGCGGTTTACGAAAACTGGATCCGCTCGGCCGACATCGAGCTGGTCGCCACGCCAACCGGCATCGCGCTGCGCGAAACGGTCGAACAGAACCCGTAATGGCAACCAGATTCCCGCGCCGCGCGGCGCGGGAATCGTTCACGACTCCACCAGCTCCACGCCATCCATGCCCTGCGACAGCGTGTGCGCATCGCCGCCCTGGGCGAGCTTGATCTTCAGGCGCACCTCGTTGGTCGAATCGGCGTAGCGCAGCGCGTCCTCGTAGGAGATCTCGCCGGCCTGGTACAGCTCGAACAGGGCCTGGTCGAAGGTCTTCATGCCCAGGTTCGTGGATTCCTTCATCACGTCCTTGAGCTTGTGGATCTCGCCCTTGCGGATGTAGTCCTGCACCAGCGGCGTGCCGAGCATGACCTCGACCGCGACGCGACGCGCCTTGCCGTCGGGTGTCGGGATGAGCTGCTGCGCGACCACGCCCTTGAGGTTGAGCGACAGGTCCATGAACAACTGTTCGCGCCGATCGGCTGCGAAGAAGTGGATGATGCGGTCCATCGCCTGGTTCGCGTTGTTTGCGTGCAGCGTGCACAGGCACAGGTGGCCGGTTTCGGAGAAATTGATCGCGTGCTCCATCGTCTCGCGCGTGCGCACCTCGCCGATCAGGATGACATCCGGCGCCTGGCGCAGCGTGTTCTTCAGCGCGTTTTCCCAGGTATCGGTGTCGATGCCGACTTCGCGCTGGGTGATGATGCAGCCCTCGTGCTTGTGCACGTATTCGATCGGGTCTTCGATGGTGATGATGTGGCCGGTCGAATTCTGGTTGCGGTAGCCCACCATCGACGCCAGCGAGGTCGATTTGCCGGTGCCGGTGGCGCCGACGAAAATGATGATGCCGCGCTTGGTCATCGCCAGCGTCTTGATGATCGGTGGCAGGTTCAGTTCTTCCACCGTCGGGATGCGCGTCTCGATGCGACGCAGCACCATGCCGACGTTGTTGCGCTGGTAGAAGCACGACACGCGGAAGCGGCCCACGCCCGAAACGCCGATCGCAAACTGGCACTCGTGCGTCTTTTCGAACTCCTCGCGCTGCGATGGCGTCATCACGTTCAGCACCATGTCGCGCGACTGCTGCGGCGTGAGCGGGTTCTGCGTTATCGGCGCGATGCGCCCATGCACCTTGATCGAAGGCGGCACGCCGGCCGTGATGAACAGGTCCGACGCCTTCTTGTGCACCATCAATTTTAGGAAGGAGGTGAAATCCACGGCGCTCATGAGCGGTACTCCTGAATTCTGGATCCCGGCTCAGCGCGCGTCCTGCGCTGGCCGGGAAGCGCGCATCCTGTGCTCACTTGAAGATTTCCTTGTTCTTCGCGTAACCGATCGCCTGCTGGCGCGTGACGAGTCCGCGCTTGACGAGGTCCTGCAGGCACTGGTCGAGCGTCTGCATCCCGTACTGGCTGCCGGTCTGGATCGAGGAATACATCTGCGCGACCTTGTCCTCGCGGATCAGGTTGCGGATCGCGGGAATGCCGACCATGATCTCGTGCGCGGCGATGCGGCCACCGCCGACTTTCTTGAGCAACGACTGCGAGATCACCGCGCGCAAGCTTTCGGACAGCATCGAACGCACCATGGCCTTTTCCGCCGCCGGGAACACGTCGATGATGCGGTCGATGGTCTTGGATGCCGAACTCGTGTGCAGGGTGGCGAACACCAGGTGTCCGGTTTCCGCGGCGGTCAGCGCGAGGCGGATGGTTTCGACGTCGCGCATTTCGCCGACCAGAATGAAGTCCGGGTCCTCGCGCAGCGCCGAGCGCAACGCCTCGTTGAAGCCGTGCGTGTCGCGGTGCACCTCGCGCTGGTTGATCAGGCACTTCTGCGCGGTGTGCACGAACTCGATCGGATCCTCGATGCTCAGGATGTGG